>CALGRI010000300.1 GCA_937880875.1 uncultured Pseudomonadota bacterium
AAGTCCCTGTATGACCGTTTCCATGGCCATGCCCCGGGAACCTTTTACAAGAATCCAGGTTTTGGTATCTACGCTTTCTAAAAGTTTTTGAGTGATTTGATCTTTTGTTCCGTGGAATATATTGTCTGTTGAAAATCCATTTTCAATCGCACCTTCTATGGTGTATTTTACCAGGCTGCCAAAAACGTATAATTTGCAGATTCCCAACAAGGCCACCTTTTGTCCGATTTGTTTATGAAGAAAGGCAGCTTTTTCCCCCAATTCCAGCATATCTCCCAGGACGGCAATACTGTTTTTGCCTTTGCTGACTATATCCAGCGTGTTCAAGGCCTGGGTAACGGAAGCAGGATTTGCATTGTAGGTGTCATCAATAATATGGATAAAATCTGAAAGCCTGTAGATATTCATCCTGCCTTTTACAGGGGTGAAAGCTTTTATCCCTTTTCTAATACCCTCTGAACAAATTTTAGCAGATCTTGCCGCACAAATTGCGGCAAGGCAGTTGTCAACCATAAAAAGAGCAGGGGAGTTGATGGAAAAGATTATTTCCTCATCTTTAACTCTTGCTGTAAACTGGGTGGAATCGGCCAGGGTTTTAACTTTGGTGGATCGAATATCAGAGCCTGGCCCGGAACCAAAAAAAAGCAGGTTTTGAATGGCTTTTTTTTCTCTGGCTTTTGTTTCAAGTATATTACGCCTCGGGTCATCTGCAAAGAGAATGGCTGTCCCGTTTTCCCTTATGCCGTCAAATATTTCAGCCTTTGCTTTTGCTACATTGTCTACGCTGCCAAGCCCCTCCAGGTGGACACCGGCTGTATTGATCACCATGGCAATATCAGGAAGCGCTATTTGACTCAGTCTTGATATCTCGTCCGGGTGGTTCATGCCCATTTCAACAATGGCCCATTCGTGGGCATAGGAAAGTTCTAAAAGGGTTAGTGGCAAGCCGATTTCATTATTGAGATTTCCTTTGGTTGCATGGGTGTGAAACTGGGTTTTAAAAATTTCTTCAATAATTTTTCTTGTGGTTGTTTTTCCGCTGGAACCTGTAATGGCAAGCAGTTTTACATTTGACCTGAGCCTTTGATATCGGGCAAGCTGTCCTAAGGCCATTAAGGTGTCCTTTGTTTCAAAAATGATCATATTTTTTTGAAACAAGGTTTTTTTTGTATTTTCATCCAGGGTTTTGATAAATCCCTTTGTTGTGATAAACCCTTTTATCCCTTTTTCCATAAGGGGTTTAATAAAGGCGTGACCGTCAAAGTTTTCTCCTTTAAGGGCGATGAAAATCTGGGTTTCTAAAATTGTCCGGGAATCTGTGGAGATCCCTGTAAAATTATAATCTTCTTTAATTGTTGAAAAAACAGGTTCTGTATTTAAAGCCTTTGATAGATCATTGGTTTTCCATGGGATGGGTTTGAACTGGTTTGCAAATTTCTGCGCAGCTTTTGTAAATTCTTCCTTATCATCAAAGTGAATGGTTCCTGCATTGGTAATCTGGTAAGTTTCATGGCCTTTGCCCGCAGCGATAATGATGTCCCCGGGTTTTGAAATAAATATAGCTTTTTTCAGGGCTTTTTTCCGGTCAACTTCAACCAGATAGCCTTTTTTAAAAGGATGTAACAAAAGATCATTTTCAGAAAGTTTGTGAAATCCATCCATCCCTTTAAGAATATCATTTATAATGGAATCCGGATGTTCCGTTCTTGGGTTGTCAGAGGTTACAATGGCAATATGGCTGTGTCTGCATGCCACCTGTCCCATTAATGGCCGTTTTGACCGATCCCTGTCCCCACCGCATCCAAAAACGGTGATGATTCTTTTTGGGGCTCTTTTTTTTAACGTCATTAAAATGGATTCCAGGGCACCAGGTGTATGGGCATAATCAACAAACAAAAACCGGTCAATGGGGTTGTCAATTTTTTCAAGACGTCCTGGAATGGTTACGCAGTCTTCAACTCCTTTTTTAATTTGATGGGAAGGGATATCCAGGGCATGGGCCGCGCCTGCTGCGCACAGGATGTTTTCTAAATTAAAGGAGCCCGTCAATGGTGATGTTAAATGAAATGAGGTATGGGACAGGCAAATGGTCCCTGACAAACCGTGAATATCATCTGTGATATCCTGTGAAAAAATAGCGGCAGCATCTGTCGCGTCTGTTTTCTTTTTCGTGCTGACAGCAATGGTTTTATATTTCAGTGATTTTAAAAGGATTTTCCCTTTTGGGTCATCAATATTCAGAACGGCTATGGGATTTTTTTTCTTGCTTGACCTGAGACACTGGGTAAAAAATCTTTTTTTACAATTAAAGTAATCATTCATGTCCTTGTGATAATCCAGGTGATCCTGGGAAAGGTTTGTAAATACCCCCAGGTCAAATTGGCAATAATCCACTCTGTTGAGGTCAAGTCCATGGGAAGACACTTCCATGATGACATGGGTCACCCCTGTCTTTTTCATTTTATAAAGAGTTTTTTGAAGATCAATGGAATCCGGTGTGGTTACGGGATTGTCAAAAACCTGATTGTTATACCGGATGTTGATAGTTCCAATGACACCCGTTGAAAATCCACAGTTTTTAAAAATACTTTCAAGCAGCCATGTGGTTGTGGTTTTTCCATTGGTTCCCGTGATGCCGACAAGGGTCATATCCTTTGATGGATTGCCATAAAAATTGGCTGCAATGGAGGCCATGGAAAGTCTTGAGTTTTCAACCAGAATGACATTTTCCAGGTTTTTCGGATTGGTTTGGGCAATAACGGCTATGGCCCCGTTTTCAAAGGCCTGGTCAATATAATCGTGTCCGTCAACTATAAATCCTTTAACAGCAATGAACAGGCCCCCAGGCTGGATATTCCTGGAATTTGAAGCAATAGAGGAAATCTCAGGATCATGGGTTATCCCTGATTTTGAACAATCTTTGATTAGATCAGACAGCTTCAATTTTTTTCTCCGGGCGATAATAAGGCCATCATATGTTCATTGTTTTCAGGAGGTATATTTAAATAATTAAATGATTCAGTCATAATTGTTTTAAAAGCAGGCGCTGCTACATCTCCGCCATAATATTGTTTTCTGGGTTCATCAATGGCCACAAGAATTGCAAGTTCAGGATTGTCCTCTGGTGCAAATCCGGTAAAAATCGAGATATAGTTGCCTTTTGAATAACCTTTTCCGTTTTCCATGGCTTTTTGAGCAGTGCCTGTTTTTCCACAAACGGTATATCCAACAATTGCTGCTTTTGTACCAGTGCCTTGGTTTTCTACGGCAAGACGCATCATCCTTTTAACCTGTTGAGCACTTTTTGAGGAGATGACCTGGCGGATTTTTTCCGGATGATATACTTCTAATTCTTCCCCGTTGCTGGACATGATTTTTTTTATCAACAAGGGCTTCATAAGAACGCCATTATTTGCAATTGCGCTGATACCACTGATAAGTTGTATGGCAGAAACAGAAACGCCCTGGCCAAAAGAGATGGCACCGGCATCGATTTTAGACCATTTTTGATAGGGACTCAGGCTGCCCGTTGTTTCTCCGGGGCACTCAATCTGGGTTTTGTTTCCAAACCCAAAGGCAGTCAGATAATTGTGCAAGGCCTTATCCCCAATGGTTGCCCCGATTTTCGTGACTCCAATATTGCTTGAAAATTTGATAATTTCGTTCATGGAAAGCCAATCATAGGGATGGGTGTCATGAATGGTAAATGCTCCAATTTTATAGGTGCCGTTTTCACAAAAAAAGATGGATTTGGGACCAAATCCATTTTCCAGCGCTGCTGCTGCAGTAAAGACCTTCATGGCAGATCCAGGCTCAAATGCATCTGTGACGGCACGGTTTCTAAAGGCGATATTGTTATATCTTTTGAAATTGTTTGGATTGAATTGAGGAAAATGAGCAATGGAAAGCAATTCTCCGGTTTGTGGCCTCATCACCAGGGCTATCCCTGATTTTGCCTGGTGGGCCTCCACGGTTTTTTCAAGTATTTGCTCACTTAAAAATTGAATTTTTTTGTCCAGGGTCAGTACAATGGACTTTCCTTTCAGTCCAGCTCTTTTTTCCTTGCCCAGCTCAAGTATCCCTCCATTCCCATCTTTTTTAACCCTTATTTTTAAGGAACTTCCTTCCAGAACAGAATTGTACTTATACTCAAGGCCTTCAAGACCTGAATTATCTGTACCGGTAAATCCGAGTACTTGTGCTGAAAGGTTTCTGTTGGGGTAAAATCTTTTAGAATCATTTTCAAAATAAATACCCTCCAGGTTCAATCCTTTGATTTGTTCAGCCTGATCCGGAGAAATACTTTTGGCCACGCAAGCGAACATGCGCTTTGATGAAAGTGTGTCTTGAAGTTTTTTCCGGTTAATCCCCAGTATTTTGGAAAGTTTTTTAGCAGCAGACCCGGGATCTTTTATATTTGAAGGATTGGCAGTGATGGATATGGCATCACTGCTGGTGGCAAGTTCGTTCATGTTCCTATCAAAAATCTGCCCTCTTTCCCCTTTTATAGTGATATATCTGGAATACCCGTTTTCAGCTTTTTCGGCCAGGTCTTTGGCTTTGAAAATTTGAATGTCAAAGGATTTGGCACCCAGAAGAAAGATTGATACGACAATCAAAATCTGAACGACAATGAATCTTTGCTTTATCCTGTTGTTAAAATTTTTTGGCATTAACCTTTTTCCCCTGAAAGATAAATGGTTTGCTCCAATGTATCTGTGGAAAGATTCAACTGGGTTTTTGCAATGCGGGTAATCCGGTCATCTGATTTCAGGCGATCTCTTTCAAGGCACAGAGCCTTGTTATAAGAGGTTTTTTTTATATGGGCTACCTGTGTTTTGGACACCCTTAAAATGGTCTGGGTGGATTCAGTCCTGACCCAGGTATAAACCAGAAGTTCACAAAAAATCAGGCAGATTATGACAAGCCAGAAGAATTCTACTTCTTGTGGCTGTACTTTTTTTTGGGATATGTCATTTTTAATCGTCATAGGCTAAACTTTTTGAGCCACCCTTAATTTTGAGCTTCTTGCCATGGGGTTGAGTGCTATTTCTTCTTTTGTGGGAACCAATGGTTTTCTGAAAATTGATTTCATCTGTGGGACAAACCCGCACAAACAGATCGGCAGAGTTTTTGGACAGGTACACCCTTCTTCAAATTTGCGTAAGGCCTGTTTAACGATTCGGTCTTCAAGGGAATGAAAAGAAATAACACAAAGCCGCCCTCCTTTTAAAAGAAGGGAAGGCACTATTTCCATAAAGGTTTCAAGCAGTTCAAGTTCCCTGTTTACAGCAATCCTTAGCGCTTGAAAGGTTCTTGTTGCCGGATGAATGCGTTGACCATATACAAATTTTGCAGGAATAGCTTTTGTAATAATTTGTGCAAGTTCTGAACTGGTATTAATGGGTGTATCCCTTCTTGTTTCCACTATCTTTTTTGCAATCCGCCGTGAGAATTTTTCTTCACCGAATTTAAAGAAAATATTTATCAGCTCATCCTCCTGGAATGAATTGATAATTTTAAAGGCTGTCAGATCGTTTCGAATATCCATTCGCATATCCAATGGTTCATTCTTGTTAAAACTAAATCCGCGGTTGCCGTTTTTCAATTGGTTGAGTGAAAAGCCTAAGTCAAGGAGTATGGAGTTTACCCCTTTTATTCCGTTCGCGTTCAGAATCTCTGGAAGATCGGAAAAATTGTTATGGAACAATCGCACATTTTCTTTAAAGGGCTGTAAATTTTTTTTAGCATGGGTAATGGCATCCAGATCCTGGTCAATGCCGATGAGCAACCCGTCAGGAAGGATGGCCTTGATGGTTGCAAGTGCGTGACCTGCTCCCCCCAGAGTACAATCCACACTGATGTTTCCGGGTTTAAGGTTCTGGTGCTCATGCACCTCTTGAGACATTACAGACGTATGCTCAAATCCCATTGCTTACAACCCTAGAGAAGCGATTTCCTCTCTTACTTCTTCTTTTTTAAGTTTTTGCTCCATTTTTTTGTTGATCATGTCCCATTGATCCCGGGCCCAGATCTCGAAACGATCCAGGTTGCCCACAAGAACAATATCTTTTTCAAGATTTGCATATTCTCTTAAACTTTTAGGGATCAGAATCCGGTCCTGCTTGTCACACAAGCATTCACAGGAGTTGCCCAGGAAAAATCTTCTAAACTCCCCCATGGCATTGGTCTTTGCCGATAAAATTTTGGTTTCAACCTTTTCCCATTCACTAAAAGTATAAGCGTATAGACAATCATCCTTGTTTGAGACCATGACCCCATAGACTTTATCCGCCTTCAAGATATTCTTGAACCTTGCCGGGATAATCACCCTGCCTTTGGCATCAATTGTATGAAAGGAGCTTGATCGAAACACTTATTTAAGCCTTAGTTAAATAAATTAACTTATCCACTTTCCACCACCTTGATCCACACTTTTACGAAAAATAAAGACTAAGTCAAGAAAAAAATCATTTTTTTTTAAAAAATATTTAGAGAGACCAATTATATAGATAGATTTTAGAGGCGAGTTGAAAAAAATGGAGAAAAGTGGAGTTGTTTTTTAAAGGGCGCTGGAAATTGTCTGGCGGATAGATTCTATAAGAGTCCTGTAAAAATGCATATCAACCCCATGATCATGGTATTAATGAAAAGGAATGACAATAATCCATTTATAAGGTTGATATGCTATTTTTTAAAAGGGGTTCAATTGGTGTTTTTTTCTTCCTCAACCTCCAAGACTTTTTTATCCCTGAAATCTTCAAGGGTTTTATCAAAATTGGACCTGAAACTGCCATTGGCATGATAGATATTTTTATCAGATGCCAACCTTACAAAGGTATGATTAAAACTTGGCGCTGTTTTGCCTATTGTAAATTCAAAAACTATCTTTTGCCCGTTCATTGCTTTAACAAGGATTAGGTTTTCATCATCCAGTTCATATCGTTTCAAATCCTCTTTTTCAGACACCAGGGCAGACAATTTTAATGTTTTTAAGGTGTCCAGCATGTTTTCAACAGATGATGAATCTGCAGGATATTCTTTGTCAGTCACTACCCAGGTTTCTTCTTTTTTAGTAAATTCTATGGGGATTTGTTTTTTGGCTATAACCAGTCCTGTGATTTTGGAGATATCGATTTTTGCTATTTTTGGCAGCACGTAATTATTCTTGTTTTCTTTATGAAACAAAAGGTATGCCCCCAATATCAGAATTAGTGCGATCAGTATCAGATATTCTTTTTTCATAAATTCATTCCCCTTATGCTTTAAAACGGTTGGCGATTTTCTTTTTTCGGGATGTTCTTTTGGCAAGGACACCCAGCCCGAACAGGATAACCAGAATGGGAAGCGCAATAATATTAAAGGTTTTTATAATACCTCTGCCAAAGGCTGTGGTCTGGGCAATGGGATTTAATGTCTGCTGTTTGCTTCTTAATTGGGCTATTTTATCTTCCCCATTGAGATGGTCAATGACGTTTAAAATAAAAGTGGCATTGGTTGTTCTGCCTTCCGGGTCCAGCATATTATCCTCAAGCATCTGGGAGCACGGAAGAACAAACAATTTGGCAGGTTTGGATGTTTCTAAGAATGTATTCCTGGCAGTAAAGCCTTTAAGCTGATTCTTTTCA
>CALGRI010000301.1 GCA_937880875.1 uncultured Pseudomonadota bacterium
GCTGGTCAATACTTGTAATAACCGAGCATGTCTGCCAGTCAAATCCCATGTTTGAGGAGTTATATCCAATCTCTTTTATGGTACTTCTGACCACCTGGGGAATATCCACATAGCAATCCGTGGTAATTTCTCCAGCAACCAGTGCAAGACCTGTGGTCACCAATGTTTCACAGGCAACCCTGCATTTTTTATCCTGGGCCATGATGGCATCAAGAATACCGTCGGATATGGCGTCTGCCACTTTATCAGGATGCCCTTCTGTTACAGACTCAGATGTAAACATATAAGATTGTTGTTCAGACATTTCAAACTCCTTTTATTTCAAAATAACTATTTTTATTAATAAAAAATTTTATGTTAAGGGTATAATTAATAAGTTTTTATTTTCTCTTTGTCAATGATACCAGCCCAATCTTGGGCCATATTTTTTAAATTTTTTAAAAAAGTCATAAATAACTTGACAATTATATCATAATTTTGATTCTTTGATTAACTGCCAGCAAATGGTGAGGGGAGCTGATGGTTTTTTCTCTTTGCTCAAAATTCATATTTTTTTACTTTCATAACATTTAAGACAACTATATATTCCTGGAGAAAACATGACAGAAAACAGAGTAACAAGAATTACAGGGATCGGTTCTGCACTTGTTGATATTTTAATCAATGAATCTGATCAATTCTTAACAAACCTTGGAAAAGAAAAAGGCGGGATGACCCTTGTGGAAGACAAGGATATTGAACTAATATTAGCCCGGACAAATCAAACACCTGTTGTTGTTCCCGGCGGAGCTGCTTGCAATACCATTGTCGGTGTCGGAAACCTTGGCGGAAATGCCAGATTTATCGGCAGAAGGGGCAATGATGGGTATGGTCAGGCATTTGAAAAACAGATAGTTAAATGCAATGTTGAGCCTATTGTTTCAATCTCAGACTCTCCCACGGGCAAAGTATTATCTGTCATTACTCCGGATGCCCAGCGCTCCATGTTTACTTTCCTTGGTGCATCCACAGAACTTGACCCCAAATTAATCTTTCCTGACATGTTTAAAGACACTGCCATTTCCATGATTGAGGGATATCTATTATTTAACAGGGTTTTAATGATGGCTGCAATAAAAGCTGCCAAGGCTTCCGGATCTCTTATTGCCCTGGATCTTGCAAGTTTTGAGGTGGTCAATACCGCAAGGGATATTCTTGAAAATATCATAAAAAATTATGTTGATATCCTCATTGCCAATGAAGATGAAGCAAAAGCATATACGGGGTACGAGGATGAACAAAAATCAATTAAAGCACTGTCTCAACATGTCACATATGCTGTCCTGAAACTTGGGAAAAGAGGCAGTTATGTATCACACAACAACACTATAACAAGAATTTTTGCCCAATCAGGAAACGTCCCCGTAGATACAACCGGAGCAGGAGATCTCTGGGCAGCTGGATTTCTTTTTGGCATTGCCCATGGATTTTCTATTGAAAAAAGTGGACGGATCGCGTCCGCCTGCGGCTATGAGGTCTGCCAGGTCATGGGAGCCCAGCTTCCCTGCGATGCCTGGTCAAGAATAAAAACATTGATATAGTATATAGTTCCTGACCAAAAACAATAACAGTCTTAGATATCATTAAATACAATTTTAAACACATCTTTATATTTTTTTGCAAAATGAAAACTGATGCCTTCTTTAATGTGGTCTGGAAGCATTTTAAATTCAGGCATGCACCCTTCGGGCAGAATAATCTCACGGATACCTGATCGCCGTGCTGCAATGATTTTCTCTTTTATTCCGCCAACGGGCAGGACTTTCCCTGTCAAAGTGATCTCTCCTGTCATGGCAAGGGGGCGTTTTATCGCTCTTCGGGCTGCAAGGGAAACAAGCGAGGTGGTTATAGTAATCCCGGCACTTGGGCCATCCTTTGGGGTCGCCCCTTCCGGCACATGGATATGGATAAAGGCATTATCAAAATATTTTTTATCAATTTTAAAGATCCCCAGATTTGCTCTTACATAGCTATAGGCAATGGTTGCAGACTCCTGCATCACT
>CALGRI010000302.1 GCA_937880875.1 uncultured Pseudomonadota bacterium
CAAGCAATCCCATGGTGACGGGCCAGGTACCTGTGGCAAGCATCAATAAAAAACAATATGCGCAGAATGGCATATATCCTGGCACTTCCGGGATGCTGGCAATTATTTTTGGTATGGACATTTTTTGGGGTATACTTTTTTCTATTTCTGGAATTTTTGAATAGAGAAATATCTGGATAATGAGAAGGCAGGTGAAAAAAATCAGAATAATCTGATAAGTTCCAAGGGATGCACTCCTTTCCAGTATAAATGTGAGGATAAAGGAACAGCCAATGGCAAAGATCTGCCAGGAAACCCGCATAGTCCCGAAAAAAGATCCTCGTATTGCTTCTGGAATCAAGGGGCTTAAAAGAGCAAACCAACCTGACAAGAGTGCAGATAATCCAATGCTGAACAAGATAATTCCAGAGACAATAAATTTGATTGATGTCTGTATATCAAAAAATCCAGCCAATATGATGGAAAAAAACCCAGCAATCGTTAGAACAATTCCTGATATTCCGATTTTTTTCTTACCATATCTGTCTGCATAATAGGCAAATGTAACTGATAAGAAAAACAGGATAACCGAGGGCAGCGAAAGCAGGATTAATACATCGGAACTTTTTAATCCCATTTTTAAAAAATATGAAAGTAAAAACCCATTCTTGAAAAACAGTTGGGGCATGATGCTTGCGCAGACTGCAAGGACAATGGTCATCATGATTTTATTTTTAAATATATTCATGCGAACCTTGAAAAAGAATAGTAACCATTGCCGTATTGATCCTTACCAGCGGTTGATGCCTATTCGCCTTCAAATTGGGTGATGGAAAACACTTTGCAGTCTTGAATCTGGTCTCTTCCTTTAAGTTCCGGAAGCTCAACAATAAACGCGCATTCAATAATTCTGGCTCCCAGTTTTTTGACCAGTTTAACCGTTGCACCTACTGTGCCGCCGGTGGCAATCAGGTCATCGACGATGACGACTTTTTCACCTTTTTCAACAGCATCATCATGGATTTCAAGGGTATCTTCTCCATATTCCAGGCTATAGGTTTCCTGACTGGTTTTCCAGGGCAGCTTTCCCTTTTTTCTGACAGGAACAAACCCGATACCCAGTTTATAGGCCAGGACTGCACCAAAAACAAAACCTCTTGCATCAATCCCTACAATCTTGTCAATATCCATGTCTTTATATCTTTCATACAGAATATCACACGATTCTTTGAAGGCCTGAGGGTTTTGCATCAGTGTGGTCAGGTCTCTGAATATCACCCCTTTTATGGGCCAGTCTGGAATACTTCTGATGGTCTCTTTTAAATCCATTCCTCTTTCCTTTGTATTTTATTTTGTCTATTTCTATTCTTTTAATTCTTCAATTACATTTAAAATCAATTTTATCACATTATGAGCATTCCGATCAAAGACTGCCAGGATCTCTTCCCAGGTAACAGGTGCTTCATCCCCGTTCCAGCAGTCATAATCCGTGGACATGGCAATGGCAGCATAAGGTATGGCCACTT
>CALGRI010000303.1 GCA_937880875.1 uncultured Pseudomonadota bacterium
ACAGCTTTATCTGTCCAGACAATACGAGTATTACACTCATAGACTCTTTTACCAAGTTCAATTTGTCTTTGCAACAAAGCTTTTTCTGCTTCTTCACGGGTTTTGTGAACTGAAATAATTTTTTTTTGGGGTTGATCCAGTTTATGATCATCATAAATTAATGCATACATAATTAGTCTCCTTAATCATTTCGTCATGGTTTCTTTTGAAAATCGGTGTGTAAAGTGCAGGCCCAAACAATTGCTGCCTGCACTTTACAGATACCCGGCATCAGCTACCGAGCGTATCAGCCACGGAATCTTTTGTAAGGTGCTCATTCCATTTTTAACCCCAGAGATCTGGGATGGTTTCTTCAACCTGAATAATGGAATCCCAGCTAATGCCAATTTCCGTAAAAATATTTTTTAGATCTTCTTCGCTCTGTGCCATCCAAAGACAATAGCGAACCCCTTTTTCTTCATTGAAATATGTTCTTATCCATGTGCCTGATTCAACGCTTGCAAGTTTCCTCCAATTGGCCTGAATCTCATCACAATCAATACCAGGGGTATTATGAACCATCATGTATTTATTCAATTTACTCATTGTCGTTCTCCTTTTTTATTTGTTGAATTGTTTTAACTTTCCCAAGTAAAATGCGCATTTTAAACTTGCCTTTAATCTTATTATTTCAACAACCATGCCAAATTTTGAATATTTTTTATTAATTTTAGAACTAATTGTAATTACATATAAAAATCTCAAATTATTTCTTATTTCCCATTAGAATATAAAGTATTGACAAGGGATTAGTCCGTTACTTATGATGACACCATAAAAAAGTGGCGCCACCGGTGGCGCTGAGATGAACTAAAAAGGATTCCTATGAAAAATATTGAATATGAAATACAGAACAATGAATTTGTAAAATTATTGCTTGAATCCATAGGCGACGGTGTTTTTGTTCTTGACACCCACGGAACAATTATCGCCTGGAATCCTGCCATGGAAAAAATAACCGGATATTCTTCGGATGAGGTAAAGGGCAAGAGTTGTGAGATTTTAAAGTTCAATCAGTGCTTTGATAAAGATTGTCCAAAAGGAATGACGGATTGCGATATTTTAAAATATGGAAGAGTTGAACCTACAGAATGTTTATTAAGTCATAAAAAAGGTCATTCTCTCAGTGTAACCAAAAATGCCAGGGTAATAAAAAACAAACAAAATCAAATCATTGGTATTGTTGAAGCGGTTACCGATTTAACAGAACTTAAAAATGCCAGACTGAAGATGGAAGAGGCAACTCGCCGCCTAGGAGAATTAAATCGACTGGGCGGTATTATTGCGAAAAGTCAGGTCATGCAGAATGTATTTACATTTATCAAAGCCTCGGCAGCAAGCGATGTAACCATACTCATCCAGGGAGAAAGCGGAACAGGAAAAGAACTTGTTGCAGGTGCAATTCATTCCATTGGGGAACGAAGAAACAAACCCTTGATAACCATAAATTGCAGTGCGCTTTCAGAATCGCTTCTTGAAAGTGAACTATTCGGTCATGTAAAAGGAGCTTTTACCGGTGCCAGCCAGGATCGTATCGGGCGATTCGAACAGGCAGATGGCGGCACCATATTTTTAGATGAAATAGGTGAGATAACGCCTTATATACAGATAAAACTGCTTCGGGTGCTGCAGCAAAAAGAGATAGAACGGGTGGGTGAATCCAGAAAACGTAAAATTGATATCCGTATCATCACTGCCACAAATAAAGATCTTAAATCCCAGGTAGATACCGGTCACTTTAGAGAAGATCTTTATTACCGACTCAAGGTTTTTCCCATCTTTCTGCCGCCTTTAAGAAAAAGAAAAGAAGATATCCCTCTTCTTATCAACCATTTTATTAAAATGAATAATAAAAAATTAACCATTAAAGTAAAAGGAATCGCAAAACATGCTTTAAAAGCTTTTATGGATTATTCCTGGCCCGGCAACATAAGAGAATTGGCCAATGCAATTGAACATGCTTTTGTTTTATGTTCCGACAGACAAATTGAGACAGGTGACCTTCCTATTGAAATCAGGGAACCGGATATAACTTCCAGACCTGCTGAAAAAGAAAAATTCAATGCGGTTATAAAAAGTATTAAACAACCCCATTCTTTGACCAGAGAAAAATTAATGAAACTGCTCCATGACCATGACTGGAATAAAGCCGAAGTTGCAAGACGTGTAGGGGTAAGCCGGGCATCTATCTGGAAGTATATGAAGAAATGGGATATACCACTTCAGCCTTAATCCATAATGGGATCTCTTTTTTTAAATTATTTACATTTAGCCGGAGTTGGAGAATCAGCTGCATAATTATAAAGGTAAGAATATATATCGTTAATTTCTTCCTCGGAAAGCTTGCTCCATTCGTCGCTGCATTTAAAAAGGTCAAACTTCTTTTTGTCAAAAAGTCTTTTCCACTGTGCCATGGTCTTATCACTCGGGCTGATGATAGGGGTTTTTGACTGCACTTCACCCCTTGCTGAACAGGCTTTATAAACATTTTTATAGGTATATTTGCCTTTTCGCTTATTTCCATCAGGGCCTTCTTGGGCAAACAAAAGACTTGCACCTGACAATACAAACAAAACCGTCATTGTCAGAATAATTAAATTTTTCTTCATTTTTCTTCCTTTTTTAATGAATTTAGTTTTAAAACCGCATCGTTATAGATGCGGACAGATCCCATACTTTATCAATGACCGGAAAAATTGCATCCAAAGAATTAATATCTGAAATTTTTACAGGCGCACCAAGGGGATTACCGCTTCCTGTATACTGATAATCATAATATTTCATTCCCAGTTTCAGAAAGAAATTTTTTGAAATAATTGGCTGGAGGTAATAGGTTTCGAAAACACTGCCTCTTGCTGCCAGCTTACTTCCTGTAATGGAATCCTCTGCTCCTGTAAAATTAAACCAGTATTGAGATCCCCAGTTATACTCGAACCCCCACCTTGCATCCAAAGGCATGGGAAAAAGAATCCCAGCATAAATGCTGTATCCATGTTCGTCTTCAAGCTGTCCGTTGGAACTTAACAATCCTTGACCCATAATCTCGTAGAAAGGGTTTTTAGAAATCTGTGAAGGATCAGTATGGCTCCATGACAGAGCCAGGAAGACATCAATATCTTTTCCAATTTGCTCATCCAGGTTTGATCTTAACAGCAGGGAAGCGCCATCCCAGTCACCGATCTCGGACATGGGCTGCATTCGGCCAAGGTAACCGCCATAGTTCTGTTCAAAATTATACGTACCATCCTCTTTTTTATAGGCAATAAACGGCATGACCGTCAGTCCGGTAAACCCGTCGGTAATATCCCAGGCATGGGCATAGTTTACGACAGCACTGAATGCATCATCGTCATACAGGGTGGCAATTACACCGAACATATGAACATCATCAACATCGGCCGATGTATTCTGGAGGGAATAGGAATTGCCCCATCCTCCTTCAAACCCCACACCATAACAGAATTTAAGGGCGGCTCCCGGGATATTGAGCTTTTCTTCCAGACCGAAGTTCAAAGAAGCGCCATCAAACTGCCAGTTAATAATGGTAGAAAGAGGTGATCCAGCTTCCAGGCTATTTTTCCCATATTCCATGGGGGGGCCGTCTGTGGACGGTCGTCTACCCAAAGAAAAACTGACAGGAATTTCATCAATGTTTTTTGAATATAAAAAATATGCCCGCTCAAGACTTATGGTATCACCATGGGGAACCGAAGATGTGTTGCCGTCCAGGGTCACGTCTCCAAGACTGCCGGTATTGGTTTTTACGCCAGAAGAATCCCCCCATACTTTATAAGCGGCAAGCCTTCCGTCAAAACTCAGGTTATTGTTAACCTTTGCCTTCATATTCAAATTAAATTTGCTGGTGGGCAAAAATTCATTTTCTGCATCATATTTTTCTGTGGGTGGGACCATACCGGCCGCTTTCATTCCTGCAATCCTATTTTGGATCTCGGTTAATGTTCCACCATTAAATCCACCCGAAGCATAGGGTGTAAAAAATCCCTGAATCAATGATGACGGAGCAACCTGCATATCATTGTAGTATATACTGTGAGCTTCTGACCGCAATTCAACGCCAAGAGAAATCTTATCGGTAACCGTATGGAGCTCTGTCTTGTCCACCCGATTGCTGAGGTATTGAACTTCTTCATTTTTTTCTTTATTTTCTTTTTCCATGGCTTCGATTTTATTTTGTAGCGCTTCCATGGTACTGGACATTTTTTTTAGTTCGTTTTTAAGCATTTCCATATCTTCAGATGCAAATACCGGTGACCC
>CALGRI010000304.1 GCA_937880875.1 uncultured Pseudomonadota bacterium
CCTGATTTCGAATTCTGCAATCAGATGGAGAACTGCTCCCTGTATGCGTGATTTCCTTTTATCCCTTTTTTTGAAAACACAATCTGCCACAATTGATTTCTTCTGGCCCTGAAACTACCTGCACATAAAAGAAGATAATAGGTCCACATCCGATAAAACCTTTCATCATAGGCCTCTTTGAGTCTGGCCCAGTTTTTTGTGAAATTCTTGTGCCAGGCCATCAAGGTATGGTCATAATATTGTCCAAAGCTATGCCAATCCTCGAGTACAAATAATCCTTCAGAAGCAGCAGTGATCTGTTTGGCCGAGGGCAGCATTGAATTGGGGAAGATATACTTACTGATCCAGGGATCTGTTGAATCCACAGAAGTGTTTCTTGCTATGGCATGCAGCAGAAAAAGACCATCTTCTTTTAGACATTGGTGGACAACTTTTAAAAAAGTTTTGTAATTTTTACAGCCTACATGTTCAAACATGCCTATGGAGACGATACGATCAAATTGTCCTTTTAACGAACGATAATCCTTTAATTCTATTTTCACATCAAGGCCTTGACAAAATTTATTTGCAAAGTCCACCTGCTCCTGGGAAACAGTTATACCATATACATTGGCCCCATATTTTTGGGCAGCATATTTTGCAAACCCTCCCCAGCCACACCCAATATCCAGAACCTTCATGCCCGGCATTAGCCCTATTTTCCGACAAACCAGATCCAATTTTGCTTCCTGGGCCTCATCCAGGGTTTTTGCATTTTTCCAGAAAGCACAGGCATAGTTCATGCCTTTGTCCAGCATCATGGAAAAAAGACGATTGCCAATATCATAATGCCGTTTGCCAATTATAAATGCCCTTGATCTGGTCTGGGCATTTATGACCTTTGCCTTGAGCAGAACCCATAAAAACAGTATTGGATTGATTCTTATTTTTTTTTCCAATCTGGCATCAAGAATTTTTTTAAAAAACTGATCCAGGGCTTTGCAATCCCACCAGCCATCCATATAGCTTTCCCCAAGAGCAAGAGAGCCTCCTGATAAGACCCTTTCATAAAACCCGGCATTGTGTACCTGGAGATCCCAGGGTCTGCTTCCATTTATTTCAATATCTAAAGGGGTGAGGATAGACTGCAGTTTTTTTTCTATTATTGATTTCATCATGTAACTATCCTTTGTTTAATTACACGTAAATCATAGTAGCCTTTTTGGGTTAAGTTAATATAAATATATTATATGAAACACGAAACTTCGCAGGTGTAATATCTTCACTTAACAAACAAATTACCAGTTTGCTGATAAAACTGTCAAGCTCATATTTTAGTAAAAAAATTGTATGTGATTGCTTTTTTATCAGATTTAATGAATAGTAATAAATAATCAATTTCTCTTAAAATTTTGCCAGGCTGGGAATGAAAACTTTAAAAAACATTCATAAATTCCCTGTTATTCTTTTGATAGTGATGGTATTTGCCTTATCTGCCGGTTCAGAATCAATAGGGCAACCAGACTATTATGCTGCTGCCCGCAAAAATATGGTTTTATATCAAATCAGGCATCGAGGTATCACGGACCCAGAGATATTAAATGCAATGGAGTCTGTGTTGAGGCACGAATTTGTCTTATCAGGAGACAAGAAAAAAGCCTATGAAGACAGGCCATTACCCATTGGTTACGGCCAGACCATTTCTCAGCCCTATATTGTTGCGCTCATGACAGAGCTGCTCAGTGTGGGTAAAGGGTCCAGGGTGCTGGAAATCGGAACAGGTTCAGGATACCAGGCAGCCGTCCTGGCCAGGATTGTCAGGCAAGTGTACACTATTGAAATCGTAAAGCCGCTGCATGAAAGCTCCAATAAAGCCTTAAATCGCCTGGGGTATCAAAATATCCAGACCTTGAATGCAGACGGCTATTTTGGATGGAAAGAACAGGCACCCTTTGATGCCATTATAGTCACCTGTGCTTCTGATTTTATCCCTCCCCCTTTAATAGACCAGTTAGCCCCGGGCGGTCTCATGTGTATTCCCGTTGGACCTCCTTTTAAAGTTCAGCACCTGGTTCTGGTGAAGAAAGAAGAAAACAAAGATATCTCAACCAGAGTAATTACCTCCGTACGATTTGTTCCCCTGACCAGAAATCAGTCAAAAAAAGAGGAATAAATTGAACCCTCCCAGCCGGAGAATTGTTAATTTTTGTGTTTTTTTTACATCTTTTTCAATTCTCAGTTATCAAATAATTTTCACCCGGATCTTTGCCTGGTCACAATGGCACAATCTTTCGCCGCTGATTATCACCATGGCGCTTTTGGGGTTTGGTGCCAGTGGTTCTTTTGTCAGTATTATTCAAAAAAAAATTGAGGCCAGCTATTCCCTGTTTTTTTTCACAAGCCTGATATTGTTTCCTGTTTTTTTAACCCTTGGATTTATCATCTCCACAACCCTGGTTTTTAATCCTTATGAAATGATCTATAGCCCAGGGCAGATCATCAGCATGTTTTTCTATTTTTTCCTCATGGGGTTTTCTTTTTTTCTGGGTGCTTTGATCATATGTATTGCTTTATTAAAACATTCCATATCAAAGACTTATTTTTTTAATCTTATTGGATCAGGAGCAGGTGCCATGAGCGTTGTGGGGGCATCATTTTTTTTTCACCCCTTTAATATAATGCTGGGTATTATCCTTACTGCAATGGTGCCGGCAATGGTAATGGCTTTCAAAAGCCATGTTAAACATGTCTGCACTATAGGAATCATAACCGCTATAATTATCAGTACTCTTTTTACGTGTGACCTTCAGGTTACGTGTGACCTTCAGGTTAAGCTGTCTTCTTTTCCAAATTTTAAAAAAATATCTCAATACAAAGCCATTTCAGGAGCCTTAAACCTGCCCGAATCCCAAATTGTTCATGAAGCTTACTCTCCTCTGGCTGTCATACAGGTGGTCCAGGCAGAAGGACTTCGCACAACTGCAGGCTTAAGTCTTGTCTCCCCTTTTCAGGTACCCGTCCAGAAAGGAATTTTTTTTGACGGAGGGTCAATGAGCCCCATAACTCCTTTTAAAGGCAACAAAAACGAGATACGATACATTGAATACCTGGCATCCTATCTCCCCTTCCATGTGATGGATAAACATGAGAGAAACCGTGTGCTGATTATCGGATCAGGCGGTGGAGAATCCATATTAAAATCTATTTTAAGCGGGTTTAAATATATTGATGCCCTTGAACAGGAGTCTTGTGTCATTTCTCTTATGAAAAATCAATTCAGTTCTTATTCCGGGGATATCTATACCAGGCAAAATGTGACCATCCATCACAATGAGGCAAGAAGTTTTATAAAACAGACCAAAAAAAAATATGACCTGATCGAGCTGTCCATGATTGATGCTTACAATACCGCCGCATCAGGCGTTTATGCCTTAAATGAGAGCTATCTGTATACCATTGAATCCATAAAAGAGTATCTTGGCCGTTTAAATGAAAATGGGCTTCTGGCCATAAGCAGATGGGTTGTCACCCCTGCAAGGGACAACCTTAAGATATTCAATCTTGTGATACAGGCTTTGCGGCAGATGGGAATTGATGATGTTCAACACCACCTGATCGCCATACGATCGCTTCAGACTCTGACGCTTCTGGTTTCCAAATCTGCCATCCCTGAAACAATGATCGATAAGACAAAAATCTTTGCCAGAGAACGGCTTTTTGACCTGGTCCATTATCCCGGCATAAGTGACAAACAGGTCAACCAATATATTAAACTCAACACCCCCGTTTATCATCAGGCTTTGCAAAAACTTATGACCAATGATTCAAAAGACTTTATTAAAGCCTATGACTTTGATATCAGTGCTGCCACGGATAACAGGCCTTATTTTTATAATTTTTTTAAACCCGCAGTGTTCAAATATATAAAAACCTATGGCCCTTCCCAGATTCCTGTCACTGAATGGGGGTATCTTATTCTTTTGATCATCCTTTTGCCTGTCCTGGTTTTAAGTTTTATTTTTATTGTCCTTCCCTTAAGGATAACGGGTCAAAAAGCAAAAGGGATGAAGAAAACCATATTTACCTATTTCTCTCTTATTGCTGTGGGGTATTTTTTTATTGAAATGCCTATGATACAAAAGATGATTCTTTTTCTGGGCCATCCTGCCTATTCTCTTTCCGTCATTATTTCAGGATTTCTAACTTTTTCCGGTATAGGAAGTCTTTATTCCTCCAGGATTTTTTCTGAAAGCAGAAGAATTTTTTATTCAAGCTTTTTTATTGTTCTTTTTATAGCGTTTTATCTCATATTCATGGACAAAATAATTTTATTTT
>CALGRI010000305.1 GCA_937880875.1 uncultured Pseudomonadota bacterium
TGAAATGGTTAAAAAAGACGGTTCCCGAATTTTAGTCTCGTTTCATGGAAAAATAGGAATAGATGAATTGGGGAATTTCAAACAAACACATTGCATCTTTCAAGATATTACAACGAACAAGATGATCCAGAAGGAGTCCGAGAAAAATAAAACCATATTGTTGGAAGCTGAAAAAATGGCTGGATTTGGTGGATGGCAGTGGGACATTAAAGGCGACTCATGGACCATGTCACAAAACTGGTTGAATATCCATGGCTGCTCCATTTCAAATATTGCCACAGATGAGTTGATAAAAATAGCTCATCCTGATGATAGATTAAAAATTCAGAAATCTTTAAACAAGATCGTCAAAGATGGTGGCATATACGACAATGAATATAGGATTGTTCACCAGAAAACCGGTGAAATCAAATATATTCATTCTTATGGTGAAACTCGGCTTGATGATACAGGTAAGACGGTACAAGTATTTGGGGCTGCCCAAGACATTACAGATAAAAAGCAAGCAGAAGAATCATCAAAGAGATTAAAAGAACGCCTTGAAAGTCTCTGGAATGTAACCAAAATTGCTGATTCGGATATAAAAACTATCAGTGATCATGTTTTAGCAGAAGTTCAAAAGATGACACAAAGTCAATATGCCTTTTACGGATTTCTCGATAAAAATGAAAACGAAATGATTTTACATGCCTGGTCTCACGAGACAATGAACGATTGCGAGACTGATGCAAAAACCCTTCACTTTGCCGTAGACAAGGCTGGGATATGGGCTGAGGCAATAAAAGAAAAGAAAGCATTAATAATTAATAATTTTCATCTTGATCATCCAGGTAAGAAAGGAGTGCCTGATGGCCATGTTCAGTTAACACGATTAATGGTTGTGCCGTATATTAAAGAGGATCAAGTGATTTCGATTGTCGCGGTTGCCAATAAATCAGTCGAATACTCTGAAGAAGATGAAAAACAGGTGCAGGCATTTATGGGGAATGTTCAACTTCTAATTGACAGGAAAACCGCCCAACAAGATAAGATTGACTTGTTGACCCAACTCCGGCAAGCCCAGAAAATGGAGTCCATCGGCACGCTTGCAGGTGGTATTGCCCATGATTTTAATAATATTCTTTTTCCGATTGTAGGTTATTCGGAGATGCTGTTAGAGGATACCCCTGAAGATAGTCCAACCCGAAATAATCTTAACCAGATTTATACCAGTGCCTTAAGAGCCAAGAGCCTGGTAAAGCAGATTCTCACATTCTCCCGTCAAGAAAGTAGCGAATTGATGCTGATGAAAATGCAGCCTATAGTCATGGAAGCATTAAAACTTATTAGATCCACAATCCCTACAACCATCGAAATTAAACAGGATATCAATCCTGACTGTGGTGTTATTAAAGCAGATCCCACACAAATTCATCAGATTGTAATGAACCTTTCAACCAATGCGTATCATGCCATGGAAGAAACAGGCGGGGAATTAAAAGTCCGCCTGAAAGAAATCAAATTAGGTGAGTATGATATACTGCGACCGGATATGAAACCAGGTATTTATGCCTGTTTAACGATAGCTGATACAGGCAGAGGTATGGATAAAGAGTTAACACAAAAAATCTTTGATCCATTTTTTACCACCAAGGAAAAAGGTAAAGGCACAGGATTGGGATTGTCAGTGGTACATGGCATTGTTACAAGCATGAATGGAGTTATCCAGGTATATAGTGAACCTGGAGAAGGGACACAATTTCATGTTTATCTACCGGTTGAAAAGAATTTTTCTGAAGAACAAGTAATCCATTCAAAAATAGAAATCCAGGGTGGAACTGAACAGATCCTTCTTGTGGATGATGAAGAAGCGATTATTTCAATGGAAAAAAGGATGTTGGAACGGCTTGGATATAAAGTTACTTCACGTTTCAGCAGCCTTGAAGCTCTGGAAGCTTTCCGGGCAAATCCAGATAAATTTGACATAGTTATAACTGATATGGCAATGCCAAATATGCCTGGAGATAAACTATCAGCTGAACTGACTAAAATACGCCCTGGTATTCCCGTATTGCTTTGCACAGGATTCAGTGAAAACATGTCTGAAGAGAAGGCAGCATCGCTGGGCATTAAGGGTTTTCTATGGAAGCCGATTGTTATGAAGGACCTTGCCCAAAAGATAAGAGAAGTGCTGGATAAAAAGTAATGTTCCCTTTAATGATAATCATCCGAAATATATATAATTTGTAAGGCGAAATTTATGACAAATATAGCAAATAATTTTATGCGGGCGCTTTTAGATCTCGACAGATTGTCTGCAAAACAAATACTGGATGAGAATACCCGTCAAACTACTCCGATTAAATTTATTGAATCAATAGTTGTTCCAGCACTTGAACGTATAGGTGATGATTGGCAAAAAGGAAATCTTGCATTATCACAAGTTTACATGAGTGGACGGATCTGTGAAGAGTTGGTGGATGCTCTCCTGCCTCCTGGTGATCCTGACAGGAAAGATCAGCCCAGGATGGCTATCTGCGTTCTTTCGGACCATCACAAATTGGGAAAAACCATTGTATATTCTCTCTTGAGGGCCAGTGGGTTTGACCTGTCAGACTACGATACCATAGAGGTTGATGCTTTGGTTGATCGTGTAAAACTAGAACAAATCGAAATTCTGTTGATCTCGGTTCTCATGCTTCCATCAGCCCTTAAAATTAAAAAAGTAACCCGGAAACTGGCTAATATGAATCTTGATGTAAAAATTATCGTTGGAGGGGCTCCTTTTCGATTCGATGACCAACTATGGCAGGAAGTAGAAGCAGATGCCATGTGCAACAGTGCATCTGAAGCTGTATCTATTATTCATGATGTCATGGGGAGCTATTAAATGAACCAGAAAACAAGCACATCCTTGCAACGTGTTTTGACCACATTGGGACATAAAGAACCGGATCGAGTACCTTTGTTTCTCCTTGTTACAATGCATGGGGCCAAAGAGTTGAGTTTATCCATAAAAGAATATTTTTCCAAAGCTGAAAATGTAGTTGAAGGTCAGCTAAGATTGCGTGCCAAGTATCGACATGATTGTATTTATAATTTTTTTTATGCCCCTTTGGAAGTGGAGGCATGGGGAGGCGAGGTCATATACTGTGACGATGGCCCTGTGAATTCTGGTGCACCATTTATTCAAAATTTTCAGGATATCAAAAACCTGGAACCTCCAAAAGTTGAGGAGAGCCCCTGTCTTGGAAAGGTTTTAAAATCAGCTCAGATGCTCAAAGAAAAAATTGGTGACGATGCCCCAATTATTGGGGTTGTTATGTCTCCATTTTCATTACCGATTATGCAGATGGGTTTTGATAAATATATCGAGCTGATGTATGAGAGGCATGACTTGTTTGAGTATCTTATGAAAGTCAATGAAGAATTCTGTGTTAATTGGGCAAATGCACAGTTAAAAGCCGGGGCCACAGCCATCTGCTATTTTGACCCGGTATCGTCAACCACCATTTCAACCAGAAAGATGTATCTGAAAACAGGATTTGAAATTGCCAAACGCACCATTACACGAATTAATGGCCCAACGGCCACACATATGGCATCAGGTTGCTGTTTGCCAATCATTGAAGATTTAGCACAAACCGGTACAGCAATAGTAGGTGTTAGTTGTGAGGAAGATCTTGAAGATTTGAAAAACAAATGCAAAAATAAACTGACGGTATTGGGAAATTTGAATGGAATTGAAATGCGCCACTGGAGCCCTGCTAAAGCAGAGGAGGAAGTAAAGAAGGCAATTTCTCAGGCTGGTATTGGAGGGGGCTTTATTCTGTCTGATAACCATGGTGAAATTCCCTGGCAGGTATCAGATGATTTGTTAATGGCAATATCTGAAGCGGTTCATAAATGGGGTCAATACCCATTGCACTGGGTAAATGACGATAAATAAATTCAGTGATTTGCTTTAGAATTATTTTTAAGGGGTTACTTTGGGAATTGAGAAGAAAGACCAAACCAAGATAGATATAGATTTTACAATAGCCAGAAAACAAGTTTCTGATTACGCAATGGCCTTTGATTTGATGGCAAAGATTACCCAGTCAGGTACTGAAAAAGAAGTCATTGAAAATATCCTCCAATTTTGTAATCTTCTTTTTTTACCAGAGAAATTGTTTTATGTTTCTTTAAAAGA
>CALGRI010000306.1 GCA_937880875.1 uncultured Pseudomonadota bacterium
AAAGACAAACAAAAGCTTAAGTGTTCTTTGTCAGCTACAAAAATGGGTCTTACAACTTTATGTCGATTTTTCAGGGGCTGTTCGGAATGTCCCGTTCAGCCCCCAGGCATGTCAGTGCTTTTGCGCAACTTGTGGAACTATAAAACCACATCTTCTGTTCCTTGAGTTTCCAGCAGCATACTGATGTCGTTGACCTTATTCCGGGTGGCGATGTATCCTTCTTCGATGGCATGCTCAACCTGATCATAATCAAGCATTTTGAGGTCGCCCAGGCGGGGTGTGATTAGAATATCCGGTGGATTAACAGCAAAGTTAACCCGGGTAATCCGGTCCTGCATGATTTGTATTGCAGCGCTGATAACCTGGCGGGTGCCGGGCGGAGTCGGCTTATTTTTTTTCTGGAGTTCCAGATGTTTCCGAATTGTTTTTTCTACGGCTTCATAACGGGCGGCCAGTTTTTTTAAAAATTCGTTACGGATCTGGGGTGGTTTTATTTCAGGAACAGCCTCGGTTTTCTGGTGTCGCTTCCGCGATACCAGTTCAGAATCCAGATTAACGGCAATCACTATATCCGCACCCATTGCCCGGGCTACCCCCACGGGAACCGGGTCGACCACCCCGCCATCTATCAGCCATCGGTTCTTGTGGTATACGGGCGCAAAAAGGCCCGGGTAAGACATGGATGCCCTAAGCGCTTTGAGCAGGTCACCGGAATCTAAAACCACCTGACCGCCGGAGTACATGTCTGCAGCAACAACTTTCAAAGGAATCTGCAGTTCGTCAAAATTCTTTTTATCGCTATGCATGCAGAAGAGTTCCCTAAGTTTTTTATCACCGTCTATGAGCCCAGATCTAATAAGGCTCAAGTCTGAAAAGGAGAACATGCTTTCACCGTCCATGTCAATGACATATTTTTTCAACTGCTCCAGGCCACCACTGGCAAAAATCGCACCAACAAAAGCACCGACGCTGCAGCCAGCCACAAGATGGATAGGGATATTCGCATCCTGAAGGGCCTCGATGGCCCCGATATGTGCCCATCCCCGAGAGGACCCGCTTCCCAGAACCAATCCTACTTTACAGGTATTCATTATTCCGTTCCTTCTTTTTTGGGCTTATCCGGATAATATTTCACTCTTTGCAGATGCAAAGCGTAATTTCAGGCTTTTGGCTCGGCCTCATCCCTGCCGAACCTATTTGATGTAATCAAGTTTTCTCTTAGATCTGATTAGTTTTCCATATTGTCGAATCCAGTCCAATTCTTCCGGAGTTAAAGCCCCCTGCTGTATCGCTCGAAAATTCATCATCAGCTGCTCCCTGTTTTTCGGACCGGTCAGAACCAGGTGAACGTGAGGGTTTGACAAAACAAATCTATAGCACAGTTCGGGTGTCAGAGGAGGTATATTAACATCTTCCTTGTTACCCGGCCATGGAGGCATTTCAATATTTTTCACAGGGTTGATTAACTGCTGCCAGGCCAATGCCGTATAACTGACAACACAAGGATTCCGGTTTTTTAAATACGGGAAAATATCCTCTTCTGCTCCCGTGTGTTTGGCGTTATAACGGATCATCAGCAGATCCAATTCTGAGTCCAGGGCCATTTCTCCGGCCCTTTTCCGATCATGGATGCTGGTTCCGATAGCCCTGATTTTACCTTCCTGTTTAAGTTTCAACAATGAATCGATAATACCACTGCTATAAGCGGATGTCCGCCCCAGCCACCCCAGTTTGAAAACATCCAGGTAATCCGTATTTAATTTGCGCAAAGCTTTTTCAATACTTTGGCGCACCTGCCAGCCAAAGAATCCCCAGCCAAGCAGGGCAACCACATGCTTCTCTCTATCTTTTCTGATGACTTGCTTAATCCCTGCTGTAACCTTTTTAAAACTAGCACCCCATACCCAGTAATTAGCTCCCTGGTCCGCGGCCCATTCAACATCAGAAGAATCTATCCCGTAGTTGCCGGCAATACCCATCCTGAAAACCTGTTTTTCAATTACAGGCAAAACTCTGAATGAAAAATCACTATTAATATTATTATTTTTTGATGTCATTGGAGCTCCCAGCAAATATCCTGAATATTTTTATATCTCAATATTTGGTATAGGTCTTTATTTTTCCATTTTTATTTTTCGTCTGTAAGATAACATAATTTTACAATAATCATCAATCTAAATCATCCTTATTTGCCCATTATGCCAATCCTGGCATTTTGAGTAAATAGAGCATAAAATATAATGTAATGGAAGCTGTAATAATTTTATTCTGCCCTTTCCCACATATTGAATTATTTTTAAAATTTATTTGTTTTGCATCACCATTTATAGTACTGGATCTCTATAGAGTTATTGTAATAAAAGTCAAAGGCATGGTTAGAAAATAATGAAAAACTCAAACACTGCTGAAATGAGTAATATTTGGATAAAATATTTATTTCAATGGATACTTTCAGCTTTCGGCTGGACAATATCAGGCATGGCTCCAGACGAGAAAAAATATATTATTATTGTTGCACCCCACACATCTAATATTGATTTTTTTCTTGGACTTGTGGTTAAGTTCGCCATTGGATTGAAAGCAAATTTCCTGGCCAAGGAAATTCTATTTCAACAGCCATGGGGATGTATTTTTAGTGGGTTGGGTGGATATCCAGTGAAACGAGACAAGCATTACAACCAGGTCGATCAAATCGTTAAACTTATAAATAAGAAAGATCGATTTGTCTTAGCTCTTGCACCTGAAGGAACTCGTTCAAACCCGCAGCAATGGAAAACTGGATTTTATTGGATTTCAAAATTAGCAAAAATTTCTATTGCAATGGTCTCTTTTGATTATGCCCAGAAAAAGGTCACCTTTTCAGAACCTTTTTATCCAACAGAAAATATGGAAGAAGATTTTTTAGTAATGAAAAACTTTTTTAAAGGTGTAAAAGGATTCAAGGGTGTCAATGAGCACGGCAAAATCATTTAAGGCATCGCGCATATACGGGTCTGAAAAAGTAATGCTGGACAGGGATCTTGCAGAACTTTACGGGGTTAAGATCAAGGTGTTAAAACAAGCTGTAAAAAGAAATATTGGCCGCTTTCCCGAAGACTTCATGTTTGAACTGACAAAAAAAGAGTTTGACAACTTGAGGTCACAATCTGTGACCTCAA
>CALGRI010000307.1 GCA_937880875.1 uncultured Pseudomonadota bacterium
GACGGAAAAAATGTTTAGAGATATTCTCATTCCTGATCGAAACAAATTCAGATTCAAAAAAGCTTGCCATATTCCACCTGAGTTTTATTCCAAGTTCTTTTGATCTATTTTCTACATCAATTAACCCTTGTGGTGGCTTGCCTTTAGTTTGCCCCCATTCTTTATTGGTATATATTAGTAGTTTAGTAATAGTGGGATAATCTCGCTTTGCCCTTTCGACAAAACCTATCAACTCATCTTTCTTGCTTGACAAAGGAGTGTCATAGAACTTGGCCTGCCATCCAATAATCTGACCATCTTTTTCAATAGGGTCAGTCTCGATAGCAGATTGATTTCTAAAACGAAAAATACCTTTTTCTTGATTGAATTCCCTACAAAATAGCAAATAACAAAACCACTCAAAATTGTCTTGAGGATTTTCACTGAACTTTGCCTTGAATATGTCCCAATTCGTTTTAATCATGTTGTATTTTACCGGTAGGTTGGCACTTTGGATGGGTGCTTTTTTGATGATATTGCTTAATCCAGTCTTTTAATGTTTCTTTCTTAGCTAACTCTCCTGATACATGTATGGCCTTTTCACCAATTAACTCTGAACCAGCGACACTTTCATAAATTATTCCTAAGATTCCATATTCTGTTTCTGTACTCCAAAAAATTGGTCCGCCACTAGCACCGCTATAATCCAAGATATCTGGTTTTTCTTCGAGTTCACTGAACAAAGTAAATCGTTGTGTTGGAATTGAACCATTTAATTCAGCTAAAAGTACAACATGGGGCATTGAAATTTGATGAAATGCTTCATTTTCATGTTTTTTGTATTTTAAGTCAGTAGGGAATCCCACTGCAATTGCGTGCTGAATATCTTTCGGAATGTCAGGCAACGACGTTATTGATAAGGGTTTTTTACCAAGATCTCTAAGAAGAGCCGGATTTACTTCACGAATTGCAATATCAAGTGGAGGCTGGCCATATTCAGGGGTAGGTCTGATAAACCTATCTATAATTACATAAAAACCATTTACCATTGTTCTCATTGTGTGACTATGCTGACCATGTTTCTCTTCTGCTTTTCTATATGACTCAATTACATGCCAACAGGTAATGCCATATGTTTTACCCTCTAATTCAACAAACGTAATAGTTCCATTCTTAATTTCATCTGAAGGCTGCGCGAATGTTTTTCTACCAAGGTTATCTTCAGATAAATTTGGTGTAATTACCAGTGAAGCACAGTGAAGCACCTCGTTTACTTGGAAAAAATCACACATTGGATATTTTGCTTTCAACTTTAATGCACCTCTTAAAAAATCTATGTAACAAGTAGTTGAGCGGTTGTCCGCATATCTCCGCAATTTGGGGTATTGTATTTTTTCTAACCGCATATCATTCATGGCGGGGTGGTCTTTGAGTGGGATATACCATACAAAAAATACATAAAGGGCATGTTTCCGGTACTATTCCGCCTTGTCAGCTCTAAATCGCAGGTGAATCATTTTTATGACACTTTCCTTATATAAAAGAAGGTTGAATTAAGCAATAGGTATAAACTCCTATATTTGCTAAATATATCAAAAAGTTTTATGGTTTTGAAAAAGATGGCAGGACGACTATTTCTGTGAAAGTTCCAGACAATTTATCTCTGGGTGGATAACCCTGAACGCAGTAAGGATTTTATTTTAAAATCATCACATACCGGCTGACAACTCCAAGGATCTTTTTTTTCTGCATGGCCGCTACAACTCCTGCATTAAATCGTTCCGAAGACATAGGCGCCTGGATGATATGGCTAAGCTGCCACCCGGTTTTTTTTAAAATCTCATGATAATCCACAATTAAAATAGCCTGGTGTGGATCTTCTTTGCCGGCAGGGCAGTTTTGAAAATCCCGCCAATCTGAATTAATAAAGGCAAGGCGGGTTTTCTTCTTGGATATTTTCTTTAAAAAAAGAAAAAATTTTTCCAGAAACTTTAAATAATCTTTTCTTGAAAGTCCTGAAATACTTTGTTCTGAATATTCCCGGGCTTTTTTGTCAAAATAGGGCGGGTCACAAATAATCAGGTCCGGTTTGTCCTTGGAATTCATAATTGGTAAATCATCCCATTTGCTTTCCAGATCCCAGTGATAGGGTTCAATCTCAGGCCTTGTATCGGGTCTGTCATCCATGTCCAGACTCCAGCATCTTCTGCCCATGGCAAGACAGGTATCTGCACACACACCGCCCCCTGCCATGGGGTCCAAAGCCAAATCGTTCTGTTCAGAAAAAAAATAGAGAATATGTGCCACCAATTGTGCTGGGATACGTCCGGGCCATTCATCTCCGAATCGTTTGTCACACTCCATAAAATTCCATAAATCCCAGGTCCTGATCCCCCATTGGAGCGACTTAAACCTTGCTTGATCACTTTTTTCATTTAAGGCCAGCGACCACACCATGGGTTCAGGCCAGCCATGCTTTTTGGCAACCTGCGAAATTGTAAACCCCTTTGCCAAATCACTATATAGTGGTTTGGCCAATCCAGGCATTTTGGTCAAATGGTCTAATAAGGTCCTTCTAGGAAGACTCAGTCGTTTTGCTATCCTGTCCTGTGGAATACCCAGCCTGTTTAAGCAAAAAATTTTAAGATCAAGCGCCAAAAGACTTGCCGCTCTTAAATCAGCAATGTATGTATCAACTGCCTGTCTTGATCTGCCAATCGCCTTGCCTATTTCAGATGATCTTAATTGGGAATTGTTTTTAAATGCACGCCTGGCAGTATGCCGTGTTTCAGTTTCAGTAAGCTGCTTTGGACCGATTGCCAGTTTTGCAGCATAGAGCAGAGGATCAATTTCATTTAAGGTTTTAACAATCGCAGGTATTACAGTCCGTCCCGTTTTTTTATATGCACTCCATCGATGCGCACCATCTAATATTCGATACAAGGCCTTTTTTTCTGACAGGTCCGGATTCGGACAAAGTTGAATCTGGATGGGATCAAACTTAAACCCATCCCTTAGATTTTCCACAAAAACAAGAACACGTTTGTGATCAATATTTTCCCTTGGATAAATGTTGTCATCAAGAACAATATCCGACATCTGAATTTCGACTATAGTATCTTTCATCTACTGATAATCCCCCTTCAAAAAAAATTAGTAAACAAACTTTAGCAGGATTCATTTTTTATTGTTACACAAATTCTAATTTTTTGTATATATCTTGATTTGTGAGTCAATAAAATTACATGTTTTTATCCTTTTTGCCTTCCCTGGTGTATGTCAGGTCTGCTATTTGTTAGATAAAATGTACATTGATAAAATTTGATCTCAATATACTACAACCTATGCCAGGTAAGGATTTGAGCCATGTATAAAGTTATAAATATTTTGATAAGTCGCTATTTGTGCGGAAATGCCAATCATGGCATTTCCGCACAAATAGAAGGCTGTGGATAGCTTTTCTTTTTTTAGAACAACCACGGCACTCTGAGAACAGACCAAATGAGATCAGACTTTGACGGCCTTTGTTGGTATTATTGTCGCATTCAATGAATCTTTAAACCTGCCCACCAGACAAATGCTTATAGGAGATATCATGCTGATCCTGGCGGCTGTTTTCTGGGGCGCAACAACCTGTCAGGTTCAAACCATCCATCAACAGTTTTATTTTTTATTTACATTGAGGGAAGACCATCTTTGCCAATCAAGATCATAGC
>CALGRI010000308.1 GCA_937880875.1 uncultured Pseudomonadota bacterium
GAGTGACCGCCTGGGGGGCTTTGGCGATCTATTTCTCTTATCTACCGAATGCGACCAAACCGGCGCTGTCCATCCTCTTTGCCCTGATCCAGTTGGCGGTCCTGATTTTTTTAAAACAAAGGGGACTGGCATACGCTATTTTTTTCGCCTTGTTCGCCATCGTTCTGTCCGGATATTTTGCCATGAGGCCTTCCAACGATCGGGAATGGCAGGCAGATGTGGCGACCCTTACCTATGCCCATATTGACGGCGACCGGGTAACGGTCTATAATATCCGCAATTGCGATTACCGTAGCGAAACCGATTATACGGTCCGACATTATGATCAAACCTTTGATGTCTCAAAACTTGACAGCATTGACCTGTACCTTGTGAACTGGGGCATTAAATATATTTCCCATACCATGATCAGTTTCGGATTTCAGGGGAATCAATATCTGTGTTTCTCCATCGAAACACGGAAGGAAGTGGGGGAAGACTACTCCACCATCAAAGGGTTTTTTCGCCAGTATGAACTGACTTATGTGGTGGCGGATGAACGGGACCTGATACGGCTCCGCACCAATTACCGTAAAGACGAAACCGTATACCTTTACCGATTAAACGGCTCAAAGACGGTTTTTCGTGAAATATTTCTCGACTATATGCGTTATATCAACCAGCTCAAAATCCAACCCGAATGGTACAATGCCCTCACCGGCAACTGCACCACCCAGATTCGCGGCCATACAGCCCCCTACACCGGAAAAACAAAATGGGACTGGCGGATTCTGCTCAATGGCCAGCTGGATGAAATGGCTTATGAAAACGGCCTGCTGAACCAATCCCTTCCGCTTGAAACTTTAAGACAGAAGAGCATCATCAACGAACGGGCCAAAGGGCTGGATCAACACCAAGATTTTTCAATACTGATTCGGCAGGGGCTCCCCGGTATGGGAGGTTAGCACATGAAAAAAGAATGGCTGCGCAATTTTGAACGGCTGATCCTGTGTCTCTCGGTCCTATTGACATTTATTTTGGGCGGGTGCGGCGCCATCGGCACAAAGGATGTGGGTTTTAGAAAAGCCTATGAGCAGATCAACACCAACGCCCTTCTGGATGAACAATACAGCGCCACCTCAAAAAATGTGCTTCAGCGGTACAATATGGGGCAATTATTTACAGAAGATCCGCTGAAATGTCTCAACGAACTCCATAAAAAAGTTCTCCTGGATAACCGCCGGGATCTGCTTTTCGCCTTGGCGGAGCTGAATTATTTTACCGCTAAATATACCCTGAGAGATCTGGATGACAGCCCGCTTCCCGAAAACCGGCAATACTACCTGACAGCTGCCATCTACGCCTATTTTTACCTTTTCAATAACACTCGGAATAAGTCTGCAAATCCTTTTAATCGACGCTATCGCCTGGCATGCGATATATACAACATTGCCCTTGCAGAAGCATTGACCAATGCAAAAGGCAATCTGGTCTTTGAACCCGGAATCCGGAAGTTGCCCTTCGGGAACGTTGATCTATCGCTCAATGTCCATAATTTTCCGGTCAAACTGGACCAGATCTCAAAGATAGTTGCCGCGGATCGGCTGGATATCTACGGTCTCAGTCGCAGAAACCGGGATGCCGGCCTGGGGGTTCCCTTTATCGCCGTGGGCAAGAAAACTGCTGAATTGCCCATCAAACGCACTTCCCCCGGCACCCTGTTCATGCGAATTGCACGTGACATTCAAACATTCGAGAGTGGAAACCTGCGCGGCACCATGGAGGTTTATGCTCCCTTTGATC
>CALGRI010000309.1 GCA_937880875.1 uncultured Pseudomonadota bacterium
TTTAATCCTTTAAGATCAATATTCATTGGGCTTGTTTCCTCCTGTTCAATCCATTAATTCCTTAACACCAATATATTAAAAGAAAATAAAGGTTACAATAACAAAGGTTGGAATTAAAAAGATTAAAGAATATTTTAAAATATAGCCAAAAAAACTGGGCATTGGTGTTCCTGCCTCTGACGCTATGGATCGAACCATAAAATTGGGTGCATTCCCAATATAACTGCAAGCGCCAAAAAAGACAGCTCCCGTTGAAATCGCCTTAAGATAAATCGCATTTTCCGTCATCAACAATGGAACAGCTTGGCTTTCCGCCATGCCGGCATAAAAACTGCCAAGGGCTGTATTAAAAAAGGTCAGGTAGGTCGGCGCATTATCCAGGAAAGCAGATAGCATCCCGGTCACCCAGAAATAGTGAACCGGTTCTTTTACTGCATTGATAAGAAATGCGAACGCGCCATTCGATCCTGCTTTAAGCAATAACAGGCAGGGAACCATGGTAATGAAAATTCCAATAAACAGATAGGCAACTTCTATTATCGGGAACCATGAAAATTCATTTTCTTCCCGCAGAACCCTTGGTGTCGCCATAAGAGAACCGATCCCAAAAACGATGAGAAGTCCGTCTCTGAGCCAATCCTGGACAGGCCTGTGAATACCTAAGGTTGAAATTTCCCCCAAATCAAGAACGCCGCTCATTAAAACAGCACCCACCACACCCCCAAGAAACAGAAAATTGTAGGTTCCCACCAGGCGCAGGGGCTCTTTTACTCCATCATCCGGCGCTTTTACCCCTTCTTTTTTGTAATGATAGGTGTCAAGGATAAAATAAATTACCAGCAAAATAATCGATGTCGTGAGCATATGCGGTAGAATATTAAAGGTCCAGAAAAAACTGACACCATGAAGAAATCCCAGAAACAGCGGCGGATCACCAAGAGGCGTTAATGATCCACCAATATTGGCCACCAGAAAAATAAAAAATACCACTATAAAGGTTTTATTCTTTCGATGCGCATTTGCCCGCAACAATGGCCGGATCAGGAGCATGGCTGCCCCTGTGGTACCCATCCAGGAGGCAAGGATGGTACCGATCAGGATGATAATCGTGTTAACAACAGGAGTCCCTCTTAATGTCCCTTTCAGCAGAATACCGCCGGAAATCGTAAACAACGCCCACAAAAGAATAATAAAGGGAACATAGTCTACCAGAATAATGTGAAGAATTTCATAAACGGCAATGCCTTTATAAACATAAACAAAGGGAAGAGCAAGACAGGCTGCCCAGAATGCGGAAACCTTACCAAAATGATGGTGCCAGAAATTTTCCGCTATCAAAGGCAGCAGAGCTATGGATAACAACATAAATGCAAAGGGAATACAGCTGTACAGCGGCAGCATTTCCCCTAAATTCACATGGCCATGTGCACCCTTGTCCTGTGAGTGGTCTGAAGCGGCTTCAGCATGGTCACCAGCTTCAAGAGTGTTATGAGTTTTTTTATCAGATTGATCTTTGGCAGCAGCAGGTGCTAAAGAAATGAATAAAACCAACAATATTATTAACAATGCCAGCCTGTCCAATTTCATTGATTCGTTCCTTCCTGATTATTTTGGCTGTAACGCAACCTTTAAATATTTATTTGCATTGCACAATCCATGCTAATTTGCAATTTTGCTTTGGTCTTTCTATAAAAGATTCCAAATCCTCAAAGCAAAATATTACAA
>CALGRI010000310.1 GCA_937880875.1 uncultured Pseudomonadota bacterium
TGCCCCTGGGAAAACACTTCCATGTCATAACGGCCTTACCCAATGTGTTTTTAAAATCCCTGGGATATCCCCATGAAAAGACCAAGCTTTTAGATCTGGAAGATGAATCCGTGTGGGAAGACGAATCATTAGGGATTAACCACATCCACCAGCTCAACTGGAAACAGGGACTGGATCTTTACACCTGTACAGAATGCGGCCGATGTAAAGAAGTATGTCCTGCTCACACCACGGACAAGCCTTTAAACCTGCATGATTTTAATGACAGCCTGAAATTTGAGCTCCTTGATAATGCAGACAATATTATTAAAAGAGCAAAGCTGGCCGCCTCCATCAAAGAGGACGGGGACCCTGAAAAAAATGAAGAAATCAAAGCCCAAATATTAGAACAAATGGCTGAACTCAACAGCAAAAAACCGCTTATAGGCGAGGTGATTTCCGAAGACACTCTTTGGGCCTGTACCACCTGCCGGGCCTGTGAAGAAGTCTGTCCTGTAACAATTGAACAGGTTCCCCGCATAATAGCCATGAGACAGGGCCAGGCCCTGATGGCAGGAGTCTACCCCCAGGAATTGAATGTGGCATTTAAAGGCCTTGAGCGCAACGGTAATCCCTGGGGCATCGGGTATGACAAACGCGCTGACTGGGCCGATGGACTGGACGTTAAAATCATGGCGGAGAATGCAGATGTCGACTATCTGCTCTGGGTTGGCTGTGCCGGTTCCTTTGATGATCGAAGCAAAAAAGTATCTGTAAGCATGGTCAAAATCCTGCAGAAAGCAGGTATCAGCTTCGCCATCCTGGGCAAGGAAGAAAAATGCACGGGAGATTTTGCCCGACGTACCGGTAATGAAATGATGTACCAGATGATGGCCCAGGAAAACATTGAAACCCTGAACAATTACAAGGTTAAAAAAATTATTGCGGCCTGCCCCCATTGTTTTAATACGCTTAAACATGAATACCCGCAAATGGGCGGAAATTACGAAGTGATCCATCATACGGATTTCATTGACCAGCTCATAAGATCCGGTAAGATAACCTTAAACAAATCATTGGAAGGATCTTTAACATACCATGACCCCTGCTTTCTGGGGAGGTACAATTCAATTTATGATCAACCCAGATCAATTTTGCAGGGCCTTTCAAAAGATGGACTCAAAGAACTTGACCGCCATGGCAAAGAAAGCTTTTGCTGCGGTGCCGGCGGCGGAAGAATGTGGATGGAGGAAACCATTGGTAAAAGAATCAATGTGGTGCGGGCAGAAGAAATTGCAGGTCAAAAAGTGGCAAATGTGGCCGTGGCCTGCCCGTTCTGCTTAACCATGATTGAAGACGGCATGAAAGAACTGAATAAAGATGAGGAAATCAAAACACAAGATATCGCCGAACTTGTGGCAAAGAATATGGCGTGATCAGTTCAATAATACTTAAACTTTTTAAATATTTAAGGAGAGAAAAATGGGAAACGTACCTGATAAAATCTGGACCTGGCAAATGGTCAACCCCTTTAAAAAAGACAGGGAAACCGGTGAGGTAACTCCCGGCAAATTGGAAAAAACACAGATTGACGTTCCCGTGCTTCAACCCGGAGAAGTCCTGGTTGAAGTAGCCGGTTGCGGTGTATGTCACACGGATCTTGGATACTTTTATTATGGCGTGCCAACTGTTAATAAACCCCCTTTAACACTGGGACATGAAATTTCCGGAATCGTCGTGGATGCAGCTTCCGACGTTGCAGCCTGGACTGGAAAAGAAGTCATCATTCCTGCCGTCATGCCCTGCAGAAAATGCTATCTTTGCAAAACAGGCCGGGGAAACAGATGTCTGGCACAAAAGATGCCGGGTAACAGCATGGGGATTTACGGCGGCTTTTCAAGTCATATTCCCGTTCCTGCCATTGATCTTTGCGAAGTTACAAACCGGGGAAACCTCCCCCTTGAAAAACTGGCAGTGGTGGCAGATGCTGCAACAACTCCTTTCCAGGCTGCGAAAAGAGCTGATGTTCAGGTGGGAGATAATACCATTGTTATTGGTGTCGGCGGTGTGGGGCAATACATGGTTCAGGTGCTTAAAGCCCTTGGTTGTGCAAATGTTGTTGCCATTGATATTAACCAGGAACGCCTGGATGTCATGTTGAAAAATGGTGCTGATTTTGTTGTTAATTCAATGGGCAAAACCCCAAGAGAAATTTCCGGGGAGCTCAAAGCATTCAGAAAAGAGAGTAGTCTACCCTCAACTGGCTGGAAAATATTTGAAGTCTCAGGTTCAAAACCAGGCCAGGAACTTGGACTTGCTCTTTTAAGCTTTACAGGCAAAATGGTTGTTGTGGGTTTCGGTCCCCACAAGGTTGAATATTCCATTTCAAGACTCATGGCATTTGATGCAGAACTCATTGGTTCCTGGGGATGTCTGCCTGAATACTATCCATCTGTTTTAAGCATGATCACCAGCGGAAAAATCAATTTTGAAGAGTTTGTCCAGACAAGACCCATGAGCACCATTGCCGAAAGCTTTGATGAAGCCCATACAAAATCACCAGACCAGAGAATCGTACTTGTACCGGATTTTTAAATAAAAAAGGAAAAAACAAATGAAACTTGAAGGGAAAAAAGCCATTGTCACCGGCGGCAGTCGGGGTATCGGAAGAGCCATTGCCCTGATGTATGCAAAAGAAGGTGCAGATGTCCTGGTGAACTACCATTCCAATGATGCAGCTGCAAAAGATACTGTGGCAGAGATTGAAAAACTGGGGCGTAAAGGTGTTGCCGTTGCAGCTGATGTTGCAAATTATAAAAGCGCACAGGATATGGTTGAAGAATGCGTAAAACAGCTGGGCCGTGTTGATATTGTTGTCAACAATGCCGGGGTTTCCAAACCCTCCATGCTGCTTAAAATGTCGGAAGAAGACTGGGATGCCATTATTGATATCCATTTAAAGGCAGCCTTTAATACCACCCAGGCAGCCGGCCGCCACATGAAAGAACAAAAATCCGGCAAAATCATTAATGTGATCTCAACGGCCGGTATTTTCGGAACCGTCGGCCAGATAAACTATGCATCTGCAAAAGCCGGGATCATCGGATTTACAAAATCAGCCTCCCGGGAACTTGGCAGGTATGGAATCAATGTAAACGTCATCTGCCCCGGTATCACCAAGACAGAGATGACGGGAAAACTCCAGACGGATGAGAAACTCAGGAAAATCTATGAGGGCAGAATTCAGCTGGGCAGATTTGCAGAACCTGAAGAGATTGCCCCGGCCTTTGTATTTCTGGCTTCTGATGATGCAAGTTATATCACAGGCCAGGTTCTGGGTGTTGACGGCGGATATATCGGATAAAACAACTATATAAGGAGAAAAAATATGGCTTTAGAGTGGATGCCAAGAGAAAACGAGGTTAAGGATCATGAGTTGCACAGAAATCCCCATTGGGGAACAGAAGCACCATGCGTAATATATGAAAAAAGACCATTAACAGATCCTGCAGGAAATGTGACTGAAAAATTATTTGTTGCATGGATTACATTGAATAACCCCAGACAGTTCAACTCTTATACCACAGACATGGTAAAGGGTGTGATTGCCGGATTTGAAAATGCGTCCCTTGACAGAAGTGTTGTGGCCGTGGTTTTTACAGGCACTGGCCCCTATGCATTCTGCACAGGCGGCAATACAAAAGAATATTCAGAATTTTATTCAAAAAGATGTGATGAATATGGCCAGTACATGGAGCTGTTCAACCACATGGTGGATTCCATCCTTGCCTGCAAAAAACCCGTTATCTGCCGGGTCAACGGCATGAGGGTTGCCGGCGGCCAGGAAATAGGGCTTGCCTGTGATATTGCCGTTTCTTCCGACCTTGCCATTTTCGGCCAGGCAGGACCAAAACATGGTTCAGCACCTGCCGGCGGATCTTCGGATTTCCTTCCCTGGTTCCTCACGGCAGAAGATGCCATGTGGAACTGCGTATCCTGCGAGATGTGGTCTTCCTATAAAATGAAAGCAAAAGGCATGATCTCCAAGGTTGTCCCTGTTCTTAAAATCGATGGTGAATGGGTCAGAAACCCCACCATTATCACGGACAGATATGTTGATGACGGTGAGATCGTTTACGGGGAATCCAAATCCGGACAGGCGCTTAAAGATGGCCGTGCCCTTCTCAAACAGCACCAGGCCAATGCGGATTTTGAACTTCTTGACAAAGAAGTCACGGCTGTTATCTGGAAATTTGCCAACCTGTTCCCGGGCTGCCTGATCAAATCCATTGACGGTATCCGCCAGAAAAAGAAATTCTTCTGGGATACCATGAAAAATGATCACAGACACTGGCTTGCAGCCAATATGTCCGGGGAAGCATTCCTTGGATTTGGTGCATTCAATACCAAGAAAATTACGGGTCAGGACACAGTAGACTTCATTAAATTTCGCCAGAACGTTGC
>CALGRI010000311.1 GCA_937880875.1 uncultured Pseudomonadota bacterium
AACCTGCGCGTGACCTTCAGGTTAAAGGTCACGCGCAGGTTAAAGACTGTCCATAAGTTTGCCCAGACTTGCCAGATGCACTTTTTCCTCATTGGCAATCTTATTGATAATATCCCTTGATGCAGGGTTCTTTATTTTTGCAGACACTCTTTGATAAAGATCCAGGGCCTGGGCTTCTATTGACATGGCAAGGGAAATCACATCAATTTCAGAAGTAAGGTCAGGGTTAAAAAGATCAAGATATTCTCTGGTGGAAAGTCCGCCTTCCAATGCCTTTGTTTCAACCATTTTTTCAAATTCATCCCTGCCCATTTCCCCATTGCTGATGTCATTGTATGCTGTATAAATAGACATCTGATGTTTTACTTCAATTTCAGATAATTTGGCAAAAAGATCTCTTACTTTCTCATGTTTCGCTTCTATTTCCATGGAAATATAAAAATCGCACAACCCCTGTTCAAGGGAATAGGCTACTTTTAACACATCCAGGGGTTCTTCTTTGCCGCTGAAAAGATCCATTCCAAGATCCTGGGGGCCGATGGCAGTTTTAGCATGCCATGCCTTTATCCCGCCTGCGACATTAAACACTTTTTTAAACCCTTTTCCTGCAAGCATTTGTGCAGCGACACGGCTGCGCCCTCCAACAGCTCAGTAGACCAAAGTGGGTTTTTCAGGATCAAGTTCATCAAGTCTGTCAGAAAGCTGGGGTAAAGGAATAAGCGTGGCTCCGGGAATATGGCTCTCCTGGTATTCCGAGGGCTGCCTGACATCCAGTATGGTTATCTCTTCACCCGGATGCTGAGAAATATAGCTTTCAGTTTCATTAAAATCTATTGATTTAGCAGGCGTTAAAAACTGCATCCATTTCATACCTACTCCTCCTCTTTGCTTTTATGCTTTAGTTAAAAGTGTTTATTTTCTATGTATTAAATTTAACCCAGCGACTTAAATGCCTTGGTACTGGCTCCACAGACAGGGCACTTCCAGTCGTCGGGCAAGTCTTCAAATTTTGTTCCCTTTGCAATCTTTCCTTTTCTGTCTCCTTTATCAGGATTATAAATATAACCGCAATTCGTAGTCTGGCACTGATACATATCCATAGGCTCAACCATTTTTATTTCCTTTTGTCTTCTTCAACATCTGCATCCATGAGCATCATGCACTCATGGCACTCAAGCTCAATATTTGGAACATCACCATATTGTTTTTTCATTTCTTCTTCAGACAGATGAGAAACCCCGGAGCATCCACACTGGGGACAAGATGTTTTTATTCTGTATTTTTTTGCCATAACGACCTCTATACGTTCTAAAAGATTAAACTTTGTTGCCTTTATCACTTGATTTGGGGATCATTTGGTTTCCCAGCGCAATCTGGGGTATAGCAGGAATTATCAACAAAGGAACAATCACTCTTGCAAGATGGACACTTTTCAGGAGGGGTATCGGCTTCAAGCGTATACCCGCATTTACTGCAAATCCAGCTAACCATAATTTTTCTCCTCTTTTTAAATGGTACATTTTTACCTGTTTTATAATAACAGCCTTCCTAGCCTTTATCCATATTTATCTGATTCTATAACCTATCAACCTATCAAAAACCATGCCATCTTAAGGGTTATAACAATTTTATATCAGCCTTGTTTTTTCCTTGAGCCAGGATGCCACATCCTTATCCAGATTCGGTGACAATTTTTCGTATACTTTGGCATGGTAGGTATTGATCCAGTCTTTTTCATCTTTGGACAGCAAATTTGGGTCAATCAGATTGCTTTCAAAATGACAATTGGTCAGGGTCTCAAATTTCATAAAAATCCCAAACTCATTTTCAAAGGCCTGATCCACAAGAATCATGTTTTCAAGCCTTATGCCATATGCGCCCTCTCTGTAAAGGCCTGGCTCATTGGTCAGCAACATGCCCTTTTCAAGTTTTACATCAACAGGATGGGGACTTATTCTTGCCGGGCCTTCGTGAACACACAAAAAAAATCCAACACCATGTCCTGTTCCATGTCCAAAATCCATTCCCTGTTTCCATAAATACTGTCTTGAGAGTGTATCAATCTGAAAGCCCTTGGTACCTTTGGGAAACAAAGTTGTTGCCACTGCAATATGGCCTTTGAGCACCAGGGTATAATCTGTTATCTGCTGTTTTGAAGGCTCTCCTTGAAAAATGGTTCGGGTAATATCTGTAGTACCCGTAAGATAATTTCCCCCGGAATCTGTTAAAAACATGCCGGTATCACCAATGGCCACATTTGTTTCAAGGCTGGCAGAATAGTGACACATGGCTGAATGATCCTGAAAGGCCATGATGGGATCAAAGCTGTTATCAACAAACAAATCCTGTTTTTTTCGAAACCCATAAAGTTTATCAGCAGCAGAAATTTCAGTAATTCGCTCATCATCCGGCAGATGCTCAAGCCAGAAAAGAAAACTGACAACAGCCACGCCATCTTTTATTACCGTCTGCCTCAAATGGGTGATTTCAATATCATTTTTTATGGCTTTCAGTGCAATGGCCGGATTGGGTTTTTCAACAATTGTGCATTTTTTATTAATGGACTGGTAGAGCCGGCAGTTTGTATTTCCAGGATCAACCATAATTATTCCATCATCCTGAATTTTCAATAATCCAGCATATATGTCCTCGTAGTCAAGAATATCTATGCCATCCCGGTTCAACTCTTCTACAAGCGCATCATTCACTTTTTCTTTGCTGACAAACAAAAACACCTTTTCAGGGGCTATTAATACAAAAGCGATATTAACCGGGTTAGTATGAACATCCTTTCCCCGAAGATTCAAGGTCCAGGCGATATCGTCAAGGGTTGCCATTAAATGATATGATGCCCCTAAAGCATCCATCTGCCTGCGGATTTCCCTGATTTTATCACCACGGCTTTTTCCGGTATATTTTTTTGCCAGGGAAAAAGCTTGTGAATTTGGCCTGACCGGCCGGTCTTTCCATAATTCAGTGATAAAATCAATTCCCGTATTAAGACAAAGCCCTTTGGCCTCAATCTCTGCTGTCACCTTTTTCACGTCAGCCATGCTGAACATATTTGCATCAATACCGATGGTATCTCCGGACTTCAGCGCATCTGCCAGCCATTTCTCAAATAAGGGAACATCTGGCTCCCCCATTTTAAATAGTTCAAACAGTGAACCTGCGATCTGTTTTTCAGCCTGGATATAGTATCTGAAATCGGTCCATAAAATGGCGTGTTCACTGGTAATAACAGCTGTTCCGGCAGAGCCTGAAAATCCGGTGATCCACTTTCTTGCCTGCCAGTGTTCGGCAACATATTCACTATGGTGGGGGTCATTGTTTGGAATAACAACAGCAGAAATATTGCTGTCTCTCATCAATTGCCTGATGCAATCTATTTTCTCATTCGTGTTCATGATTCAACCTTTTTATATGAAGCATACAATATTTTGAATCTTCCCCACAATTGTTTTTTATCAATTCAGACAAAAAATGTCTACCATGACGTAAAAAATTCTAATGGGATTTTGTCATCTCGGCTACAGTTACAGTTGGGGATGAAAAAATACAAGGTGCTATATATTGTGGTTGGTTGTTTTTTACTAATGTGCGGACTAACAGAGGATAATCGTAATGAATAGAAAAATACCCACTATCAGTTTAAAATTTTTGAAACCCTTCAAGACTGAATCATATAACAAAGTTATTCCGTTATAAATTGATTATCGTTCCAGTTCTTGTTTGACTGCTTGCCCTAATTCTTTAATTTTATAAGGTTTTTTTAAATACCCCCCGGCACCAAGTCTTTGCACGGTTTCGACACGGGATGTCTCAGAAAAACCGCTTGCAATAATAGCCTTTTGTTTGGGATGCAACTCAAGAATTCTTTCATACGTCTCTAAACCGTCAATTCCCGGGTCCATTATCATATCTAAAATCAGCAAATCAACTGAATTTTCTTTCATATATTCTACAGCTTCTTCACCACTTGACACAACACAAACAGAATAATTAAGTTGTTCCAACATACCTGATGCTATTTCACGCTGTTCTTTGATATCATCAACTATCAGAATTTTCTCTCCATTCCCTTTGCAATACTCAATCGAAAAATTTATTTTATCCGTATTTATAACTTCTCTGGTTATTGGAAAATAAAGACTGAATAGGGTTCCGTTTCCAAAGGAGCTATGCATATCAATATACCCATTATGATCTTTAACAGTTCCCCAAACCACAGCCATGCCTAATCCGGTTCCACTTCTTCCCATAATTTTTTTAGTATAAAAAGGCTCAAATATTTTTTCTAAATCCTTTGAAGCGATTCCTATACCCGTATCTGAAATGGTGACCACACTGAAATCCCCTTCTGTCACGGTATCGTAATTTCCAATAGGTTTATCGATATATTGATTTTTTGTTGTAATAATGATTTTTCCACCATCCGGCATAGATTCAGCAGCATTGGATATTAAATTCATAATCGTTTTTGATAAATGTACCTGGGAACCTTTGATATTTAAAAGGTCGACTTCAAAATGCGTTTCTAAGTTAACTTTAGGATGAAAGGATTTGAGTTTAACATATTCAGGGCTATCCAAGTATTCGGATATTATTTCGTTAAGATTCACTACACCTGTAATGGCAACACCGCGCCTTGCAAGTGTTAACAGATCCTGCACGATTGCCGCAGCCTTTAGTCCGGATTTCTGTATGGTTTCTATCGGTTGTCTAAGCGGGTCATCTTCTGCCATATCAAACAACAAAAGATCAGGATAACCTACAATACCACTTAGAACATTATTCAAATCATGAGCAACACCACCGGCAAGGGTTCCAATCGCTTCCATTTTTTGCGCCCGGGCAAGCTTATTTTCAAGTTTTCGTCGTTCTGATTGTTCATTTTTTTTTGTAGTTATATCCATTGCGTGAATGAGAATTGCATTTTTCCCCTGGTAAAGGATCAGAGTCGCAAGCAGTTCGAACCACAATGTTTTTCCCTCTTTTGATAAAACTCTACATTCAAAATGATCCTTCTGCAAGCTACCCTTTTTAAGGTTTTGAATTTTTTTTGTCACCCAGTCACTATCTTTTGGATGAATGATTTCCCAAAATTTCAACCCGATAAAATCTTTATAACTGAATTTCAGGGATTTAAGCATCATCTTATTTGCAAACATATATTCGTCTTTTTGAATCATTGCAATATTGGCTAATGAAGACTCTGTCAGGACTCTGTATTGTTCTTCAGAATTTTTTAATTCTTTGATGATTGAACTTATCTTTTCTCTGTCCTTAACAAGACTATGAACCATGAAATTAAATGCAAGAGATACCTGGGAGATCTCATCCTTTCCTTTCACCAACAATGGTATCAGATTCCCTTTTGAAATTTCTTCAGTGGCTTGGATAATGCTTTTCAATGGTCGGTTTATACGCCAGATGAATAAAACAATCATTGTGAGCAGAACAATAAAAAGAACACCAAAAGTTCCAATAGAAACAACTCTTTTAGCCATTATAATTGGTGCCATATAGTCATCATCAAAAATAATACTGACCACATGCCAACGCCAGAAAGGAAAAAACTGGTGATTTAATCTTACCCGGTAATCGCCTAAGTTTTCAGTAATGATACTATCTTGATTTTTGGGTTGTTTTAGGAGCGAAAACTGCTCCGTAGGAACATTGAAACTACTTCCAATAATTTTCCAGTCTTTGTCAATGATCAGCATCTGTATGCCGGGAAGGATTTGGCTGATCTTTATTATTTGTTCAATCGCTTCGTTTTTAGAGGCCTCATTCATTTGCGGATTATCTTCCATCCGCAGCTCCAGAAGATCGTTAAATCTTTCCTCGCAGGCAGTTATACCGATTTTTGCGGCATGTCTCAGACTCATATCAGTACTATCCCGCAAAAGTGAAATGATTGGCGGGAGTAACAATTGTGTGAGCATAAATGAAAAAAGGGAGCCTATTATCACAACTGGTATTATTATTCCCAATAAAAGGCGATTTTGAAAAATCCTTTTTTGCATTTTGAGTTATTCCGTTGAAGAATTGAATTGTGGCTGTGAAGTGCTCATCTTACTTGGATACACAATCTCTTTTTTGCCATTTTGCCATTGAATAAGAATTGGATTGTGTCCGACCTGGCGACCCGTGTGATCCACTTTAAATCGACCCATAATAGTAATCGTATCAAAAGAGCTTATATAATCTCTGATTTTTTCATGATCAATTGCTTGAGCCTGGATTATTGCCTTTTCCAGAATTTGGCATGCCGAATATGCAGATGCGGCATGATAAGAAGGCATCACTCCAGTAAATGCTTTAAAATCTACAATAAATAGTTTTGTCCCTGGAAAAGGGATGCGTTCATCTGGTTCCCACTGGGATGGAGCAAAAATGCCTTCTGCAAATGGTCCAATTTTTTTATAAAAATCAGGATGAATGGGAGCTATTGTAAAAGCTAAAAATTTTGGGCGGTAATCAGCCTTTTTCATCAAATCAATAAACTGATAACATTCGGGAGGGTAGCCACTGAAAATCAATCCATCAACATTTTTTTCCATTACTTGCTTCAGGATTATGGAAAGCTCTTTATCGGCATCATCAAAACCATTATCGTATGTTACCTTGAGATCAAAACGTTCAGCCCATCCTCTGACACCATTTGCGATGGAAATATTAAAAGTCGTGTTCTCAAAGATAATTCCTATAGATTCAAAACCTTTTCGGGCTAAGATATCTTGAAAACCTATGAAATATCGATCTGCAAGTGCATATACGCCAAATATATTCTTATATCCTCTCTCCCAAATTTGTTCACCGGCTGCAGCGCAAGCCAGCATCACATAGCCATGTTTCTCAGTCACTTCAGAGGCGATCATTGTAAGGGGGGTTCCATATGGTGAAAGTGTTAAATCAACCTTGTCCTCAACAATCATCTTTTCATAAAGAGATGCAACAAGGCTTTTTTGGCTTTTATCATCATAAAGGATAAGCTTTACAGGACGTCCTAATAACCCCCCTTGTTTGTTTGTTTGTTCAACCCATAGTTTATAGCCATTCTGAATCATAGCCGATGTTTCAACATATTTACCCTCCAGGGACACAGTAGCCCCTATCAGTATTGGCTTTTCACCAGCTTGACATACCGGTATCATAATAAACAATATGGGAATGCTTAAAAGAAGTATCCAGTCATGGAAATTTTTCATAGTGTTTTATTCTCCTATTATTTGGGAGTAACGCTATTTTTTTTATATTAAAAAAAACTTGAGCAATTTCAATAAGAATTAACATATAAGATATTGAGATACAAAACAAATAAATTTTCACCAAGTAAATTCATGGGAAAAAGCAAAATCAAAAAAAAAATCAAATCCCCATCACCTTTTATTGAAGATAAAATTAAGCGAAAAACATTCTGATATGGTGCGGACTTTGTCTTAAAAAATCTTTTCGATGTTCAAACCAATTTATTCCGGAAAGCTGTAGATCTCGTTTTTTTAAAAAAAGGGTTGGCTGGGTTCATATTTCGATTTCTTAATAATTTTTTATACTTTGGTTGACAAAAAAGCAGGTTCTATTGATTATGATAAAATGAGAGCGGCCATGTTTGAAATTAAAGTCGATTCTCCTTTGGGACCCATTGGTTTTGATAAAAACGGAGATGTTGTCGGCGCAGGTTTCTCTGTCTATCAATTTCAGAATGGAAAATATACCCAGGTTAATTAATATCTGATTGATAATAAAAACAATTTAATCACCCATGTAGGCTTTTTTCACCATTTCATTTTCAAGAAGCTTTTTTGCATCATCTTCAAGAATAACTTTTCCTGTCTGAATAACATACCCGCGGCTGGCAGTCTTAAGTGCCATTCGTGCGTTCTGTTCAACCAGAAGAATGGTTGTTCCCTCGGCATGCAGTATTTTTATGGTTTTAAAAACATTGTCAACAAGGACAGGGGCAAGACCCATTGACGGTTCATCCAGCAGAAGGATCTTGGGATTGGCCATTAAAGCCCTTCCCATGGCCAGCATCTGCTGCTCGCCACCGCTCAAAGTACCTGCCACTTGTCTGCATCTTTCTGCAAGCCTTGGAAACAATTCAAAAATTTTTTCAATGGTCTGAGCATCTCTTTTCTTGTCTTTGGAGGTGAAAGCACCCAAATCAAGATTTTCCATCACAGTCAACTGACCGAAAATTCTACGGCCCTCAGGAACCTGGACAATCCCTTTCTTAACTATCTCGTGGGCAGGATATTTTGATAGATCTTCACCATTTAGAAAGACCTGTCCTGATGATGGTTTCAAAGTCCCACTGATGGTTTTCAGGGTCGTACTTTTACCGGCCCCATTACCGCCGATAAGCGTAACAATTTCACCTTCATTAACTTTAATTGAAACGTTTTTTAAAGCATGTATTTTTCCGTAGTGAGCATGCACGTTTTTAAGTTCAAGCATTGCCATAATTAATTGACCTCAACTGATTTTCTTTAAATATTGTATTGCTTCTATCATACACCGTACTCAAATTAACTAATGAGAGTCAGCAGCGTCACCACTTCCAAGATAAGCTTCAATAACTGTTTTATTGTTCTTAATCTCTTCGGGCAAACCTTCGGCAATCATTTTTCCATAGTCAAGTACTGTAACGATATCAGAAATATTCATTACAACCCGCATTTGATGCTCAATAAGGACAATTGTGATACCAAGTTCATCACGCATATTCTCAATGAAATCCATCATATCCTGAGTTTCTCTCGGGTTCATTCCGGCTGTCGGCTCGTCAAGCAGCAAAAGTTTTGGCTGAGAAGCCAGTGCTCTTGCCATTTCAAGCCTTCTTTGCTCCCCATATGGAAAATTCTTTGCAAGGGTATCTTCTTTTCCCTCCATCTTCACATATTTAAGAAGGTCTAACGCGACTTCTTTTGCTTTTGCTTCCTCTCTTATCGTACTTTTAAGACCCAGTATAGGACCCAAAAAACCGGATTTAAGATGAACATGATACCCGATCATAACATTTTCCAATGCTGTTAAATTCGGAAAAAGCCGGATATTCTGATATGTTCTCGCGATCCCTTTGTAAACAATCCTGTCAGGAGAAAGGCCGACAATGGAGTTTCCTTCAAATGCCACCTCGCCCTCTTCAGGGCGGTAGAATCCTGTAAGACAATTGAAAAATGTTGTTTTCCCGGCTCCGTTAGGACCAATAATGCTGTGAATAGTTTTTCCTTTCACTTCAATATTCAGTGCGTCCAGAGCAACCAGCCCGCCAAACCGTTTTGTCATTTCCTGTATACTTAATAAAATCATAATACCACCTCCGGGCTACGCAGCTGTTTGGGTTTGGGTTTCATCATCGGAGTGAAGCTCGATTTTATGCCTTGCTTCCGGCCAGAGACCTTCCGGTCGAAGAAGCATCATTGCCACCAGGGCTGCACCGTAAACAAACATGCGATATTCGGCAAATTCCCTTAAAAGCTCAGGCAGACCCATAAGAACGGCTGCGCCGACAACAACACCTGGCAGACTTCCAATACCGCCGATAATAATAAGGCATACAACATTTATCGAGATGAAAAGATTGAAACTGTGTGGATAAACAGAGCCTATCTTACTTGCAAAAATAGCACCGCTTAATGCTGAAAATCCTGCACCTGTGGCAAAGGCAAATAATTTGGTTGCAACAAGATTGATCCCCATTGCCTGGGCCACATCTTCATCTTCACGCATGGCCATCCAGGCTCTTCCAAGTCTGGAATTTTTAAGTCGAATAGAAATAAATACCACAAGCATACAACCTGCTAAAATCAGGTAATAAATATGCTGGGGTTTGACCATTTGAAATCCCATAAAGTTCGGATTGGGGATGGCCCCGATACCCTGTGCACCGCCCAGCCAGGGTTTCAAGAAGTCAGAAAGGACAAGAATACGGATAATTTCACCAAACCCCAGGGTGGCAATGGCCAGATAATCCCCCCGCATCTTAAGAACCGGAATACCCAGCATGACACCGGCAGTTATGCCCAGAATAACTGCAATGGGAAGCGCCTGCCAGAAATTGAACCCAAATGAAAAAATTTCCGGTGATGTGAGGATTGCCACTACATAAGATCCAATTGCAAAAAAAGCAACATATCCGAGATCCAGGAGGCCTGCATAACCGACAACAATATTCAATCCAAGCCCAAGCAGAATGTAAAGCCCCACAATGGTGAGAACTTCACTTAAAAATAATCCCAGGAACTGCGGCAGAACGATTAAAAAAATAGCAAGTACAAAAAAACCCACTATCTTAACATTTTTCCGTGTCCCCTTTGGCAAAACCTTATATGATGATTTGATCGTATCCTGGTTCGCCTTCCATAAAAGAGAGATTATGCAATAAATTATGGCAGCCAGTACTGCACCAATAATTGTCAGCCCGTTCTGTGTATAGAATAGCTTTCCCAGGTAATTTGTAACCCCAAAATCCCAGGATTTAAATATGGGAATTATAAGCTCCTGTAACAATCCTAAAACAAAAATAGTTGCAAGTGCATTAATAATTAATTTTCTGGGAAGGTCATTTAAAATTATAAGAATTCCTGCAAATATCCCGCAAATAAGTCCGACCGCCAGAATCAAAAAAATGCCCCCTGCACCGGCAATTCCTGCGGTTAAAGCTTTGTAAAGCGCTGGGGACGCGCTAACAAACATATCTCTTATGTTAAATGAACGACCGATAGCAACAAGCAATGCAAGAAACCCACTGGTCACAAAACCAGAGATGACTGCATTGGCAAATTTAATTGATTTTTCACAAATCGGTGTTTTGTTAGCCGCAATATATGCCACTAATGTAGAGATTATTAATGCCATGGCTATACCCATTGGTAAAATACCAGAAATAATATCTCGTTTACCGAATGATTCAATCATACCGACAAGGGCAATAATAAGAACACTGACCCCACCAATGGCCCCTATTTTAACACCATGATTCCATAAAGATTGAGCTTTTGTCATACCCTCACCCTAATATAGTTTATTAATTTCAGGCCTTCTTTGCCGATAAACGTTCACCCAGAATACCTGTAGGCCTGAAAATCAGAACCATTACCAGCATGGAAAAAGCAATTGCATCTTTTAACTGGTACGGAGCAATTATTCCGAGGCCATCAAGGAACAAGGCTGGAGCCACTGATTCAATCAAACCTAAAAAGACACCCCCAAGCATAGCACCCGGGATATTTCCGATACCGCCAAGTACTGCCGCGGTAAAGGCTTTTATTCCTGGGATAAACCCCATAAAGAAATGTACCTGCTTAAACATAAGCGCGTATAAAACACCGGCTGCACCAGCTGCCATACCGCCGATGACAAAGGTAGTCGAGATCATCGCATCAACATTGATTCCCATTAATGCAGCAGCTTCTTTATCTTCTGATACGGCTCTAATGGCTTTCCCAACCTTTGTCAGCATAATAAAGTTATACAGGACCAGCATTAGCAAGACAGCAGCAATAATTACAATAACTTGAATTTTTAAAACCCTTATACCGAAGATCATCCAGAACCCTTCAAGGATCTCGATATCCGGATATGCGTTGATGCCTGATCCGTATAATCCTCTGAAAAGGTATTGTAGAAAAAAAGATGCCCCGATTGCTGTAATCAAAGGAATTAATCTGGGGGCACTCCTTAACGGCCGATAAGCAATCTTTTCAAGGAAATATGCAATCATTGTGGAAACAAACATAGCAACACCAAAAATCAAAATTATCCCGAGAACAGGATGGGTATCTAAAAAATCGCTGCGCCACAATGCCATTGCAACAAAGTAACCGGTAAACGGACCACTCATGAAAACTTCACCGTGGGCAAAGTTAATCATCTTTAAAACACCGTATACCATGGTGTATCCGGTTGCTATCAGTGCGTAAATACTACCTTGAGCCAGTCCAAAAATACAAAAGTCTATCCAGTGACTTCTGGTGTAAAGACCGGCCCTGATTGTGGAGACTGATCCCCATAAGCATAATAACAGCATTGTGCCACCGATCATCCACATAACGATGTCAGTGACAGTCACCCTATCTTTCCATTTTTGAAACATTCTTCCTCCATACCACGATAAAAAATAGTTTGTATCAGACCTGGGTAAAATAGTTAAACCATTTAAAAACCCCTAAAATATATTTTCATTTATTTTTTATCTCAAAAAGGGACAACACCCGATAGTGTTATCCTATCGGGTGTTGCATGTATTTAATTAGTATTTTTTCCAAAAAGGGATAGGTGACATTTTGCTGGCTTTAATATCGTCCATACTTGTCTTGTAGATCGCAATTTTAGGATTGGCACAGTCACCGTTTTCATCGCAGGTAAGATCACCGGTAAGGCCTTTCTGACCCTTGGTTTCATGCATTGCTTTGTTCAAAGCCATTCTGTCTATTGTAAGAGTATCACCGTCCACAACGGCAACTTTATCAATGGCATTAAGAATCAGCATGACTGCATCATATGTATGGGCATGGAAAGGAGCTTCCGGATCCATACCATATTTTGCTTTATGTTTTGCAAGGAACTTTGTATAGCTGTCACCAAGCGCTGAGAAATCAGGACTTGAATGATACATACCGTCAGCAGCTTTACCGGCAGCTTTCAAAAAATCAGGAGAAAAAGAACCATCAGCACTCATGAGTGCGATATTTTCCAGTCCTGAAACTTCTTTAGACTGACGCGTAACATGTCCTGTTTCAGCAATGAACATGGGGTAATATAAAAACTCTGGGCCACCGCTTGCAATTTTAGTCAGAACCGGTCTCATATCTGTATCACCGGGAGAAACGGCTTCCTGGGATGTAATTGTTCCGCCAAGTTTTCTGAATGTATCAGAAAATACCTGCTGAAGCGATTCAGCATAAACGCTGCCGTCATGAATGGTGGCAACTTTTTTGAGACCCAGCTGACTATAAGCAAACTCAGCAGCGATAGCACCCTGGATGTTGTCATTATGACAGGTCCTCAGGTAACCATCGAAGTCTGGTCCGCTGGCAGGGTCGGTTAATAAAGGAGCTGTGTTTGATGGAGAAACATTTGGGATACCCATTTTCCAAAGAATTGGCACACCAGCTTTTGCAGCGCTGGAGCAACTTGAACCAATGGCCGCAATAACAGACGGATCTGATGCAATTTTTGATGCAGCAGCTTGTCCACCTTCAGGACCGCACATTGAATCCTGACCATCAAGTTTAATTGGATGGCCTTTAAGTTTTCCGCCAAAATCTTCAATCGCAATCTCAGCACCACGTAATGAGTCCATTCCAAGAGATGTGTTGGGTCCGGATGTTACAAACCAATAGGCCAAATGAACCGGCTCACCTTTCTGCAATGTGACTGCGTTACCCGCAACTGCGGGAACAACCATAATACTCAATAAAAAACAAATAGCAATAAACACTCTGATTAGATTCTTCATACAACACTCCCCCTTTAACGAAAATAAAAATTTATGTTAAAAAATTTGGTTTGAGTACAGATATATTTATTTTATCTGTCTATTCAACCCACCTTGTACTGCTTTATTAAACACTTACGTTTACTTATGTTGTTTGTATATCTTCAGGGATATTAATTTGTCAAGCAATACTATGAGTTAATCAAAAAAAACCATGCACTGATTATTTATCTTGAAACTTTTATATGCTTTTCTTGACAATAACTATCTTCTTATTTTAAATTGAGCGCACAATATGTCAATAGAGGCGATTAAACCATTTTAACTAACTAATTTTTTAAAATTGTTCAGGAGATTTTCAATGCCGAATCTTGCTTTTTTAAATGGTACCATCCTCAAGATCGAAGAAGCGTTCGTTCCAATTGAAGACCGTGGTTATCAGTTCGGTGATGCAGTATATGAATTTATCGAGAGCTTTGATTATCATATTTTTTGCATAGATGAGCATATGGAACGGCTGAAATACTCAATGCAACAGCTCGATTTTCCCCAAATTTCAATTTCAGATATTAAAGAAAATGTCATCACCCTGTTTAACCAATCAGAATATGCAAGAGCGGGTTGTTACTTGCAGGTATCCAGAGGTGTTGAACCCAGATCTCATAGTTACACTAATACAGTACCCCTGCAAATTACTATGACCATAAAAAACCTTGCAAAATTAGATCTGAGTGTAAATACTGAAGGTATCCGAATCCGAACATGTGAAGATTACCGGTGGGGAATGTGTCATATAAAAACCGTTCAACTTTTGCCAGCTGCCATTGAGCAGCGCAAAGCTAAAAAAGCCGGACTTGCAGATACTGTTTTTGTATCAAAACAAGGGCATGTCAGAGAGGGCACCTGTACAAATATTTTTATTGTAAAGAACCAAATGCTTATTACCCATCCCCTTGATAATCATATCCTGCCCGGAATCACCAGAGATGT
>CALGRI010000312.1 GCA_937880875.1 uncultured Pseudomonadota bacterium
TGCTCTCCAAAGATGTCAAAAATATTTTTACGATTGGAACAAGAAAGTAAGAATATCAATATCGTAGGCAATAATTTGAGTGATGTTCATATTCCAGTATTTATTGATGAAACTATAAAAACAGACGATTTAAGTATTTCATCAAATCTTACTAATAGTGCAACAGTGTTTGAATTTCTGCAGCCAAATCTTGAACGAGATAGCTTAGGAATGGTTAGAATTTATTATCCAAATAATGAGGAGATATATTTTACTACTGATGGAGGTGAACCAACAAAATCTTCAAGTAAATATCAAAGAGCATTCGAACAAATAAGTCCAACCGTAATAAAAGCTGCGGCGTTTAAGGTGAAGCAAAAGAGCAGTACAGCTACTCTGAAATTAGAAAGAGCACAAGTAATTGCTCCTTTAGTTTTACCGGCTAATCAGTATTTTAATAAAAGCATTGAACTCAAATTAATTTCCAATACGAAAGGTGCTGATATTTATTATACACTTGATGGAAGTGAGCCGACAGAATCATCTCAAAAATATGAAGGTAATTTAGAGATAGACGAATCAGCAACTTTGCGTACAAAAGCATATAGAATAGATTATAAAATTAGTGATGAAACATCGACTATATTTAAGTCTATAGAAAAATTAAATGGAGTACAGTATAAATATTTTGAAAACAGATCTAAAATTCAATGGGAACAATTACCAGACTTTCTACTATTAGAGCCTTTGTCTGAAGGCACTATTGAAAAATTTGGTTATGACGGAATTGAGCATCGTGAAACTTATTTTGGTTTGGTTCTTCATGGATTTATAGATATTACGCTTGAGGGTGAATACACATTCTATACAGGCTCAAACGACGGTAGTAAATTGTTGGTAGATCACAAAGTGATTGTTAGCAATGATGGAAATCATGGATATATTGAGAAGTCTGGAAACGTATATTTAGATAAAGGAGAACATCTAGTTGAAGTGAGATATTATCAAGCTGGTGGTGGAAAGCATCTGAATGTATTTTGGGAAGGACCCAGAATCAAAAAGCAGGAAATCTACCCTAATTAAATATAGTTCTAAATTATAAAATGGAGAACAAGTTGAAAAAATCAGTACAGCACATAGTCTTGATGGGGTTGTTTTTAGTTCTATCATGTATTTTATTTATACAATGTTCACAAAAAGAAAAATCACAAATATCAGAAGAAGAATGGGCTTCTTTACCCGCAGATGGTCAGACCTTGTCAGCTTATGAGCGTGTCATTTGCAGTTCTGGGGCAACAGAATCCGAATTGTATGCGGCGAGTGAATTTATAAGACTTTTCAAAGAGTTTACAGGAAAAGAATTGTCCATGGATAGTCCCGATTCTCAAAGCGGCAAAATCATTTTAGTAGGCGCTGAAGCAGCTGCTGCCGCTGGCCTTCAGATAAATACAGACCAGCTGGGCGAAGAAGGATTTAACATTGATATTGCCATGAATAAGTTAGCAATTTATGGCGGACATCCTCGTGGGACGCTCTATGGGGTTTATGAGTTTTTTGAGAAATATTGCGGTGTACGTTACTTGACCTATGATCACACGTTTTATCCAGCGGAGGGGAAAGATAAGGACTTTAGTATTAAAGGACGTAACTACAGCTATGTACCTCCTTTCGCTTTCCGTTGGTCATATTACGGTGAAACGAATAGAAATCCTGCCTTTGCTGCGCAATTGCGTACAAATACAGTTGCTGGTGCGGAAAAGCTCGGTGGGATTACCGGTTATAAACTGGTAGGCCATAATGTAGCTTATCTTGTTCCGCCCTCTATCTACGGAAAAGAACATCCGGAATATTATGCTATGGTAAATGGTCGGCGAGTGTTGGATATACATGGCGGTGGGCCACAGTTGTGTATGACAAACCCGGAAGTACTTGAAATTGTTGTTAAAGCCACTCTGGATGCTATCGAGAAAAATCCAATGGTAAAGAATTTCAATGTCGCCCAAATGGATAATGGCAGCTACTGCACTTGTGAATCTTGTGCTGCAATTGATGCGCGAGAAGAATCCCATGCTGGGGCAACCCTTTCTTTTGTAAATGCTGTAGCGGAACAGATCGAAAAGACTCATCCCGAGGTGTTGATTGGTACCTATGCTTACGAATATACTCGCAAGCCTCCAAAAACAATCAGTGCAGGCGATAATGTGTTGATTCAGTTGTGCAGTATAGAATGCTGTGACTTTCATGCGATTGACGATCCCTCTTGTTCGCTTAACCAAGAATTCTGTGAAGATATGGATGGTTGGAAAGATAAGGCAAAAAATATTTTTATCTGGCATTATAATACAAATTTCAGGGGCTACCTGCTTCCTTTTCCGAACTTACGCAGTATTGGCAAAAGTGTAGAATATTTTGCGAATAATAACGGGCGCGGTGTATTTATGCAGGCTGCGGGGAATGGTTTTTCCACGGAACTGAGTGATCTTCGCAACTATGTGATGTCGCGCTGTCTTTGGAAACCGGGCAGGGATAGTTGGCAGGAAACGCTGGCGTTCTGTCGTATGCATTATGCTGAATCCGCCCAGCCGATTATCGATTACTTTACTTATTATCACGATCTTATCGATAAAGAGAACAGACATCCCGGTTGTTTCCCTACCGAAGCTTCATTATTCTTAAACTCTGAAACTGTGAAACGTATTGATAAATATTTTTCTGAAGCATTAGCTATGGCACAATCCGAAGAAGTACGTTCAAGAGTTGAAAAGGCTTCTCTATGTGCCTATCGGGCCAAACTCAGTGTCGCTACTATGGATCTGAAGTATGAGAACGGCGTCTGTAAACCATATTTGGAAGGCGTTGATGAAAACCTGCTTGAACACTATTCAGAATTATGTGCGAAGTATAATGTTAGCATGGAAAATGAATATATAAAAATTGATACATATCTGAATAATATGCATAAAATTTTTACTGGTATGACCGCAGTTCGTTTGGAAAATGATTTCTGGCGAGTGCTTGTATTGCCGGAAAGCAATGCAAAGTTGGTTGAGATGACCTACAAGCCTACTGGCCGTGACGTTATTGAACCAACCCGGTCGCTGGATCGTTTTCGGTATGAAGAATGGGTTCGGCAGGGCGATGGCCCAACAGGTGATAATATTTTGGCTTATAAAGTGATTAAGAAGAGCCCTACGAAAACGGTGTTAGCGCTCACAGCAAAAGATGGAGCGCTGATTGAACGTACTATCAGCTTAACAGGTGATGGAATTCATTTTGAAACTGCTTTAAAAGCAAAGGAAACTCGGGCGTTCAATTTTTTAGTGC
>CALGRI010000313.1 GCA_937880875.1 uncultured Pseudomonadota bacterium
TAATTCTTTCTGCTTCTTTATTAAAAACAGTGATAATTCTATCGGGGGTATGGGCAATGATACCAAGTTTCAGGTTATCCAGAACAAGGTTCAGATTGTCATGGTCAAGTATGGGTTGCGGCAAGTCAGTCATTTTGTCTATATCCCTTTTAGTTTTCCCAAATCATCCATTGCGCTTTTTAATTCCCTGCCAGATATTGCGATCAACCAACCCCACTTTTTCTTTTTGTTGGACTTGGTTGATCGTCTTTGAATATTCAAATTAGGCCCCTTTTCCTTTGTTATATCTAATGACAAGGTAAATGGCACATTTGTGTATCAGGTGCAATGTTTTTCTGAGGGGATGTAAAAATTTATTCCCAGGTGATACAGTCTTTGGGACAATTTTTTATGGCTTCATGAATATTTTCATCTGAGTAGTCGTCAAGAACAAGCACTTCAACAAAGTCTGCATTATTGATGGCAAATGCCTGGGGTGCCAGCTCAATGCAGATTTCGCAGAGAATACAACAACTCAATTCAACAACAGGAACTTTCATGGATGATAACGCTTCCACCAGCCTTTTTTCATATGTGTATGCTTTTCTTTTTGTGCAAGATCAAGAAGCCTGTATCCGGAATCCAGCAAAATGCCGTACAGGATGCCACATCCAGGATCTTCTCGTTGCTCGTAACCCTTTTGCGCAAGTTTGATCATTTGCTGCGCAAGGTCAATGGTTTGGGCAATATTTATGTCACATTTTTTTTTAAGCATAAGTCAGTCATTGTTAAAATTTGTTTTACACATATCCAGCTGATTTCTTTTGTAAGGATATCATTCAATAAGCATGCCAAAAAATAGACTATATAAATGTTTTGTGGCTTTCCCAGTCCAGGGCCATGTCCAAAATGCGGATGGTATAAAAATTCCAGCCGGTAAATAGATCTATTTGATGCTTGTCTGTAAGAATATTTTCAGGCACAAGGCTGCAATCAAAACATTTTGCATTAACTAAAGCCCTTACTGCATATCCTCTTTTAACAGGATCTGACGAATGTAAATACCCGAATAAAAGGCCTTTTGTTTTTTCATTCAGATCCAGGGAATTTGATGCAAGGTATGTCCCGATCCCCCATAAAATACCTCTTTGAAGCATTTCATGTTCAAGATAATTTCCATCCGGATCAAGGTATGAGAAAAGAATGGAATTAAATTCCCGTGCAAGCTCTGGACTTAGGCCAAGAATCTCTCCCATGGCTTCAGGTGACCCCCAACCAATTCCACCGGATTCATCATTCAGGTTCCACATGATCCGTCTCATAACAATCCTGGCTTTTTCCATATTTTTTTGCCCCATTCGTGATCCAAGGGCACCCATTGCAGCTATACTCCGGAATTTAACCAGTTCGTTTTTATGATAAAAATGAGAAAAAAGATGGCCGACCAGCTGGTCATCCGGTATCCGCTCCAACATTTCCATGGCTGTCCCTTTATGGGATTCCTGAAGAATTTTTCCTACCTTTTGTTTTGTTTTTCTTCCATGGGGTTTTGTCATAACCAACCTTTTTTATAAAAATTTTAAGAGCTTATGAAATATAAAAGCATAAAATATGCCAGGTAATGAAATGCAGGAGTATGCTAAGTTATGGCCGGGTTGTTGCTGACAATCGCCAGTAGGGATGTCTCAAATTATGAGACATTTTTGTTTCGAGATACAATAAGACCATCGCTGAATTCGGTAAAGTCTTTAATGCTTCAAATCTTCGTAATATGATGCTTTTTTTTAAAGGATATCCAAATTGTGACGCAGAGAGTCACAATTTGAACATTTTATATGGAATTAAACAAAGAAAATAAAAAGATAGTTCTCTTTTTTATTTAGTGGTATACAAAAGACAATTATTTATAATGATAATAGGATCAGATCTAAATCAT
>CALGRI010000314.1 GCA_937880875.1 uncultured Pseudomonadota bacterium
ATACAAAAGAACTGGACAAATGGGCGGCCAAGCATAATATCAGTCTGAATTTTTCAGATATTGGCACGCCCCAAAAAGAAATAGAGTCTGTCATCCCTTTATCCATCGCGGTCCAGAACGGTGGGGTCTATTTTGATATCCAAGGCAATGATGTGAATAGTGTTTTGAAATCTTCCGTTGAAAAAATTTCGAATATTTCGGATGATTTCAAAACAGATCTTCTTGATCGCTTGATTGATAGGGAACAGGCCCTTTCAACAGGTATTGGAAATGGAATTGCCATTCCGCATCCCAGGGAGCAATTGAGCTATTTAAAAATCCCCTTGGTTTCTGTCTGTTTTTTGGAGCATCCGGTTGATTATCAGGCCCTGGACAATAGACCCGTGTCTGTATTGTTTTTTATATTGTGTCCTGCCTTAAAAATGCATTTACACTTATTATCTTCTTTATCTTTTTGTTTAAGGGACTATCAGTTTATAAATTTTTTAAAATCAAGACCCACTGCGGATCAATTGGTTGAAAAAATTGAAATCATTCAGAAAGCAAACCCGATTTAGTGAACGCAATGGAGCAGCCGGGTTAAATGTTTAAAATAAAAAACGGGTATAAAATTTTATACCACAGGCTGTTTCAACTGGATGACAGATTGTTGCTCATCATTGCAGGCTCCATTGCCGGAATCTGTAGTGGTCTTGCTGCTGTGGCATTGCGGCTGTCCCTTGAATCCGTCCTTGAATGGCTCCATCCATTTCGTCACTATTGGTGGGCATTTGTTTTGCCGGCCATGGGGGCGCTGCTTTCTTCTCTATATCTTGAAAAAATTGCCAGGGAAGGTGCAGGGCATGGGGTTCCTGAAGTGATATACTCTGTTTCAAGACATGGGGGTCTCTTACGGCTTCGATCCAGTTATTCAAGATTGATTGCAAGTTTTCTGACCATTGGAAGCGGGGGGTCTGCCGGACCGGAAGCACCGGTAGTCATGAGCGGGTCAGCCATTGGTTCCAATATTGCCAAATTCCTTGGGTTGAATGATCGACAGCGGATTACGCTGGTGGGATGCGGCACAGCAGGCGCTATTGCATCTATTTTCAATGCACCCATTGCAGGCCTTGTCTTTTCCATTGAAGTGATCCTGGGAGAATGGAAATTTGTCAATATTATCCCCATTGCCATTGCTGCAGTGGCCGGAGCTCAAGTCAGTCAGGCCATCATCCCGGATCAGGTAATTTTCAACCATCTGCCGTTTCAGGTAGGGGGAACAGATATTTTACCAAGCCTATTTCTAGCTGTGGTTACTGCCTTGATTTCAGTAGTTTTTACAAAGATGTTAAGGCAGACTGGAAAAATTGCCAGGAAATCTTCTTTCCCTTTATGGGTTCGTGCCGTCATTGGCGGGTGTGCCGTCGGGATAATCGGGATGTTTATGCCCGTGGTGCTTGGAGAGGGATATCGTTTTATCCAGTCAATGATTTCCGGGACCTTTTCAATGGGCATTTTTTTTGCTTTTGTGGCAGTTTTTGCAAAAATTTTTGCCACAGCAATGACATTGGGCTGGGGAGGATCAGGGGGAATCTTTGCACCATGCCTGGTCATCGGAAGCCTCACTGGAATTGTTTTCCATAAAGCGCTGTTTTTTTTGCTCCCTACTGTCGGGTATGCAAGTGAAGGGGCTTATGCTCTGCTTGGCATGACAGGGCTTGTCAGCGGTGTCATGCAGGCACCCTTAACTGGAATTTTCCTTATTGTTGAAATCACCGGCGGCTATGAGACCATTCTTCCTTTGATTGTCGTGTCTTCTATCTCATCCACCATGAGCCATTATATTGAACCGGCATCCTTTTATTTTAAAGAGTTGATAGAGCGGGGACAGTTTTTAAGGCCGGGTACGGATGCAAGAATCCTGTCTGATTTAAATATCAGGGAGCTCATTGAGACAGGATATGTAACGGTTTCGGAAAATATGGTGTTCAGGAAATTTATTGAGCTCCTAAAAACATCAGAACAGAATTTTTTCCCTGTAATTGAAGATGGAACAAAGGAGTATAAAGGGGTGATTCACATCAGTGCCATTAGAAAATATGCACTTGATCCCGGCATGTACGACATGATCTTTTTGAGTCAGATCATGGATACCAAACTCATTACCGCATCTTTGGAAAACGATTTACAGGAGGTATTGGATATAATGAATATTAATAATATGGACAGCATACCAGTTGTGGAAAATGACCGGTTTGTGGGTATGATTTCAAAGACCAGGATTCTGGATTTATACCGCAGGGAACTGATTATGCAGACCAGTGTCCAGTAAGATTTTATAAAGAGATAAAGGAGATCAAAATGAATTACAAATTACTTCATATTTTCAGGAATACCCCCTTTGGAAGGGAAACCTTTCTTCAATCATTGTATTTTTGTAAAACAATCAATGCCTTTCCAGTGGCTTATATTCCAAAAAGTGATAAATTTTTGATGTATTTTCCCAATGATGCGGTTCAGGTAGATCTGGATCATTCTTATCTGACATCACCCAAGAGCGCAAAAAAACATGCCGAGGACCTGTTTAATGAAATGGGCATTAAACCCATGTTTTATAAGCCAAAAAATTTTACAGCATCTACATTGCCGGATGTTTCAACCAATTTTGATTATCTGTGCTGTCCAAGGTCTGTCAGTGATAGTTCTTCAAAAATAGGCCTGGGATATATCGGGTCAAAGGTCAGAAGAATTATCAAACATGCGACATTTCCCGTTTTAATTTCCAGCCCGGTATTTAAACCCTGGACGAGTATTTCTGTTTTTTTCGGTGGTTCTATAAATGCAGTGAATGCATTGAAATTAGGATTGAAAACCGCCATGTCTTCAGGGTTTCCCCTGGATATCTACACGCTGAAGGAAAAACGGAGCGAAGATTATTATGAAGAACTGATAAATAAGGAGGGCATTGCGGAACCTGTCAGCCAATTATCCAGACAATGGCATTTTTATAAAAAATCAGATTTCGATACCATGCTCTATGATGTGCCGCATAATTCACTCATCATTCTGGGAGCTTATGGGCATGGAATTATCAAAGATATCCTGCTGGGCAGCAAAATGGAGCAGATCCAGTCAACCGTGACGAATAACCTTTTAATTACAGGGCCAAACTGTTCGGTGTCATTATAAAAGTTTCAGGTTCCAGTTCCAGAGGCCGGGGCGGTCCTTCATTTTTATACCACGGGGTACATTTTCATGGATATTGACAAAGAAAGAAAACCCGGCTTTTGTAAGCACTTCTTTTTTTGAGGTCAAATCCAGAACCCAATTGGGAAAAACAAAATAATTGCTATTGTGTTTTGAAATCCAGGCTGTTTCACCCATAGGGCTTGTAAATGCCTGGTCTGTTTTAAGATCGTTTGAAATAATTCTTGAAATCCCCAATGGCCAGTTGCCATAAATAACAACACCAAGCGGCAGTTCACTGTTTTGCGGTAAAGAACAAAAGGTTTCCTGGTCAAGCTCCGGGCTGACAATGGCACCGGAGAATCCATATCGCTTCAATAGATTCACCGTCATGCTGTTGGTTATATTGCAGAAGGGGCCTGCCCAGATATTTAATTGCTTTGGATTTTTAAAGAGTGACAATTGCCAGACAGCATTTACAACAAAATTTTTTGCCCCCTTTTTTATGGCTTTGGCAATATAGTCAGAACATATATTTTCTTCACCCGGGAATAACAGGGGATCGAGCCACAACCAGTTTTTGTTTGAGAAGGGGGCAGAATATCCCTGAGTAGAAATCCATACACTCGTCTCTTCGTTGGTCGTGCTCTGTTGAAGCCTGCCCCTGGACAGGGTAAGTTCCCTGGGTCTGGTTTTTTGGTTTTTTGGTTTTTGGGAAAAAGAAACTTTATATTCATTCTCTGAGGGCCGTATGGATATTTTTTCCATTTCGTCAAGCTCATCATTAAGGGATTTAATAACCGTTGAAAGTTCTGATCCTCTGCGGTCTATGATATAAACAGGTGTTCCTTTTTTAATTTTAAATTTAGACTTTTTGTCTAAATAAAATTTTCCTTTTTTGGGTACAGCCCGGGTGACTTTTTGAATGTCATGGAATACATCATCTTCAAACCCGATTCTTAAAAGATCTAAAGGCAGAAGAGCCTCTCTTGTGATAAAAAAAGGTGTTGCAGGATCTTGTATCCTTCCTGCGAAAAGTCCGGAGCCTGTTTCTGAAGAGTGATCCAAAGGATTCATTATCCTCTGGGACAAAAGATTATAATGGCTGAACTCTCTTCCCATGGCGTAATCAAGATAGGAAAGCGCTTCTTTTTTCTTTTTGGGTTCATCTCGTAACAACTTGTATGCTTTAACCGTGTAATAGACATAATGGGGGCTTTTTTTCCGGCCTTCTATTTTCCAGGTCGTTATTTTAGAGATTTGTTTTAATATTTTTACCAGCACATCCGCGGAAAAATCCATACAGGAAAAATGTCTTTGTTTCTGACCTTTTTGTTCATATATTCTCCTGCAGGGCTGGACACATCTGCCCCGGAGGGAACTCTTTCCACCAAACCATGAACTCCAATAGCACCGTCCGGAAATGGAATAGCACAAAGCACCATGGATAAAGACTTCCAGGTCAATATCTTTAGGAGTATTTTCAGCCATAAGTTTGATTTCATCAATAGTAAATTCCCTGGGCAGAACAACTTTTTTGAATCCAACTTGTTGTGCTGTTTCCAAGGCAGATGGAAAGGTGCAATTGCCCAAAGTAGAAAGGTGAAAGTCTTTTTTAAATCCTGCTTTCCTGGCTAAGGTTATCATGGCAAGATCCTGGACAATCAAGGCATCAAAATCAACAAACCGGCATAGTTTGCTCAAGATCTTGTAAACTTTTTCC
>CALGRI010000315.1 GCA_937880875.1 uncultured Pseudomonadota bacterium
TATGTTTTTAATATCCGTTTTGCCAGGGATGTTTTATGGACTTCATCTGCTCCGTCATAAATTCTTGCGGCCCGCTCATGGCGGTAAAAATAGGCCAGAATGGTATCATCGGTCATCCCCAGTCCCCCATGGGCCTGGAGAGCCCGGTCCACAATTTTGTTCATGGTGTTGGCCACCACAAACTTGATCATGGAAATGGAATCCCGTGCCCGGGCAGCACCGATATTATCAATCTGCCAGGCAGAATTAAGGGTTAAAAACCGTGCTGCCTGAAGCTCGGAAGCAGATTCTGCAATCCAGTTTTGAACGGTCTGTGTACTGCCAAGGGTTTTGCCTGAAGGCGAAATCACCCGCTCATTGGCCCGTTTACAAAGAAGATCAAATGCCCTCTGGCAGATGCCCAGCCACCGCATGCAATGATGGATTCTGCCTGGGCCCAGCCGGTCCTGGGCAATGACAAAACCCTGGCCTTCCGGCCCCAGCAGGTTTTTTTGCGGCACCCGGCAGGATTCAAACAGGATTTCCGCATGGCTTGAATAATCACTGCCTTCATGTCCCATGACCGGGATATTCCTCACCCGGTTAAATCCCTTCGTTGCCGTGGGAACAAGAATCATGCTGGCCTGAAGATAAGTGGATGCTTCCGGATTGGTGACGGCCATGACAATGGCAAAATCTGCCCCGTCCGCTGCCGTGGTATACCATTTGTGACCATTGATGACATAATCATCCCCGTCCTTTACTGCTGTGGTTTCCAGCATGACAGGATTGGAACCTGGCATATCCACCTCAGTCATGGCAAAACAGGATCGGATATCTCCTCGCACCAGGGGATTAAGATAACGTTGTTTTTGTTCCTGGGTTCCATGGAGGTGAAGGATTTCAACATTGCCTGCATCCGGGGCCTGGCACCAGAAGACATAATGACCCAGGGGGGTTCGACCCAGCGCTTCGGACACAAGACCGTGCTCAAGCAGGGAAAGCCCCATTCCCCCGCATTCAACCGGGAAGTTGGGTGCCCACAGCTCCATTTTTTTGACCATGGCCTGTTTTTCCCTGAGTACGGGCAAAAGGTCTTTAAAATCCTTTGCCAGAAATTCCGGTTCAAGGGGGATGAGTTCTTTTTCCACAAATTCATTTATCATTGCCACAATGGTTTGAATCTTTTCTGAAATCGTAAAATCCACTACTATCTCCTTTATTGCTTCTGCTTTTTGGTACTAGAATCCCAGTATATAATCCCTGAAATCATCTGCTCCCATTTTTCCGCGAAGGGTGTCGGCGATGTTCCAGAGTTGCTGTTCCAATTGTTCTTTTTCAGTCATAAATCAATTTCTTTATATAGTTAGATTAAATGTATG
>CALGRI010000316.1 GCA_937880875.1 uncultured Pseudomonadota bacterium
ACTATAGATTTCAACAACGAAAATGAGCCGGGTGATACCGGCTATTTTCAAAGTTATACATTAAGGAAGAGTATGGTTACATACATTCAAAGTATAAAAGAGCATAGTAGAATTGAAATGCAGTTTTGCACAATTTCATTGGCACAGCATATAATTTTGATGGATACATTTGAAAAAAATGCGTGTAAGACAGAAGAATGGAAAGCGTATGAACCCAGACTCCTAAAAAAAATGAAAGATACAGGAAAAACCGAGAAGAATATGCGAGAAAGGCTGAGGTAATGGCTAAAGTTCGCCATATGCTGGTTGACGTGATGAATGATGAAAGCAGATGGAAAAAGCTGGCAGCCAAAGTCAAAAATGATAATCTCAGACGTCCGGCTTTTCAGCAGGAATTTGCCCATACTGTTCCGGGATGGGAGGCGATATAATAATGGAAGACACTACGCCTTTTTTAAGAGCTTGCTATATTCCTTTGAATAGTGCCCCCCAAAAAAAACTGGAGACCGAGTTAAGCCAATTTTTTCAGGTTGTACCAAATTGAATTGTTCCAACTTCCTGGATATGAAACAGAGTGCAAAGAACTTGCTAAAACTCTGCACGGTGTTTAGGCAACCTGTTCAGTTGTTGCCAGGAGATGTCGATGAATATATTAAAAAATCACAAGTATAACTTGTTAAATCGTAATAATATTAAACTATTGACTTGAATTTAGTTTAATTGTGGCTTATAATCACAAATATGACTGGTGAAAATAGAAATATATTAAACCGAATCCTTCGGAACTGGCCCAAAGGGACAGTGGGTACATTGGCATGGTTTCGAGATCATGGCGGATATCAGCAGCTATTAGATTATTACCAAAAAGCACCCTGGGTAATAAAAATAGGCAGTGGCGCATATATTCAATATGGAGATGCTGTTGATTGGCGAGGGGGGTTGTATGCTGTTCAGAATCAATTAAATCTTTGTGTGCATGCTGGTGGGAAAACTGCTTTGGAATTATCTGGATTCGGACATAATCTCCAATTGGGACAAACAGCAAAAATATATCTTTTTGCATCAGGAAAAATTCAATTGCCAACCTGGTTCATAAAACATCCATGGGAAGATGAATTGTGCTTTAAAAGGTTAAATGTTTTTCAATCTCGACCAGATTTTGGATTAATGCATTTTAATACGGGCAATTTTGAAATAAAAGGCTCTGCACCCGAACGTGCCATGCTTGAGCTGTGTACCCTGGTGCCAAATTATCATTCGTTTGAAGAGGCTGGTCATTTTATGGAGAGTCTTTTATCCTTGCGATGTGAATACGTGCAAACTCTTCTTGAAAGCTGTAATTCAATAAAAGCAAAACGATTATTCCTCTATTTTGCGGACACATATAATATGCCCTGGTTTCAGAAATTGGATATAAAAAATATTGACTTGGGAAAAGGAAAACGACAGGTTGCAGCCAATGGGATTCTAAATAAAAAATATCAAATAACAGTCCCGGATGAAATAAAGAGTATCAGCTTAACGGATATTCCATGAAAATGAACAAATATTTTGAGCAGGCTAAATTAATGCTGTCCATTCTTCCAATCGTGGGGCAGGAAAAAGAGTTTGCCCTAAAAGGTGGGACGGCTTTGAATTTTTTTTATTTGAATCTGCCACGGTTATCTGTTGATATTGATTTAACATTTCTTCCAGTTAAACCAAGGGATGAAACTTTAAAGGATATTACAAATTCACTCAGTAGAATTTCAGATAAGGTTAAACGATTATTTCCCCTTTGTCAGATTCAAAAATTAAAAATAAAAGATACGGATTATACATACAAGCTGATTATCAAAAGCCAAGGCAGCTTGGTTAAAATAGAGCCGAATTTAATATTGCGGGGAAGCTGTTATCCCCCGATTTCAAAACCATTATGCAAAAATGCCGAAGATATTTTCAAGATGGAAATGGAAATTCCGGTACTCTCTTTTGCAGATCTTTATGGCGGAAAGATATGTTCTGCTTTGGATCGTCAGCATCCTCGAGATTTGTTTGATATCAAGCTCCTTTCGGAGGCAGGAGGCCTGAACACCTGTTGGAAGGTTAAGTATGTTGGTCAGTATATGAATATGATTATTA
>CALGRI010000317.1 GCA_937880875.1 uncultured Pseudomonadota bacterium
TATCACCGGGCTTAGGGATAATTGTTTCATAGCCTTTTTGTTGAAGCTGCTTTGCAAAGGCAGCGCTTTGAGCCTCCTCCCCATGGACAATACCGATTTTCTTTATTCGAAGATTTGATCCAGTAATAATTTTTTCAAGTTCATGTTTGTCTGCATGGGCGCTGAATCCGCCTATTTTTTCAACTTTTGCACGCAATGGATAAATTTTCCCCAAAATCTTTATTTCAGGGACGTCTCCATTATTCCCTGGTTCATCAGCCTGGGCACCCAGTTCCTGAATCCGCCTGCCCAAGGTATTTTCAGCCATATACCCCACAAGCAGGATGGTGTTTTTCGAGTCATGAATCTTATATCGAAGATGATGCAAAATCCTTCCTGCTTCACACATTCCTGAAGCAGATATCACCACATGGGAGGAATTATCCTTATTCAACTGCATGGATTCCTGCACGGTCTGAACAAACTTGATTTTCTCAAACTGAAATGGATTTTTCCCTTTTTCAAGAAAGGTTTCATGGGTTTCCTTATCATAAACTTCCGGGTGTTCGCCAAAGACCTTGGTAAGATTGGTTGCCAGCGGACTGTCAACATATACAGGACGTCTTGGCACCTCTCCATTGTCATAAAGCTCATGAAGAATATAAATTAATTCCTGGGTTCTGCCAAAAGCAAAGGAAGGAATGATCACAGACCCGCCCCTTTCAAATGTATCATTGAGCACTTTTTTCAGCCTTGATCCCAAATCTTCGACAGGCTCGTGCTCCCTGTCACCATAGGTACTTTCCGTAATGAACAGATCAATGTCAAGGTCTTCGTCGTCAAAGACCAGAGTTGGATCCTTTAATATCGGTTTTCCAAACCGGCCCACATCCCCGGTATACAGAACCCGGGTTGTCTTATCACCTCTTTTGATGGTCACCACTGAAAAAGCTGATCCAAGTATATGGCCTGCCACATAAAACTTTACAGTGGTATTTTCACCAATGGTCACAGGATGGTTAAAGGGATATCCATCAATAAAGCCAAGGGATTGTCTTGCCTCATCCATGGTATAAAGCGGTGTGACAATCTCAAGTTCATGCTGTTTTTGAAGCTTATGAATGACATCAATGTTGAGTTCATGAGCATTCTTTTTCAACATTTTTTTTATGTCACTTCTTTGCCTATTCGAGACCTCCTGTTTGACATTATTCTGTTCCAATTGGCGTAAAAAGGATCTGAGTGACTTATAGTTCAAATATTGTGCATCAGATTCCTGAATATGTCCGCTGTCCATCAACATATAATCCAGGGCATCTGCCGTGGGTCGGGTTGTCACCACACGGCCTGAAAAGCCCTCTTTTGTCAAAACAGGGATACGACCTGAGTGATCAATATGGGCATGGGATAGAATCATATTGGTGATCTTGCTTCTATCAATGGGAAAAATTTGATTTTTTTCCTTACTTTCTTTTCGCCTGCCCTGAAACATACCGCAATCAAAGAGAATTTTATCCTTGCCTGTATCCAGAAGATGCATTGACCCTGTCACTTCGCCTGCTGCGCCGTAGAAAGTTACATCCATAATTACCTCAATCGTTGTTATAGGGTTATAAGATTTTTTTTTGCTTCTATTTATTAAAGACTTTTTTCAAAAGCTCTGTTGTTCTTTTGACCGGGTTTTGCCGGATGGCTGCCTCTTCTTTTGCCATATAATAAAAAATGCCGTCCATTCCTTTTTCCACGACATGATCGGTAAGATCTGCTTTTACATCCGGCACAAAGGGGATGGATTTGTATCCTTTCATCATATCGTCATAGGACTTTACCGCACCGACCTGGGACAGGCTGTCCTCAATCACAGGCTTCATTTCTTTGGAAAGTTCCGGTGACATCTTTGTTTTAAAATACTGTGTGGCAGCATCATCCGGTCCGTCATAAATTCCCTTCACATCCTCCATTGTCATACTGGTAATGGCATCTCCAAATAATTGCTTTGCCTTTGGTGTTGCAACCTCTGCTGCCCTGTTCAGCTTTAATTCAAGGTCTTCAAACAAAGATGACATGCCCACCTTACTTAACATGGATTTTACCTTTTCAAGACTTGCCGGCAAGGGGATATGAATGTTGGAATCCATGTTGAACCCATCTGTTGTCCCCAATTGGCTCACAACATTTTCCGAACCCACCTTAAGGGCTTCTTTGAGTCCGGCACCGATTTCTTCAATGGTCAGCGCGCTTGCTTTATCGCCCCCTCCAAATGATTTTAAAAGATCACTGCCTTTAGTGAGCCAGGAATTACCGGCAAAAACCTGTGCTGATAATATCAGCGTGGCCATGAAGACCACTTGCAGCATCCCTAAGAATTTAATATTTGAATGCTTCATTTTTCCCCTCCATGTATTAACCAATGAATTTTATCCAATTTTATCATTCCAGGATTCCTTTGCCATGGATCTTGCCAAGGCGTGAACATTTTTTTTAAGGGCAGACCTGAAATTAAAAACCAAATATGATCCTATTTTGTAAAACCAGGCAATAGGCCCTTAATCTGCTTTGTCACATCTTCTTTGACAGATTCTATTTTTTCTTTGGAGTCTACTTTTGTGCCCAATACCTGTTTTAATCCTTCCGTGCTTGGAAGACCCTGGCCACCTATCATGCCCGCAAGGTCAGGGCGGATTTTAGGAGAAGCAAAATCGCCGGTAATCAGAACCGGTACCATAAAACCAGATCTTTGTTTTTCATCCCCCTGACCTTTCAAGGTGGCAACAAATTTGGGCTCCACCCTTAAATCAAGCAGCTCTTTTACAAGATTGACATCTCCGGTTGCAATCACCCTTACCAAAGGAGACATCAGACTGGTTCCGTCTGTATTGATAAGACCATTTTTTGCAGTAAAAGGAATTTTCAATTCTGCAAAATCAGTTTTCGGTTTTTCTGTTACCTGTTCCCCCGCTCCAAACTTGCCCTTGACATTTCGCACCATACCGGCAAGGTCAATACCGATAATTGCACCATCAGTAAACAAGAGTTCCCCTTGTCCTGTCAATGTCTGCTTGATCATATCAGGGGTTTCGCCTGTCATGGAAAGTTCTGCCTTAGTTTGCAGCGTTCCTTCAATCAATTCCTTTTGCAGAGCATCTTTCATCAAAGGTCCTGCCTGAATACCTTTGGCATCAATGGTTACTTTTGTCTGAGGGTCATTTTTTTGAACATTAAGTACCAGTTTTGATGCAACACTTCCCTGGTAAAGATTTAAGCCCAACGGATCTATGGTGACAATGCCATTTTTCGCCAGAATATGTACATCAACCTTTTCAACTATTGCGCCATGGGCCTTTAATTTACCAACCTTAACCTTTCCATCCAGAACAAGTTTTCGCAAGGGCCCATAATCTGTTTTTTTAGCGGGTGTGGTGCCAGCCGCCTGGGTTGTTTCTTGCTTTGCTGTGGGTTCCGGCAGATACCGGTCAAGGTCGATCTCGTCCAATTTAAGGTCAAACTTCAGGTTGGGCTTTAAAAACTCTTTGGCTGAAGCTGAAAATATCAATTTTGAATCATCCAATTGGAGCTGGCCTTCTGACAGGGACACACTGGCTGGGTTCCCTTTTAATCGTGTTTTTAAAGACAGGGCATCCAATACTTTTGGATCTTTTGTCTGAACAGGAAACTTTTGATCCAGGGCAGCCAGAAGTTTTCTGGGTGAAAAAGAAGGTATGTTCAATTCAAGATCAAAGGACTGGCTGGTCAAAGAATCGATAATATTACCCTTTAATGTTATTTCCAGCTCTTCCAAAGCTTTTACAACAACATCAATTGCCATTGTACCTTTACCCGGTTCCTTCCCAATGGGGCCGGCCGTTCCTTTAAGGGAAACCGGTTTCCCGTCAATCATGGCAGCAAATGAAATTCCAATAGGATTTTCAAGGCTGATATTCTCTAAATTCAAATTCAGGTCTGATATCTGTTTTTTAACATTTGTTCCTTGATCCACATATATCATTTGACCGTTTGTAATGGAAAATTTATCTACCTGCAAAGCGGCAATGGGCAGACCCTTTTCAGAAGAGGGTTTTTCTGTCTTCTTTTCCGCAACAGCTTTCTTCTCTTGTTTCGCACCAATCCCCTGCCAGTTGGCTTTACCATTTTTTAATTTTTCCAGATAAATCACAGGGCCATCCAGAACAAATGTTTTAACTTCTATTCGCTTTGACAAAAGCGGCATCACCTTGAGCCTGACCTCAAAATTCTTCACAGATACCATGCTTTTTTCATTGTATCCAACAGGATTACCTAATTGAAGATCTGTCAGTTTCACACCCACCCAGGGGAAGACAGATACATCTATGTCATCCCCAAATGTAAAAGAGCGACCTGTAGCCTCTACAACTTTTTGTTCAATTATGGGTTTATATTTTTTAACATCAACAAATTGAGGGATAATAAGGACGGCTGCAATAATAAGAACTAAAAAAACACCGCCAATGATGAACAACCATTTAAGAATACTTTTCATGGGATCTCTCCAAATATTTTGGTTAATGATTAAAAAAGAGTATAATCACGAAGCTCTATTATTTCCAGGTAGAAAAAAATTTTATGTCCCTTTTTTACTACCGATTACACCACAGATAGTCAAACCCAAAATCAAATTTCTACAAAAAACTCCTGCTTAATATCGCCTATAAGATTTGCGAAATTAAGTAGAAATTTTTATATTTTCCTGATTATAATACTGCCAGAGCCGCGTTATAATCGGGTTCATGGGTAATGTCATCAACAAGCTTTGCATGCAATATTTTATTGTTCTCGTCCAGAACAATAACCGCCCTTGCAGTCAACCCTTTTAAAGGGCCATCTTCAATCAAAAGTCCATAATTATTTGCAAAATCAGGGTTGCGAAATAGCGAACCAGTTACAACATTTTCTATCCCTTCTGCACCGCAGAAACGTTTGTGAGCAAAGGGCAGATCAAAGGAAAGACATATAACCTGAGTATTTTCAAGCTCTGATGCTTTTTGATTAAATGTTCTGACAGATGTTGCGCAAACATCTGTATCAATACTGGGGAAAATATTTAAAACTTTTCTTTTCCCGGAAAAATCATCCAGAGAAAACTCGGATAAATCCTGTTTGACTGCTGAAAAGTTTTTTACACTTTTTCCTTTACCTGGAAATTCACCTGCCAGCTGTACATCATTTCCTGCTAATTTAGTTTTGGCCATTGGATATCTCCTTTTTATAAAAAATACTTTAGTTTTGGTTGTCACTCCTTTTCAATCTCACTATTTTTATCTTTTATATTGTAATAGCTTGATCAACTTTTTTCAAGATAGGCTTTAAAAGATAAAACCGCTATTACTTTTCCTTCATGGAAAGAGAGATCCTTTTTCTTTTCACATCCTTTTCCAGGATTGTTACGATAACTGCCTGCCGGACTGTAACAATTTCATTGGGATCTTTTACAAAACGATCTGCTAGCTGACTGATATGAACAAGACCGTCCTGGTGAACCCCGATGTCCACAAAGGCACCAAAGGCAGTGACATTTGTCACAATCCCCGGTACTTTCATTCCCGGTACAAGATCTTTGATATCATGGATGGTATTGTCAAAGGAAAATGCCTGAAACTCTTTTCTGGGGTCACGGCCAGGGCTTGCCAGTTCTTTTACAATATCTTTAAGTGTCGGCATACCAATAGTTTCCGTAACATACCGGGCCAGTTGAATCCTTGTGATCTCAAGGCTATTCATCATAAGGTCCTCAATGCTAAGCCCGACATCTTTTGCCATTTTTTCGACAATTTTATAGGATTCCGGATGGATACCGCTTCTATCCAAAGGGTTGCCTGCATTATGAATTCTTAAAAAACCTGCGGCCTGCTCAAATGCCTTTAGCCCAAGTCTTGGCACCTTTAAAAAATCTTTTCTTGATCTGAAGGGGCCGTTTTCATTGCGAAATAGAACCATATTAGCGGCAATGGTATCATTTAAGCCAGATACCTGGGAAAGCAATTCCCTGCTGGCTGTGTTGGCCTCAACCCCGACCTGATTCACACAGGATACCACCACATCATCCAAAGATTTTCTCAATAATTTTTGATCCACATCATGCTGATACTGGCCCACTCCAATGGATTTTGGATCCAGCTTAACAAGTTCGGCCAATGGGTCCAAAAGCCTCCTGCCAATGGAAACAGCACCTCTGACCGTGATATCGTGATCAGGAAATTCTTCTCTGGCAAGTTTTGATGCCGAATAAATGGAAGCCCCGCTCTCATCCACCATGACAATATGAATATTGCTATCCAGAACCAGTCCCTTTACAAACGCCTCCGTCTCCCGTCCTGCCGTTCCATTACCAATGGCAATGGCCTCAATCTTGTATGTTTTCACGAGATTTAACACAATCTTTTTTGCTTTTTCATCATTGTTGTGATGGGGAAAGATCAGATCATGGTGCAAAAGTTGTCCCTGTGCATCAAGGCAGACCACCTTACATCCTGTCCTAAACCCGGGATCAATCGCAAGGATTCTTTTCTGACCCATGGGGGCAGACAGCAAAAGTTCCTTTAAATTCCCGGCAAAAATATTGATAGCAGTTTCATCTGCCAATGATTTTAATTGATGAATATATTCTTTTTCAATGGATTTGGATAAAAGTCTTTTATAACTGTCTTTTATGGCTATTATAATTTCCAGTGCTGATTTGGATTGATTTTTTATATACTTTCTTTCAATAAGGCGTAAGGCATTTTCTTCCCCGAGCAGGACATGCACGGAAAGGGCAGACTCTTTTTGACCCCTGAGCATGGCAAGTATCCTGTGGGAAGGTGCTTTGCAGGCAATTTCCGTCCAGTCAAAGTAATCCTTGAATTTTATGCCCTCCTCTTCTTTTCCCTTTTTTACCATGGATCGGATTTGCCCTGTTTTCAAAAACAACTCCCTGATACCAGCCCTGATTTGCACATCTTCATTAATGATTTCCGCAACAATATCCCTGGCACCTGATAGGGCATCTTCAACAGATTCAACTTCATTCTGGGATGACAGATATTTTTTTGCTTCAATCAAAGGATCCTGATTTGATTGATTCAAAAGAAATACAGCAAGAGGTTCCAGACCTTTTTCTTTTGCCATTTGTGCCCGGGTTGTTTTCCTGGGTCGATATTTTTCATAATAATCCTCAAGATCAATCATTGAATTGGCATTTTGGATGTCTGTCAACAGGATTTGTGTTAAAAGTTCACGTTCCTTTAAAGACTTAATTATCGCCTCTTTTCTATCATTCAGCGCATTCAATTGTTCTATTCGGTCTCGAATAGCGGCAATGACGACCTCATCAAGAGATCCCGTCTTTTCTTTTCGATACCGGGCAATAAAAGGAATGGTGGCACCCTGGTCCAGCAATTGCGCAACTGCTGAAACCCGAGCTTCTTCTAAATTCATTTCCAAACTTATACTATCAATTATTTTCATTAATTCACCCTATAATGTCAAAAAATATTTCTGCGTTTTTATGTAAAATCTGTTCCAGATTTTCACCTGACAATGGGGATTTGTTCAGCCACTTAAGTTCCCGGTCCCAGGCATAGGGAATGTTGGGAAAATCAGATCCATACATGATCCGGTCAGCCCTGTAGTGTTCAAGCCCGATTTTGTTATCCATGGGAAAATAATCGGTCAATACCATGGCTGTATCCAGCCAGAGGGTATCATATCTTTCAATGAGATCTTTATATTCCTTAATTTCATCAACCCCCAGATGGGGGACGCAGATTTTGAGCTTTGGAAAATTTTTAAGCACGGCTTCAAGCTTGGCAGCTTTGCATATCTCATATGGATCGCAGGCATATTCTTCACTTTTGGGCTCCCGCCCCACATGCATAACCATGGGTTTGCCTTTTTTTTCACAGATATCATAAATAACATCCATGTCAGGGCTGTTCATATCAAAACACTGGACATGGGCATGAAGTTTTACCCCTTTTAATCCATTGGCAAACGCATTAATTAAGATCTGATCCGCATCCTGCTCTCCGGGAAACACGGTTGCCATTCCTGTAACCTGCCCTTTAAATTCATTACACTTTTTGGCCATGTATGAATTTAACATTTCCGAAATACCCGGCTTATGGGCATATTGTAACGCCACAACATGGCTGACCCCATGATCCAGAAGATATTTGATGAGGCGTGACGTATCCATCTGGTATCTGATTTTCCAGGCGTGTTGATCAAACCATGACCAGATGGATGAAAATATTTTATCCGGAAAGATATGGACATGGGAATCAATCACCCTTGGCAGACCATCGGGTATGAAACAGCCCTCTTTGTCGTTAATGATCGGAAGATCAGGATGCAGCATTAATAAAACCTTTTATTTTTTATTTTCATAAACTTAAATGGGAAAAAAGTATTCGGGAACCAATCAGGATCAGGATGAGTCCCCCGAAAATTTCCATTCGTTTGCCAAACATTCTACCCAGTTTTGTTCCGATCTTAATGGCCAGAAAAGACATGCCTGCCGTTATCACACCGATAATGGCGCTGGGATACCAGATGTTTACATCCAGCATGGCAAGGCTTAAGCCCACTGCCAGGGCATCAATACTTGTGGCCACACTGAGCATCACCATTGTCATTCCCCTGGAGGGATCTTTTTTTTGTATGGCAGAGGACTTATCCATGCCTTCCCGGATCATTCTGATACCCACAAAGGCCAGAAGAAAAAAAGCAATCCAGTGATCAAAGGCTTTAAAATGGGATACAAAACTGATACCCAGAAGCCACCCCAGAACGGGCATTAAAAACTGGAACAGTCCGAAATGAAAAGAAAGTCGGAATTTAGCCCTGGCATCCTTTGCAAATCCTGCGGCAGCTGCAGCAAGACAGACAGCCGAGGCATCCATGGCAAGGCCAACGGCAATGATAATAATTTCAAATGTTGTCATGTGTCTTTCAATCTTTATCTATTAAAAGTAGTGCAGCCTATAAAAAATTTTCTTCTTTTGCAATTTTAAAAGTATCTTGTGCAGTTCTTTTTCCTGATAAAATTATTCGTTAAGATCATTTGTCCTCCTTGATATTCCCTGTAACATCATGTAATCTTGTCTTTATTGTCTGAACCCTTCAACCTGAAACAGGAGAATGAACATGGACAAATCAAATACATTAACCATACTAAAAAATGCCTTCCTCATAGAAAGAAAAGGCAAAAGCCTTTACGAAAAAGCCATGGATCATGCAAAAGATGATGTGGTCAAAGCCTTTTTCAAAGATCTTGCTGATGATGAGCAGGAACACATGAATATTCTTGAAAAACAGTTTAAAGCCTATATGAAAAGTGGCAAATTCATGGCAGGCGGTTTTGAGAATGACGGCGGAGCTGTAACTGCACCGGATATTCTTGATGAAACCTTAAAAGACAAGATCAATGCCGCAGACTTTGAGGCCACGGCCATTACCGCGGCTATCAGTTTTGAGGAAAAGGCTGTTAAGATGTACGACCAAAGGTCCAAAGAAGCCTCTGATCCGGAAGAAAAAAAAATGTACCACTGGCTTTCAGTCTGGGAAAAAACCCATTTGAAAAAATTGATGGCCCTTGAAGCATCCCTTATTGAAAGCATCTGGCATGACAACAACTTCTGGCCCTTCTAAATTCGCTGCTGAACCTTTGCCATCTCTACTATTGGCAAGGGTTCAAACGGTTGTCCCGGTATCAGGTTTAAAATTTTCTGGGGCATCCCGCGGTATAATAACCGGACGGTTACCATGGCATTTTTTTGGGGCATCCAGGGAAGATCTATTGTTTCGGTGATGCTCTGTTTTGCCTTTATACGGTTATCTTTGAGAACCTGTCTTGCCTTGGCAATATTGATGACTTCATTTCCTTTTTCATCCCCAAAAACAGTCTTGAAAATGATGGCATCTGCAGGCAATTCATGTTTGTCGTTCAGGACACCGGTTTGAAAGCTTGCATCCTTATCCTGGATAGTAATTTCAAGCCATACCTGGCGAAGGTCCCCCACTCCTGTTGGGATTGAATGTCCTGCACCCGTATTGGCCACGGTGATATTCAATTTTTTCTGGTTGATCAAAGATGTATCAACGGAAATGGTTGCTGCATTTTGAAGCCGTTCAACCGCCATCTGCTCTTTATCCCGGCCATCAAAAGTTCCAGGAACCGATGAGTTGCCCCCCACAAAATAATGGGTAAAAATATGGCGCCTTTCATCACTGTAATCCGTTGCTGCACCCGGATTTTCAGGCCGCAGGGTGGATCCGGTGGAAGGGATGCCCGGTCTCTGGTACATGTGACAGCCTTGGCATTCAATTTTTTTGGCAGGATCTTTTGAATTGTAAGGACTGTTCTGCCATTCTGTGTAAGTGGTTTCAAGATCTGTTCCAAACGCCACATGCTTTACATTATGACAGGTTCCGCAAATCTGTGACTCAGTATGCAGTTTAGAGAACTTTGCTTCATGAAAATCAGGTTCTGCATCATCAAAAGGGCCATACTTTATTCCTGGCTCATCTTCGCCCTGGCCCGGTTTCAGCACAAGGCCGTTATTATACATTTGTTTTATGGTAACAGCTGAATGACAGTAATCGCACTGAATCCCCTGGGTTGCAATCTCAGGTGTTTTAGATAAATCATCTGAAAGCTTTTCTGGGAATCCGGTTAGATACCCGATCGGTGTATGACATTTTACACAGGATTCAGCCTCTTGAATTTCTCCCTCATTTATCAGGCCTTTTTGAAGAAATTGTGCCACCCTTAAATAAACAGGATCTTTATGGGAAAGGTTATGCATTGAGTTTTCCCATTGTTCAAAAATTTCGCCATGACATCCACTACAGATCTCAGGCGAGATAAATTGGTCAATATGAATTTTCTCCTGGGATGATGCAACAGCTATTGCAGCAAACAGAATGACAACTCCGGAAGCCCAGGCCAAGGATATTTTAAGCAATCTTTTGAACTTCAACATTTTCTCCCCTTATTGAATAAGCCCCTTGGGATATTCTTTTGTTTCTCCCTCCAACGTGAGGACCGTCCAGTTCCCGTTTTCTTCTTTTGCCGTGACCAGGCAGTCAAGCCTTGTTCCATCATTAAATGTAATAAAACAAACATGGGATTCATTTAAGGTATTTACCTGGACAAATTTTTTGTCCTTTGCAATTTGTCGAAAAATCGCAGCCGCCTTTTCAATGGCAATGATCTTGTTATATTCATCTTCATCTATTTTCTTAATTTGCTGCCTTAATGCATTGATCTGTTGTTTCTGGTCTGCCATCTTAGCAATAATGGTTTGCATTTCTATTTTATTATCAGATGGTATGGAAACAAGAATCTGTTTATGCAGCTCCATATCCGTTTCAATAAAATTGATTTTTTGTAACAATCCTTTTATTTCTGCACTCATAGCCCTCTTCTTTTTTTCATCTGCCTGACCGGCAGTTTATTTTTTACTGATTCATGACTTACACAGATCACCTTTTTGAGCAGCCTTTTTATTGCCTCTGATCATCCATTCCATAAACCTTGTGATAATATTTTTCTTCTTTTTTTTATCTTTCATAACCCTTTTACCCCGGAAAAACCAACCAGATCAATCCCTTTTATTGATTATCTGCCCTCAGTGCATTTCTTGAAGCTCTATCCACAAGTGTGAAAAGTTTATCCATTTCATCTTTCTGATTCAACACCTTATGGCCACGCACTTTAACAAATTCACAGTCCAATTGATCAATGATCCGATAAAATTCCTGATACAGCTTATAATTCTTGATTCGCTTATTTTTCTTTGATTGATAATCATTTTTCTCAAGCCGATCACGCCTTTGCTGTAATCCCATGATATTTTGAGAATCCGTGTATACCATAACCCTTTGCCCCAGTGCTTGAATATCACCTATCGCCCATAATAAGGTCTGCAATTCCAGTTTTGTTGAAGATGTCTGCTCAAATCTTTTCACTTTCACCCTCGTCTTCAACAAATCCAGTGAAAGTTTTTCTTCAGGCACAGTGAGATATGCCCCATATCCAATATTTGACTTAGGATTCACACTGCCGTCTGTAAATAATATCAAATCCGCCATAAAAAGTGCTTTATTTCATAAAAAAATTATTATTTTGAAATCATGGTGTTAATTATATGCCGGTCAGTTTCAAGCATGCCCTTTGTGGCAAGTTCGCCTATATTTTTAATAGTCTGATCCACATCCTCGTCAATGATCCCGTCTGTCTTGGTGGCATAACTGCCTTCCATGGCAAGCAAAGCACAATAAACTGCAGAGCTTACCCCGGCTGATACTTTAAGGGCACAACCCTGTTTAGCTCCATCACATATCATACCAGTGATGCTGGCCGCCATGTTTTTTATTGTGCCGCCGATCTGAGACAGATCACCGCCCAAAAGATAGCAGACTCCACAGGCCGCTCCGGTTGCTGCCGTCAGAATACCGCACAATGCAGTTAGCTGACCTATGTACTGCTTGATATAAATGGCCATCAAATTGCTCAGGATAAGTGCCCGGATTAATTTTTCCTCACTGGCACCTGTCTTTTGCGCCACTGCCACCACAGGAAGGATGGTGGTGATACCCTGGTTGCCACTGCCGGAATTGCTCATCACGGGCAGATCACACCCATCCATCCTGGCATCGGAAGCGGCAGCTGTCAAGGACATGGCATGGGATACCAGGTCATCGGCTATAAATTTTCTTGTAATATTTGTCTGTATCGTAATTCCTGTTTTAAGGCCGTATTTTCCGGTCATGCCTTCTTTTGAAATAGCCTCATTGAGTTTGACGCCTTCCAGGATAAACCTAATTTCATCAATAGGCGCCTGGCTAGCAAATTCATAAACCTTTGCAACACAAAGATTAATTTTATTGTCAGGTTTTTCCATGGCTGAAGGGGTTTCAAGTCCGTGGAAAATAACTTCCCCGTCCTTTTCAACATAAATGATATTGGTGTGACGATGGGAAATGATGGTTCGGCAGATATGGTCTTTGGCCTTACAGATGCTTTCAATATATAACTTATCAGTTCCATCCTTTACCTTTATCTCAACCATTTTTTCATCCACCATCCTGCGGGCGGCTTTAAGATTTTCATCATTCACCTGTTTGAGAACCTCAAGCCCGTCCTCAGAATTACCGCATACAGCGCCAAGGGCTGCAGCAATAGGCAGGCCAACCATGCCCGTACCCGGAATACCCACCCCCATTCCATTTTTACAAATATTGTTGCTGACAAAGACCTCTACTTTTTCCGGAACCTCTCCAAGGATTTCCCTTGATTTGGCCGTTGCCAGGGCAACTGCCACAGGTTCGGTACAGCCAAGGGCCGGAATAACTTCACGATTGATGAGTGCAATAATTTCTTGTCGTTCCACTTTGTCCAGCATGGATCTTCCCTCTTTAAAAAATTTATTTTTTAACCCTGTATTTCAATAAAACGTGACCTTGATCAATTTTTTGAATATCTATCAATTCCAATTGAGTATCCAGGATTTCATTAAATAGGGACAGTCCTTTCCCAAAAAGCCTTGGTACAATTGTAATATGAACCTCGTCTATAAGGTTTTCTTTCATAAAAAGCGTGTTCACAACGGATCCGCCAATGAGCGCTACAGAGCCAAATCCCTGGGCCTGAAGTTCATTTATGATCTCTTTTGGTGTTTGATTGGTAAATATTAAATCTTTACCCTGGTTTGTCCTTGTTTTATCCCGTGTCATGACAATATTTTTACGTCCCGGTAAAACTTTGCCTATGGTATCAAATGTTTTTGAGCCCATGATCATGGCCCCTGCATCCCGGGTGATATGGATAAAATATTTCTTATCTGCTTTGCCGGTCCAGTCTATTAATTCCATGGAATTTCTTGCAATCATCCCGTCTGCTGTGACAGCCATTAAGAGTATGACTTTCATTCTTTTTTATCCTTTATTAGCATCTAAGTCACTGGTCTCTCATTCATTGGGCCATTTCATGTTTTTGTCTTCAACAAAATAACAAAATCTGTCCCAAATCACTTGTTTTTTTGAAATCGGGCATTGAAGGGTAACTTTGGTGTCGCTTAAACCAACAACTTCCCAGTCACCTGATCGCTTTGATCCATCAATATTTATCTTCTGGCCCTTTTTAAAAGGATATGATTTGAACACGGTCACATGGTGATCCATGGCATTTGTCTCCTGTTTTTTAACGATTTATTCAAAGAGTATATGCTTTTTTTTTATGCAAGGCAAATATTGAGGGAGAATCTTAAGAAGAACTCTTCCAGACTTTTTTTATGTGTTTCCAATCATTTTTTCCGGATCCACCCACTCATCAAATTGTTCATTTGATACAAGTTTCAGTTCAAGGGCTGCCTGTTTCAGGGTTTTGTTCTCCTGATGGGCTTTTTTTGCAATCCTGGCGGCCTGTTCATAACCGATGTGGGGATTCAAGGCCGTCACCAGCATAAGCGATTGCTGAAGATATTTTTCAATATTTTTACAATTGGGTTCCATGCCGTCCACACAATTATTTTTAAACGATGACGCTGCATCCCCCAAAAGCCGCGCTGATTCCAGAAAATTATAAATGATCACTGGCTTAAACACATTGAGTTCAAAATGTCCGCTTGCTCCGCCAATGTTAATGGTGACATCATTTCCCATGACCTGGGCGCACACCATTGTCAACGCTTCTGCCTGGGTGGGGTTGACTTTTCCCGGCATGATGGAGGACCCGGGTTCATTTTCCGGCAGCAGCAGCTCTCCAATGCCGCATCGGGGTCCTGAGCCTAGAAGCCGGATATCATTGGCAATTTTCATAAGACT
>CALGRI010000318.1 GCA_937880875.1 uncultured Pseudomonadota bacterium
AACAGCAACAATATTATAGCCAGTAAAATATAACCAATATAAAGATGAATATCACCATGTTGTATCCATCTTAATTTATCAAATAAAAACAATATCGGATTAACGATTACCCTTTTCATGTGAAGTTCTGCAATATCATTCACATGACTCTTATAGTATGTATTTAAAGGGAATCGTCCTGTGATTTTTGGATGATCTTCGTTTAAAGGTGCGGCAGGTCGGAAAAAATCAAGAATAAACGATGCGTAGGAAGACCCGGAATACTGCATTTTAACCGTTGGTTGAGTAAAGCCACATCCCCATGTGCCTGATCTTGTAATGGTTTTATTCCTGTAAAAAAACCATCGGATACCTGTCACCAACAATACAGAGACAAGGAAAATAGTTGCTGCAAGTGTAATATTTCCGGCCATCTGTCCAAATGGTTCAGGTGGAACACGGCCAATTCCGAGCCCCAAAGCTGATACGGCTTTTACAGGCATCCAAAGAATAAGCTTTGGGAATATACCGATGAGTACACAGGCACAGGCAAGAATCGACATTGCGAAAAGCATGCTTGGCCCTTTTTCATCTATATTCACTGCAGCGTTAGTCCTTGGTTCTCCTTGAAAGGCAATACCAATTACCTTTGTAAAACAGGCCAATGCCAACCCGCCAATAACAGCAAGGCTGATAATTGCAAAGCAACTCATAACAAAGGCGGATTTATCAAGACCAACACCTTTAAACCCGCCGATATATATAAAAAATTCCCCCACAAACCCGTTAAAAGGCGGAAGCCCACAGATGGCCAGAGACCCAATTATAACTGCAAGTCCGGTAATTTTCATGTTTTTCAATAAACCGCCCAGAGCATCGATGGAACGGGTTCCTGTTTTATGAAGAACCATTCCTGCGCCCATAAACAAAAGGGATTTAAAAATGGAATGATTGAGAATGTGAAGGAATCCTCCTGTAAATCCAAGAACGGCCATCAAAGGATTTTTTGATGAAACGCCAATCATTCCGACACCCAACCCAATTAAAATAATGCCGATATTTTCAACACTTGAATAGGCCAGTAACCGTTTAAGATCTTGTTGGCCAAGGGCATATATGATACCCAGAATACCCGAAATAACTCCGGCAAAAAGAACAATATTCCCAAAAAGAGGAGTGTGTAAATTCAAAAGAATATACATTTTTATAATGCCGTAAATACCTGTTTTAATCATGACACCGGACATGACCGCAGAAATATGACTTGGAGCGGCAGGATGGGCATGGGGTAACCAGACATGAAAGGGGAAAACACCGGCTTTTGATCCAAAACCAATGAATGAAAAAATAAATACCAGAATTTTTACGGTTTCAGGAAGAGAGCCAATGGCTTCGAATCCAAAACTGCCCGTATAGCCATAAATGATTCCAAATGCTGCGAATATAAACATGGCACCAACATGGGAAAAAATAAAATAAAGATATCCGGCCTTTCGACTTTCAGCGGAGTGGTGCTTATAGATAACAAGGAAAAAAGAGGACAGGGACATGATTTCCCAGGACAGCATGAAGGTTATGATATTTGCGGCAGTCACTACCAATGCCATGGAGGCAATCAGAATACTGAAGAAAAAATAATTAACCGCTGTTCTCAAAGCGGTTTTCGAATTCTCCATATAATGAAAGCTGTAAATCGCGGCAATAAGACAAATAGCAAAAATGATCACAAGAAAAAAACCAGAAAGTCCATCCATTTTAAATGCAAGAGAAAAAACATTCAAATATTTAAAGGATGCACCGGCAATGCCTGGCTGATTGAGTTTTAGCACAGCATCCATTAAACCCCAAAGACAACCAGCACTTAAGAAAAAAACAGTAATGATCTTCATCAATTTAGCTTGCCGCACTAAAACAAGAGAAAAAAAACCTCCAAATAAAATTATCAGTATTGATATAAAAAATTGACCCATAAATTCCCCTATTTTACTTAACGTATACTTTTATCGGACAGTTTCAAACCCGGTGCAGGGCATTATTTTCCTCATTTATTTTTCCCATATTTATTATTTTTATTTAAAAGTATTTGCAACCATAAAAATAATAAAAATTAAACTTTCATATCATAAGTCTTTTTTTGAAACAACTATCTTTTTTGAACCACTTCTCGTTGACAAACAAAACAACCTTGTATAATTAGTATAATTTGTATGGTCAGATGGAATAGCCTGACTTTTTTTAAAATTTAAATTGAACAAAGCCGTAGTGCTGTTGTTCAAACTGATATAATGAGAATTTGATGATTTTAATCTTAGGAGAAAAAGATGATTTATAAGGTATTTCCTTTTTTGTTGTGGTTTAACAACTACAACAAATCAAAATTAAGCGCGGATATTATTGCTGGAATCACAGTAGCCATGGTTCTGATCCCCCAGTCCATGGCGTATGCACAGCTCGCAGGACTTCCGGCATACTATGGTCTCTATGCTGCTTTTTTACCGCCAATGGTGGCCTCGTTATTTGGGTCAAGCCGTCAACTTGCCACAGGGCCGGTTGCGGTTGTTTCACTGCTGTCTGCTGCCTCGCTGGAACCCTTGGCAACCGCTGGAAGTTCACAATTTATTGCCTATTCCATCATACTGGCAATGACCGTAGGATGCTTCCAGCTTTTCCTGGGTGTTTTCAGGCTGGGGCTGGTTGTAAACCTTCTTTCCCATCCAGTTGTCAATGGGTTTACCAATGCAGCGGCTATTGTCATTGCATCTTCCCAGTTTTCTAAATTGTTCGGTGTTTATGTTGACAAGGCCCCCCACCACTATCAAACCATTATAAATGTGTGTAAGTCTGCCCTGCATTATACGCATCTGCCCACTTTAATTTTGGGAATACTGGCCATTGTCATCATGGTGATCCTGAAACGTGTTAACCCAAGGATTCCCAGTGTTCTAGTTGCTGTTGCCATCACCATTTTAATTTCGAAATTCACTGGTTTTAATAATGATAAATTGATCCCCATTGAAAGCATTAAAGTCCCTGAAGTAGTAAAAACCATCTATGAGTTTAATGCAGATGTTAATAAGATAGAGGAACTGGGAACCCACCGGGCCAATTTGAACCATAAACTCAAAGAGATTATGGCGGAAACCCGCGAACACGGGCTTCATCAAGCTTCAGAAAAACAACTTGATATTGAGCATGAGCTTGCCCTGATTCAAGCAAAAATCGATCAAACAAAAGGAGCCGCCCATATTAAACGCGAAAATCTAAGACTGGTTCACTTTTTGGTTGCAAAGGATGCTGGAGAAATACCAACATTCTATACAGTATCCACATTGCCCGACAGGCTTGAAACAGACAGCAGGAAATGGAGAATAAAGGTTAGTAACACAACCCTCAACCTTAAAAATTTAAAAATGATCGGAGCTGGCGCTGTTGTGGGTGATATTCCCAAAGGGCTCAAGATCAGTATTCCCAAAGCGCCTGAAAATTCATCATACCTGGCTGCCTTTCTCCAATTACTCCCCTTTGCCGTCATTATTGCTTTGATAGGATTCATGGAGGCTATTGCCATTGCAAAATCCATGGCAGCCAAAACCGGACAAAAACTTGATACCAACCAGGAATTGATTGGCCAGGGTCTTGCCAATATCATCGGCGCATTCGGACAAAGCTATGCCGTCTCAGGCTCTTTTTCACGGTCTGCCGTCAACCTCCAGGCCAATGCGGTAAGTGGGATTTCTTCAGTGGTCACAAGTATCATGGTTGCCCTGACGCTGCTTTTCTTTACCCCCCTTCTCTATAGCCTGCCCCAGGCAGTTCTTGCAGCAGTCATCATGATGGCCGTGATCGGTCTTGTTAACGCATCAGGATTTATTCATGCATGGAAGGCCAAACGATCAGAAGGCATAATTTCGGTTATAACTTTTGTCTGTACCCTCTATTTTGCCCCTCACCTTCATGAAGGTATTCTGGTGGGACTCGGACTTACGTTTGGAATGTTTATTTATCAACATTTGCGACCCAGGGTCGCGCTTCTTTCCAAAGCAGAGGATGATACATTAAGAGATGCAGTTAAAGCCGGTCTCAGAGAATGTGATCATATTGCTGTTGTCAGATTTGACGGGTCTTTAATCTTTACCAATGCAACCTATCTTGAAGACAAGGTACTCACATATATTGCTGAAAAACCTGATTTAATGCATATTCTAATTGCATCCAAAGGAATTAATGATATTGATGCATCCGGCGAAGATGCTATTTCCATTCTCATTGATACAGTAAGAAGCAGTGGCCGTGAAATTTCTTTCTGTGGTCTGAAAGAAGAGGTTTTGGGTGTAATGGAAAGGACCCATTTAATTGACAAACTCGGACGAGAAAATATCTATCCTGATTCAAGGGCTGCGTTGGAATCTATTTATAAACAAATCCATTCCAAGGGGGACTGTGGAGACTGTCCATTGAAAAACTATATGCCCATTGAAATCAGAGGGTGATAACAATTTAAAATAAAAAGATCTTTAATGATTTTCAAACAATTAACAAACAAAATATCCGGCTAATTCTTATGATAAGTTTGCCCCATCCCATGATAAAAAGCCTGATGACAGACCTGCTTGATTTTACTCTTCTGATGGATGAAATCCCTATCGGTGTTTTAATTCTTGATATAGATCGGCGGGTTGTCTTTTTAAACCGTGCTTTTGAAGCGCTTTCAGGTTTTTCCCCTTCCAGGGCCTATGGCGTTCAATGCTACAATATTCTCAGGGGGGCTGCCTGCATCTCCAATTGCCCTGTACTGGCCATGACTGATGACAGCCACCCTGTTTTATGTAAAAGTGATATGATAACGCTAAACCGTCAGCTATTGCCAATCCGTATGACAACCGCACCGATATTAGACAAGAATCATAACACCAGAGGCTTTATTGAAACCATAGAAGATATCCGGCTTTCACAAAACATAGACCGGGAAGAAAGAGTGGCCTACAGCTTTGCAAATATTGTTGGAAGAAGCCCGCAAATGGAAAAAATTTTTCAAACGCTACCTGTTCTGGCACAAAGCGACGTATCAATCCTCATCACAGGAGAAACCGGTACAGGCAAAGATCTTGTCGCAGAAGCCATTCATCAGACTTCCGGCCGGGAGTCAGGAGCCTTTATTAAAATTAATTGCGGTGCCCTTCCGGAAACCCTGCTTGAGTCTGAGATTTTCGGTCATCAAAAAGGTGCTTTCACAGGAGCTGTTGAAAACAAACCGGGCCGATTCAAACTGGCACATAACGGCACTATATTCCTGACAGAAATAGGCGACCTTCCCCTGGCGCTTCAGGTAAAACTATTAACTTTTCTGGATGATAAAATCATATATCCCCTGGGCAGTACGAAGGGGTTTCAAGCCAATGTCAGAATCATTGCCGCAACCCATAGAAATCTGGAGCAAATGGTGGCCCAGGGGCGGTTTAGAAAAGATCTTCTGTTCAGGCTGAATGTTGCCCGAATTCATTTGCCGCCGCTGAGGGAGAGGGATGGTGATATACGACTTCTCATTGATCACTTTTTTAACAGCTATAAGCAGCAGCTTGACAAAAAAATCAATGGGTTTTCAAAAGAGGCCCTGATGGTTCTTTTAAATTACAAGTATGAAGGAAATATAAGGGAACTTAAAAATATTGTTGAATATGCTGTCAATGTTTCAACCAATCTAACCATAGAACCACATCATTTGCCTTCTTATCTGTTAGATCCACCCCTTTTGACTAGCTTTAATCAGTCTCCAATTGGAAGTCAAACTCTAAAAGATAACAACATAGCAATATCATCAGGTTCCCTTGTCAACAAAAAAAATACCCTTACAACACCTGAAACATGGTCTAGCATCCAAAGGGAAATAATAATAGAGGCCCTGAGAAATTCAAAGGGGAAAAAAAATGAGGCTGCAAAAATCCTGGGGTGGGGAAGAAGCACATTATGGAGAAAAATGAAACAATTTAAGATTGATTCCTGATAAAATTTTTCTATACATAGCCACACCATTATGATACCAATTGAAACGATGAGATACTAAACAGACAAAATCAAAGATATGCCACGCAGTGAATTGATCTATGATACATAAAATAACCATCCCCTTATATCATGAAGAAGTGGCTCCTCGTTTTGATATGGCCACGGAAGTATTAATCATAATCTTGTCAAAAGATAATATTATCGAAGAAAAAAAAACCATCATACTGCCCAGATCTTCAGCTGACGATTTGAGTCATCTCATATTATCCGAACATACAAACACCCTTATTTGCGGGGCCATTGAAGAAGAATATTACCAGTTTCTCAAATGGAAAAAAATAGATATCTATGATTCAATAGCAGGGGACTGGTCCAGAGCATTTCATTTTTGGAGTAAAAACACGCTAAAACCGGGAGACATATTGTCAAACCGGACCATAGAGGGAAAAAATGTTTAAAAAAATTATCGATATCCTGTTTTTTTTAAATAAAACAGCTCAAGATCATTATAAAGTACTGAAAAGAAATATTATTATCATCATGCTCTTGATTACCATACTCCCCCTTGTGACAATGATTGTCATCAACTATTTCCAATATAAATCTCATCTCAAAAGTCAGATCATTGCGCCGCTTTATGCCATGGCAGATAAAACCAAGCATTCTTTTGAATTGTTTTTAGATCAGCGCCTGGCCATCATCCGGTTTATATCCACAACATATAGTTTTGAAAATTTAAGCAACGAGCAGAACATAAAAAAAATCCTGATTTCTCTCAAAAAAGAATGGCGGGGTTTTGTTGATATCGGCCTGATTAACAGCCAGGGAGAATTGGTCAGCTATGCAGGGCCTTATTCTCTACTGGGTAAAAACTATTCAGAGCAAATTTCATTCCAGGAAACCCAGATAAAAGGACGATACATCAGCAATGTATTTCTAGGTTACAGAAAATACCCGCACATTGTCATTGCCGTCCAGCATTTGACAGATACCGGGCAAACCTGGGTATTAAGAGCAACAATAGACACGGATTTCTTTGATGCTCTCATCTTGAGCATGGGCCTTTCAAGACAGACAGACGCTTTTTTAATCAATAAGAACGGAATTCTCCAGACAAACTCTCTTTATTACGGCAACACATTGGAAAAATGCTTTCTGGACCTTTCAAAACTTAATCTCAGATCCAGTAATTTTGAAGGAACTGATGACAAAAATAAAAAGGTTATCATTGCCTCTTCCGCATTTTCAATTGCAGACTATATTCTGGTCATTGTTCAACCCCAGTCCGTGGCCTTAAAATCATGGTATGCCCTGAAAACAGAAATGGTCATCATATTCTTGATCAGTCTTGCTATTATCATTTTTGCCATATTAAAAATGACCAGTGTTTTGATAAAAAGAATAAAAACATCTGATGAACACAGGGAAAATGTCCTTACTGAGCTCCAGCATGCTCAAAAACTTTCTTCAATTGGGAGATTGGCGGCAGGGGTCGCTCATGAAATAAACAATCCTCTTGCCATTATCAATGAGAAAGCCGGTCTTATGAGTGATCTGATCGGACTTTCCAAAGACTTTGATAAAAAATCAAAATTTATCGATTTAACCTGTGCCATTCTCAATTCTGTTGACAGATGCAGAAAAATAACCCACAGACTGCTTGGTTTTTCAAAACGTATTGATATAAAAATAGAACCCATAAATATAAACCAAATCATCAATGAGGTCCTTGATTTCTTAGAAAAAGAGATTCTTTATAGAAAAATAGATATCAATTTAATATTATCGGATTCCCTTGTTTTAATTGAGTCTGACCATGGCCAAATCCAGCAGGTGGTGTTGAACCTTTTAAGCAATGCCTCTGCAGCAGTTGAGGATTTCGGATGGATTAAAATTGAAACCAAAAACATAGATAATGGCGGAATTAGCGTCAAAATCAGTGATAATGGCTGCGGCATACCAGAAGATATTATCAAGAACATCTTTGACCCATTTTTTTCCACAAAAAAAGGGAAAGGAACCGGCCTTGGCCTTTCTATATCATACGGAATCATTAAAAAACTTGGCGGTCAGATCAGTGTAGAAAGTAAACCCGGTAAAGGGGCGGTCTTTACTTTTGAGCTGCCCCAAAAACCAATAGAATTGGAGGCGATCAATGGATAAAATAAAAGTTCTTTTGATTGATGATGAAATGGAATTTGTTGAAACCCTTGCAGAACGGCTTGAACTAAGGGGATATATATCAAAAATAGCCGGGGACGGAGAATCCGGTATCAGTAGGCTTGCCAATGAATCCTTTGACGTCGCCATCCTTGATTTAATGATGCCCGGTTTAAGCGGCCTTGATACCTTAAGGCAGATAAAAGAGATTGATGCGACCCTGCCGGTCATCATGCTGACAGGACATGGCTCCACAAAAGATGGAATGGAAGGCATGCGGATGGGGGCGTTTGATTTTCTCATGAAACCATTAGACATCAATGACCTCATGGAAAAAATAAAACTGGCATTAAGCAAATCATCAAAAGGCTGATACAAATGGAAAATTCAAATGATAAACCCGCATTTTTAGGAAGAATAACCGCCTCTGTAACCCATGATATTCAAAACGTGCTGGCCATTATCAAAGAAACATCCGGGCTCATGGAAGACTTTTTTCTCATGCAAAAGTCCGGGGACTTAGAAGATATTGAGGAGCGGCTTGACAAATGCATTAAAACCATAAAAAAGCAGGCCTATCGGGGTGTCAGCCTTACATCCGGGCTTAATGGATTTGCCCACACAGCTGACAGCAGCCAGGCTTCAATTAATATCTTTGAAACTCTTAAAAGAATGATTTCCATTGCAGAAAGACTCTTTAAACAAAAAGGCGTTGATGTCTCCATATTTGAGTGTGAAAACCCCTGTTCGATTGTTACAGATCCGGTTCTTTTCCAGTTAATAGCATTCTTGTGTATTGAATGTTTTATAAATAATTTTGAAACAAAAGCAACTATTACACTGGAAATCCAGTCTTCAAATAATCGGATAGGCATAAAATTTTTATACAATGATGATACTCTCACATATAAAGACTATAACCCAAAAATTACCCAGGGCCCTCAATGGACAAAAATCATTAGCTTATGCGAACAGATCAGTCTGACAGCAGAAATAGCAGCGGATTCCCCCGCCATTCTTATTTTTTTCAAATAAATTCACCCGCTTTTTCTATGTTTATGTTTCAAAGGGTCTCATAAAGTCTCCTCTTTGATGTTTTGTTTTGTTTCATTTGGATTCGCATTGATTTAATCCTTTTTATAACATGCTGTGTTTATGTATATTTTACTATTGGCATAAGTATTGCTATATACTATAACCAGAAAAAAACTAAAACAATAATACAATTGGAGGTGAATATGTCTATTTTAACCATAACAAGCGGGTTGTATTCAAATGCAGGAGAGGTGGCGAGTAGGCTGTCTGAAAAATTAAACAGCAAAATCATAACCGATGCTGATATCATTGAAAAAACTCATCAAGACAATGATATTAATCTTTCAACGCTTCAAAAAGTTGTTGAAAGCAAACCCCTTGCATTTAATGACTTCAGCCATGAGAAAGAAAAATGCCTGGCATCCATCATAAAATCAATTTTCGAATATGCTTGTTTAGGCGATTGCATTTTTCTTGGGATTCTTGGCCATCTTATCCCCAGTGAAATTTCTCATGCGATGCGGGTATTGATTATTACCGACAAAAAAACCCGCACCCAGAATGGGATTACATTGCACGGGCTTTCTGAAAAAGAGGCGTTAAAAAACATAGAGCAGTCTGACAAAGTTGCCGCTCTATGGACAAATGACCTGTTTCGTAAAAAAGCCTGGGATGAATCGCTTTACGACATTGTTATCCCGACGGATAAACTTGATGCAGAAGCATCCGTAAACCTGATTATAAAACATATTGAAAAGCTCTTATCCAACAAAAAAGATCTGATAAAAAAAGAAATGTTAGATTTCAAACTTATTTCAGAGGTTGACCTGGCATTGAGTGAAATCGGACAGGGTTTACTGACCAGAATTGATGGGGGCAATGTGATCGTTACCATCGACAAAAAGGTAATGATGCTGGCAAGGCTTCAGCAAAAGATTGTGACCGTCGTACAAAAAATCCCCGGGGTCAAATCCGTGGAAACAAAAATCGGAAAAAACTATTATAAAGGGAATATTATCCGAAATTATGAATTTGAAACCCCTTTAAGAATTCTACTGGTGGATGACGAGAAAGAATTTGTCCAGACATTGTCTGAACGGCTGAAAATGCGCCAGTTCACAAGTGAAATAGCTTACAATGGTCAGGAAGCACTGGATTTTACCGACCAGGAAGAAACAGAAGTAATGGTTCTGGATTTAAAAATGCCCGGCATTGACGGGTTTGAAGTTTTGAAAAAAATTAAACAGACAAAACCAGATATTGAAGTAATTATTTTAACCGGTCACGGTACTGAAAAAGACAAAAAAACCTGCATGGATATGGGTGCGTTCGCATATCTGCAGAAACCGGCTGATATAGATATAATTACTGATACCATGAAAAGAGCTTATGAAAAAATAGCATCCAGACGGAATCAAACCGCTCATTAGGTGATGAAGGTTTTTAAGGACTTTTCTCAAATTAAAACAGGAGAATAAAATGAAAATAAAAGTATTGTTAGCTGATGATGAAGAAGAATTTATCGAAACCTTAGCCCAACGGCTGGAATTAAGAGATCTTTCAGTCACCACAGTATATTCAGGAGAAAGTGCCATTGCCATGGCTGAAAAAATCGATTTTGACGTCATCATCCTTGATATTCTGATGCCTGAAATTACTGGAATTGATGCCTTAAAAGAGATAAAAAAAATCAAACCCCTTACCCCGGTACTTTTACTGACCGGCGAAGCCACAGTTGAAAATGCCATTCAGGGGATGAAACTGGGTGCATTCGACTTTCTTATGAAACCAACAGATACTGAACTCCTTATTGAAAAAATTGCCAAGGCCAATACCTTAAAACATGAACATGATGAACGTATCCGCCAGGCAGAAATTGATAACATATTAAAAACCCGTGGTTGGTAATTCCAGGAGACTATTGTAACATGACAACACAATCTATAACCCTACAGGATAAAACTATTGACTGGAAGCGAATACTTTTTTTATTAATTGGTCTTGCACTCTTTTTTATTGTCAATTTTTCCCCGGCATGGCCCGATGCCATTGATCCCACAGGAAAACATTTTGTATTGAGTAAAGAAGCAAAGGGAGCTCTGGCAGTTTTTCTCCTTGGCGGCACCTGGTGGGTGTTCGAAGTAGTCCCCATTGGGATCACAAGTCTGACCATTGGTGTATTACAGGTTCTGTTCTTGATCCGGTCTGCAAACTCAGCATTTAAGGATTTTATGACACCTTCCGTGCTGTTTATTTTTGCATCTCTGGTCATTGGCATGGTTTTTACAAAAACCGGCCTTACAAGGCGTCTTGCCTACAGGATGCTCATCATTGTGGGAGAAAAAACCAGCATGATTTACCTGGGGTGTTTTGTGGTAACGGCAGCCCTGACCCATATCATGGCCCACACTGCTGTAGCCGCAACCATGTATCCGCTTCTGGTAACCATATACCAAATGTATGCAGATGATGATAAACCCACAAATTTTGGAAAAGGATTATTCATTGGGATGGCATTTGTTGCCGGCGCAGGAAGCATTATCACACTGCTTGGTGCAGCAAGAGGAGCGGTTGCCATCGGTTTTTACAAGGATATAATCGGAAGAGATATCTCCTTTTTTGAATTAGCCTACTATATGTTCCCCATTGGATGGGGCATGGTGTTCATTTTATGGGGATTTTTTATGGTTTTTCTTAAACCTGAGAAAAAAACCGTTCCCGGTCTAAGGGAGAAGGCAAAAACATTGAGTCAGGCAATGGGGAAAATCACTAAAAATGAAATCATTGCTTTTGTTATTATTTTCAGCTGTATACTGGTGATGGCTTTAAGGCCTTATGTTCCCTTTTTAAAACCAATAGATAAAACCGCCATTATTCTTATTTCAACCATACTCTTTTTTGTTTTACGCATCCTTGACATAAGCGACCTTGAAACAGTCCCCTGGAATATTATCCTGCTGTTTGGCGGAGCCATGAGCATCGGGTTCTGCCTATGGGAAACCGGCGCAGCTGAATGGCTTGCCATCAATTGGCTTAGCATGTTCAAGGAATCAAACTGGTTTGTTTTTGTCATGAGCATTGCTTTTTTTGTCATGATCATGACCAACTTTATCATGAATGTTGCAGCCATTGCCATTTCCCTGCCCGTTGCCCTTGTTATCGCACCATATCTTGGCGTGGCACCGGAAGTCATTCTTTTTGCCGCCCTGGTTACTGCGGGCATGCCATTTCTGCTTCTGGTTGGAGCTGCTCCCAATGCCATTGCCTATGATTCCGGGCAGTTTACAACGGGTGAATTCTTCAAATATGGCATTCCAGCCAGTATTCTCTTAATGATAGTCGTTGCAATTGCTGTATATTTTATCTGGCCGCTTATGGGGATGCCAATACTGATAAAATAAAGGAAAAAAGATGAATACAAAAAAAGTTAAAGAAGTTATGATTCCTTTATCTGAATATGCCACGGTAAATGAAAATGACACCCTTGAAAAGGCCATCAAAACCCTTTATCATTCGCAAAAAACATTACCCACCGACACCTACAAACACCGGGCGGTTCTTGTTTATGACGAAACCGGGAATATTACAGGAAAAGTCAGTGCTTTGGATGTTTTAAGAGCACTTGAACCCAAGTACAGCCAGTTTGGACACGCGGATCACCTTGCCAAGATAGGCTTATCCAGATTTGGGCTTAGTAATGATTTCCTTCATTCTCTGGTTGAAAATTACAATCTCTGGGATGAAAGTTGTGAATCCCTTGTCAAAAAGGCAAAACATAGGCAAGTAAAGGAAATAATGTATTCCCCCCAAGAAGGCGAATACGTCAGTGAAGACCTTCCCGTACCAGAGGCTATACACCAGTTTATCCTGGGCCACCACCAGTCTTTGCTTGTGATTAGACAAGACAAGGTTGTTGGTATATTAAGACTTTCAGACGTTTTTAAACTTATTTGTGATTTGATTGTAAAAGAATAATCATGAAAAATGTCTTGGATTTTTGGTTCACAATTTGATTTGAGACAGAAAAGACTGCTATTTCAATGACTTAGGCAGGGTTTTAAAAATTGATTCTATGGCTGACAAATCTTCTCTTAAGCTGTTTTCATCAAAATATTTGCGGTGTTGATAGGGAGATAAAAAAAGCAGGACCTTTTCCGGCCCTGCTCTTAAATATTCTTTTGTTTGAAAATTAACGATCGGGCATCGGAACCTCTATCGATTCCATAGCCTCCTCAATTGTTGACCAATTGCTAAATTCATAAGTGTAGCCTTCCACTTCAAAAAATGAAGTCATAAATTTTCGGAAATAGGTTGCTGCTTCTTCATATTTACCAGGATTGATCAAATACGCAGAAAAAACTTTCAACCCTTTTTTATCAGCACTGATCGCTGTATCAACCAGAGTGGTAAAAAGCCCTTCTGGCCGTGGATATTTCTGAATGGCTCCTAACCAAGTCTCCAGCACTTCCTTGTTTTTGTGAGGTGGGTACTGGCTTTCGATGCAAAGAATCGGCATAATTTCTCCTCCCTTTGATTTGTGTATTATGTGTTTTGGAAAAAAATCATCGTATAAAAATCATATGGTTGTTGTTCCAGCACAAATTTGGTCTCCTGATGGCATATTTTCTGTCAGTTTGTACTCTGCATTAGGGACTAATCCTTTATACATGGTTTCTGTGAAAGCAGAATGACCGCTTGTGCACATTCTCCAGTCATTAGGCATATTGAGAGCAAGGTTGGCTTCTTGCCAAGGACATTTGGTATATTTAGACTTAATAGTATTTCCTGATATTTCTTCACTCATTTCCATTCCATGCACGCTCGTTGCCATCGCTCCAGATTGCTGAAGTGTCTCAATATTCACATTTTCTCCAAACAAAGGTTTTAATTGTTCAGCAGTTTGTTGTCCCAACATAGCCCAGGTTTTATCACTGGCTTTTTTGACCTTATCCAAATCCAAACCTTCTTCCATGAGATTTTTTGCAAATAAGGAGTATGAATAAACCATTATATTTAATCTTTGTGCTGCCAATTCTTCAATGGGTAATACCTGTTCCATTTTTTTCTCCTTTTTTTAAAGATTTTTAGATTGATTAAGCTAATCCGTTCTTGGATTGTTCCATTGTTCTCCTGACAGAGTTTTTATTATCCTGCCAGGAGTGAAATAGGCACAATTTTAGAAGTCTCTTCATTTCATTTTTCCTCCATATTTTAATTCTATCACTTTGCCAAAAGTTCATTTGTTATAATAACAAATGAACATAGCCCTTAAAAAGCTAACAGTACTTGATCTTCGATACTTCACAGGTATCCCCATAGCACAGTCACGAATCATTGAGGGATGTTTAAAATCTGCTTGAAAGAGAAATAACTGGATGAAATTGCTAACCACAAGGTGTGAGGTTATGATTTTCTATTATGGCGTAGCTTTAACAAGATCAGAATGGATACAGTATATTGGTGCAACTATAATTTCATAGTATTCTTGTAGTGAATTAAAATGTTGCTGTCAAGGATAGAAATAACTGTTTTTTAATAGACAATGATATTTTTTTAAAGTACATCACAGTTTGGGGAACAGCCGATTGGAATGATAAGATACGGATAAACCGTTCTTTTTCTCTGCTCTCGATAACCAGATGCGGCCATTTTATGTTA
>CALGRI010000319.1 GCA_937880875.1 uncultured Pseudomonadota bacterium
ATGCTATTTTTTACAGATACCACTTTTAATATTCAATCCTATATCGGTTGTATCATGCTGGGCGGCATTGCGGTGAATAACGCTATCTTGCTTGTGGATCACATTAATTTGCTGCGGCGACGAGATATGCCGGTTCAAACAGCCATTATAGAAGCCGGTAAAAGACGTCTCAGACCTATTCTCATGACCGCTACAACCACTATTTTGGCCATGACGCCACTGGCTATCGGTATAGGCGAGGGCGGCGAAGCCCAGGCACCAATGGCCAGAGCTATCATAGGCGGACTGATCAGCTCGAATTTGATTACTCTTATTGTGGTACCCACAATCTATGCGCTCTTTGAACGAAAGAAAATGAAATCTGAGGCCTATGACGTTATAGAGCCCGCTGAGCGCAAACTCCGGGAGACTATTAGCGAGGAGCTGACATGATGGCAATTTCCTGCTTTCGAAAATTATTTGTAAGGCTGTTTATTTTGAGTTTTTTTCTTTTGCCGATATCCTGTGTGATTTCTAAAAACGTATGGATCGCAGAGGATCAAATTCCGTCAGATGTGTACAGTAAAAGGGATATGTCAGCAGCAGTCGAAATCAAGCCCATATCCAAACAAATCATAAATCTTCCTGAAAAAGGTCCGCTTAACATCACGGTAGAAGATGCCATTCTTATAGCTTTTGCGAACAACCGTTCGTTGTTAGTGGAGCGGATTAATCCTTTAATTCAAAAAACTTTTGAGGATCAGGAACTGGCCGTGTTCGACCCAATTGTAAACGCAGGGGTTTCTATCCAGCAAGACGATAGCAAGACGCTGAACCAGTCAGGAAGCTATGCTGATAGTTCGGTAAACGATGTCTTTCAGGGAGGTATCTCTCTTATAGAATTCTTTCCCACCGGTACATTTGTGGAAGTTGCGGCCGTCATAAAAACCACAGATTCAGACCAATATAGTGAACAATATTCCTCCACCCGCTTTGGACTATCGGTAACACAGTCACTTCTTCAAGGGTATGGAACGGATGTGAACCTGGCTCGGCTTCGTCAATCACAACTCGAAACAGACATCACCCGATATGAGCTTCGGGGATTTAGCGAATCATTACTGGCACAGGTTGAAACCACCTATTGGGATTATGCGCTTTCCCAGCGGCAGATGGAAATTGTAGAGGAATCGCTTAAGCTTGCCGGGCAGCAGATAACAGAGACCGAAGAGATGATCAAAGTGGGGACAATGGCAGAAGCAGAGCTTGCTGCAGTACAGGCCGAAGTTGCCGCACAGCAGCAGGGACTGATCGATGCTAAAAGTACTTTGGAGTCTAACCGCCTCCGGCTTGTCCGGTTGCTTAACCCACCAGGGGATAATCCCTGGGAAAGAGACATTACACTGGTGCATCCACCAACATTGCCGGAAATAGAATATGATGAAGTCGGGGCGCATGTAGCGGTAGCTATAAGGATGCGGCCGGAGATGAACCAGGCAAAGATAGATATTCAAAAAAATGACATTGAAATCGTTCGAACCAAAAACGGATTGCTTCCCAAAATGGATCTTTTCATTACCCTTGGGAAAACCGGATATGCCGACTCCTTTTCAGGATCTGTGAATGACGTTGATGGAGACAGCTATGACATGATGGTGGGACTCAACTTCGAATATCCTGTCTTCAACCGCAATGCCAGAGCGCAACAAAGAAGAGCACTTCTTAGTCGAGATAAGGCTGAGATGGCATTAGACAATCTTCAGCAGATAATTGAGCTTGATGTCCGAAATGCTTATATTGAACTTAATCGCACAAAAGAGCAAATTTCCGCCAGCACTGCAACAAGAAAGTTTCAGGAAGAAAAACTGCGGATTGAAACCGAAAAATTCAGGGTGGGCCGCTCCACTAATTTGTTTGTGGCTCAGGTCCAGCGTGATCTTCTCGTAAGCCGTATCAACGAAGTGCGGGCTGTAGTTAATTACCTTAAAGCGATCGTACATTTCTACCGGATGGAAGGCTCTCTTCTGGAACGCAGGGGTATCAGTGCCCCCGGCCTCAACCTGTTGAATATTCTACAAAGAACAAATTAGTCTTCAGCCTCTTTAATGAATCTCCTTCAAGGTCAGGAAAAGATATTTTTAGATGGTCAAGTAAGTTTTGAAACCATTTTTAACCCCATAGAAAACAAAAGGGATATAAAAAATGTGATGTTAAATGCCCAGAATCTTAACGACCGGGTAACTTTTTCACGCAACTACCTGGAGTCTGCTTTATCAGATGGATTGATCAAGATGACCATCCCTGACAAACCCAAAAGTAGCAACCAGAAATACCGGCTGACTCAGGCAGGCAAACACCTTGTTGAAATTTTGAAGAAACTCACGTAGTTCTGACATTTAGAGACTGGATTTAAGATTATTTCATGAGAAATATTCTTAGATCCATGACATTTGTATTGGTGGGGCCGGTTATGATAAGATCATCTATCTTCTTAAAAAAATTATAAGAATCATGGGCCGTTAAATATTGTTTTGCAGATATTCCAAGATCCTGGGCTTTTTCAAAGGTGTTGCCATCGGCAATTGCTCCTGCTGCATCTGTTGGGCCGTCCGTACCATCTGTTCCAGCAGAAAGAACAACCATATTATTTTCTCCTGCAATTTCAATGGCAGATGCCAGTACAAATTCCTGATTTCGTCCTCCAAGCCCATGATGATCCATGGTGACGATTGTTTCCCCTCCTGAAATAATGCATCCGGGCAATGGTACAGGATTGCCTGTTTTAAGGACTTCTTTTGCAATGGCTGTGTGCATCTTTGCAATATCCCTTGTCTCTCCCTCAATCAAAGAAGATAAAATTATTGTGTTATAACCCAGGGATTCAGCTTTGGCTCTGGCAGCGATGAGTGTATTAAAATTATTCCCGATTATCAGGTTCTTAACTTTTTTAAAATATGGATCATCAGGCTTGGGAGTTTCAGGAATTTCACTGTTACATCCTTTATTAATATGATTCAGGACATTTTTGGGCAATTTTAAGGAAATATTATATGATTCTATGATATTTTTACAATCTTCAAAAGTGCCTGTGTCGTGAACTGTAAGGCCTGAAGCTATGATATCAAGATCATCCCCCACAACATCGGACAGGATCAAAGAAATTATGGTTGCAGGGAAAGCGGCTTTAGCAAGCCCACCACCCTTGATAAGGGAAAGATGTTTGCGGATGGTATTTATTTCATGAATCCTGGCACCGCAGGCGAGCAGTATTTTTGTTGTTTCCTGTTTTTCAGCCAGGGATATGCCATCACATGGTAAAGGGGAAAGCGCAGACCCGCCACCTGAAATAAGACAGAATATCAGGGTTTTTTCATGGGCATTTGTTGCCAGATCAAAAAGTTTTTTTGCCCCAATCCTTCCGTTTTCATCGGGAATGGGGTGGCCTGCCTCAACCAGTTCAATGGTTTCAAGAGGTGCAAGGTGATCATATTTTACATTAATGCTTCCCCGGGTTATTCTTGAACCCAGGATGTTTTCAATTTCTTTTGCCATGGCAGCACAGGCTTTGCCCGCGCCAATCACCAGGATTTCTTCAAATTGCGCCAGATCAAATGGGGTATCTGCCACCATTAGTATATTTTTACAAAGTTTTAGATGGCGCTGAATTGCATTGGCGGGGTCTGCAGATAAAAGACCGGAATTAAAAATCTCTCTGGCATCTTTTCTGAGCTGTAAAATATCACAAGTGTTATCTTGTTCAGTAGACATATACTTCTACCTTTCTTTATCATAAATCGGTATTACATAAGGCCCTTCAGGGATAATCGCTATTTTTTTATTGCCTGATCTGTTAATGGATTTACAAATCATTGTTTTTAAATCAGAGATATGATTTACACAGGTATATTTTCGGTCTTTTTCCAAAAGTTTTGGGGCAAACAAATGGATGTTTCCGGTACCCATGGGTTTTAACTGCATTTCCGTCTGCCATTCGTCAATCTGCGCATATTCCCGGGATTTTAATCTTTCAAGAAATGCTTGTTTTCCAAGGTTGAATAAAAGCTTCTGGGCAGTTAAATACTCATCTGACCCCATGCCTTCTGAACATTCTGATACAACAATGATGTCCCCTCCGGGTTCAAGTATATCCATGGCAGTAACCATTGCCTTTACAGTCTGGTAATAGGTTTTATCTAATGGATATCCTCCGGCACTTGTGAGAATGGTAGAAAATTTTTCTGAAATCTTAATTTCTGCATATTGTTTCAAATATTGAATTGCCATGGCATGGCTTTTTTCAATATCACCAAAATTTACAAAGGAAAGATTTCTTTTTTCATCAATGACAACATTAACAGCAAACAGATTGGATAATTTTCTTATGCCTTCAAGCTGGAATTCATGGAAGATATTTCCTTTAAGATTGCAGGTTCTTGAGCAAGGATGCTCAAGAAATTTTGCAGTATGAAACCCTGTAATGGTTTGATGGTGGGCTACTCCGGGGATAACAAGCTTTCTTCCCCCTGAATAGCCTGCCATGAAATGGGGCTCCACAAGGCCGATGACTATCTTGAGATCAGCCATGGCAAACCGCTTGTCTATTTTGATGTCAAGACCGGATGTTGACCTGCATAAAAAGATATGGTCGTCATCATTTCTGGCGTAGTGGTTTTCCACCCTCACCGTTTCAAGGACTTTTTGGCTTCCCACAATCTCTAAAAGCTCATCACCCTTGTTGGGTCGGTGCAGACCCGTTGCAACCAGAATGGTGATACACTCTTTTTTAATACCGGCTTTTATCAGCCTTTCAATCAGTTGGGGCAGTATAAGCCCGTTGGGTACAGGTCTTGTGATATCACAGATCAATATGCAGGCCGAAGATTTTCCTTTTGCCACATCTTCCAGTGATCCTGATCCATCTCCTTCAGAAAAGGCCGTTGATATGGCAGTCAAAGGATCATCAATAACCGGCATATTCTGTTTTTCTATTATAGTCGCGTCCCAGTCCTTATCAAGACTGACCCTGAGACTGGTTTTGCCGTAGCTTAATGAAATATCCATTATGCAAATCCTATTTTTTTGTTTTCATTTCCAGGTGCGCATAAGATAGATTATTCTCCAGCCTGGTGCATCCTAAAAATTAGTAATATTGTCAATTTTGTCAGGATGCAAAACCAACGAAATAAATTCACCAGAGTCATCGCATCATCGGGGTGGTGAAGGTTTTTCAGGCTTTGTGCCGGTAAAATACTGCCTTGGAAGGCGGCTCAGGGGTATTGCCCAGGATGAGGTCACAGGCTTTTTCCGCCACCATCATGACCGGGGCATAGATATTGCCGTTGGTCACATAGGGCATGACAGAGGCATCCACCACGCGCAGATTTTCCATGCCGTGAACCTTCATGGTATCAGGATCCACCACAGCCATGTCATCTTTGCCCATTTTACAGGTGCAGGAGGGGTGGAGGGCTGTTTCAGCATCCTTTGCCACCCATTCCAGGATATCTTGGTCTGTCTGGATATGGCTGCCCGGGGAGGTTTCCCCCCCGTTGAATTCGCTAAAGGCCGGCTGGTTCATGATTTTTCTGGCACATCTTATGGCTTCCACCCATTCCTTGCGATCCTGGTCCGTGGACAGGTAGTTGAACTTAAGGGCAGGGTGCTGCCGGGGATCTGCAGACTTGATTTTAACAGAGCCAATGGCATTGGAATACATGGGCCCGACATGGACCTGGTACCCATGGTCGTGGCTGGGCTGGCTGCCGTCGTAGCGGATGGCCAAAGGAAGGAAATGGAATTGGATATTGGGGTATTCCACATCCTCATTGCTCCGGACAAATCCGCCAGCTTCAAAATGATTGGTGGCGGCAGGCCCGGATCTGTGGAAAAGCCATTGGTAGCCGATAAAGGGTTTTTTCCACCATTTGAGGGCCGGATTCATGGACACGGGTTTTTTGCTTTTGTACTGGACATAGACTTCCAGGTGATCCTGAAGATTTTCTCCCACACCTGGCAGATCATGGACCACATCAATGCCAAGCGCTTTTAGTTCCTGTGCATTCCCAACGCCTGACAGCTGCAGGACCTGGGGAGAGTTGATGGCACCGGAGCAAACAATGACTTCTCCTGCATGGACGGTTTTCGGGCTTTTGCTGCTGCCTTTGAGAAATTCCACACCAACGGCTTTTTTGTTGTCGAACAGGATCCGGGTGGTCAGCGCCCGGCAGATGACATCCAGGTTGGGGCGTTTTTTCAATACAGGATGAAGATAGGCCCGTGCCGCACTGATACGGCGGCCCCGGCTGATATTCCGATCAAAGGCGCCAAATCCTTCCTGCTGGTATCCATTGACATCGCTGGTCAAAGGATAACCAGCCTGCTCCGTGGAATTGAGGAATGCCTGGAAAAGGGGATTTTTACAGGGTCCGGTTTCAAGGATGAGGGGGCCATCCGTGCCATGGTAGTCATCCGGCCCTTTGAGGCGATTTTCAGCCCGTTTAAAATAGGGCAGGTTGTGGGCATAATCCCAGTTTGCCATACCTTCATCTTTGGCCCATTTTTCATAGTCCATGGCATTACCTCGGATGTAGATCATGCCATTGATACTGGAGGAACCGCCAAGAACCTTACCCCGGCCATGGAAAACGTTTCGGTTGTGCATATGGGGTTCTGGTTCGGATTTGTAACACCAGTCATAATATTTATTTCCCAGAGGAAAGGTCAGGCCGGCAGGCATGTGAATAAAAACATCCCAGATATAATCGGGCCTGCCAGCTTCCAGGACCAATACTTTGTTTGCCGGGTCCTGGCTGAGCCGATTGGCCAGAACACACCCGGCAGATCCGCCGCCAATAATAATATAATCATATGTTTCTTTCATTATCTTAACTCCTTTTTTAGATTACCGGTTTAAGGTCATAAGGGTGCTAAATCCTGCCACCAGTTCATCAATGCTCATTTCACCTTCCCGGACAAGGGCCTGGAGGGCAACGCCCTGAAGGCCTGAAATAAAACAGACTGCTACAGCCCGATTGGTTTTATTCTGGGAAATCCGGTCCAGGGCATTTTCAAATGCATCCACAAATTTGTCATAGGCGGCCTGGATTTTTACCATGACAGGCCCTTTGATATGGCTGAACTCGGCTGCCAGAGACGCCAGTACAATGATGGTATCCGGATGGTCGCAAAACCGGTCCATGAAAATATTCATCATGCCGCGGATCATTTTTTTATAATCTTCATGGTCAAGATCAAGGTACTCAATATATTGGTCAAAACTATGGTCAAGCGCTTCCACCACATCTTCTAAAATTTCCGGTTTTGAATTATAGTGGTGAAACACGGCTCCCGTCGTCATGCCGATGTGATTGGCAATATCCTGGATCGTTGTTTTATGGTATCCCAGCCGGGCAAATAAATGGGTGGCCGCTTCAAGAACCCGTCCTTTTGTGGCGATCCGTTTGGTCTCTTTTTTATTTATGGGGTCTGGCATAGCCTATCCTCAATTGATTCAATCTTTTGTCAAGGGGAATCCCTTTTTTGTCCCATCCCCTCAATTGATAGTATTCCTGCCTCATATAATCCATATCTTCTGTTGAAATCCGATGGCCCTTTGCAGGTCCGTCAGGAAGCGGTTCTTTTACAAACCTGGGAGCAAGGGTATCCTTTTCAGCATCCAGCCCCTGGTCCAGGTTAAAACACCTGACAAGGTTCCATATCCTTTCACCGGTTTCGATAAGGGTATCAGGATCTGCTTTTTGTCCTGTTGCCGCACTGAGAAGTTCGGCATAGGTGGTGTCTATGATGCCGTAACTGCCAAAGTCGCAGTTGACAAGAGTGTCTCTGCCGGCGGAATAATTCTGCAATGCTATCACCATCCGGGCCTTGCCTTGCGGTGAGAGCGGATCAAGCGGCTCTCCTTTCCAGTCTCCGGACAATTCATAGGTCACGGTAAATCCGCGCTGGTGACAGCCGCCCCGATCCGTTGTCATATATGCCAGGCCCATGCCGGACACCCCCCTGGGACCCCAGGCAGGTGATTCAAGGCCTTTGGCGTGCACGGCCAGGTCTATTGCGGTTGTGCCGATTTCTTCTGAAGCCTGTTTCACGCCTTTGGACAAAAGCATTCCAAGCTCGCCTTTTCGGCCGGCAATGGCATGAATCAGGTATTCGGCAGCATCAATATTGCCAAAGCTCAAGTTAATCCCTTTGGGCGGTTGAATCAGTCCTCGCTCACAAGCTTCCATGGCAAAGCCGATGATATTGCCACAGGACATGGAATCCATTCCATAAAGGTCGCAGAGCTTGGTCAGATGAGCCACAGCCCGGATATCTGAAATATCCAGGTTGGAACCCATGAGAGCGGCAGATTCATACTCTATAATATCTGTGATAGTTCCTTTGTATTTTCCGCTCCTGACGGCCCCGATTTTGGAACACCTGATGGGGCAACCCATGCAGGCAGAGCTGCCCAGCCACAGATGCTTGGCCTGTCCCTTGTCCGAAAGTTTTGATGCCTTTGAAAAGGTCCCATTTTGATAATTTTTATGGGGTAAAAGGCCTGTCTCATTGGCAAAATCAACGGAAGCAGCTGTGCCGGCAACCCGGAAAGCCTCTACATCCTGGCTTGTTTCAAGCTCTTTAAACGCCGTGGCGCAGGCTTTGGTAAATCGTTTCGGATCATGTATCGAAACAAGTTTCGAACCTTTTATGGCAATGGCTTTGAGGTTTTTGGAACCCATGACTGCGCCAGCGCCGCCCCGACCTGCCTGGCGGTTGTATTCACAGCAGACCAGGGCAAAAAGGACCTGGTTTTCACCTGCCTGGCCGATACTGGCAATTTTTATGGTTTCATCTTTAAGTTCGGTTTTGATCCGCTCATTGGCGGCAAGCGTGTCTGTTCCCCACAGATGCCGGGCATCCCGGATTTCCACAGTGTCGTCGTTAATCCAGATAAACACGGGTTTTTTGGCCTGTCCCTTAATGATGAGGCCGTCATAACCGGCATATTTGATTTCAGGCGCAAAGCTGCCCCCAAAATAGGAATCCAGGAAAATTCCCGTCAACGGCGATTTTGTCACCACACATCCCCTCATGGCAGGAGCCATGGTGCCGGTTAAAGGCCCTGTCATAAACATGAGCACATTGTCTTTTCCCAAGGGGTTGGTTTCCGGAAGAACCATGTCATAAAGAAGTTTTGCGCCAAATCCCTTTCCACCGATAAAATCTTTTTTAAGGTCATTGGACACGGGAAGGATTTCAAAGGATTCACTGGACAAATCAATTATCAGCAGTTTATTTGTGTAGGCGCTATTCATTGATATTTCCTCTATAAACAAGTTCAAGGGCAAAAGTGGGGCACGCTTCAACACACAACGGTTCCCCCTGGCACAATTCGCATTTAACGGCTTTTTCGGTGTCAGGATCCAGTGTCACCATTCCTATGGGGCAGTACTGGACACATAGGCCGCAGCTGATACATTTGTCACGATCAATACAGACGATGCCGTCATCATTTCTCTGGATGGCTTTGGCCGGGCAGACATTCATGCAGTAGGCATTTTCGCATTGATTGCATACGGCCGGGATATGGTAGAGGTTTTCGGTTTTGAGTTCAATCAACAGGCGGGCGCGTCTCGGATTATACCCCCCTGTCAGGTCCATGCTGCATGCCAGCTGGCAGATACGGCATCCCGTGCATTTGTCGAAGTGTGTGTGGATAAAGGCTTTGATGGCGCTCTCCTCAATAGAATTTTATTATTGAAATAAGAAAATATCACATATTATGTACTATGTAAACAGGTTTTTATTATTGCTTTAAGAAAGCAGCTATGATATGCCTTAAATCACATATCACATATTATGTGATAGAAAACAGCACTCAATTTCAATCGGGGGAAAGGAAGAGGTAAAATGCTCAAGGCGATCAATATTACCAAAAAGTTTGGAGCTTTGGCAGCTGTCGACGACCTGAGCTTTGAGGTGGAAGAAGGTCAGGTATTTGGAATAGCCGGTCCAAATGGTGCGGGCAAATCAACCTTATACAACCTCATCACAGGATTTTACAAATATGAAGGTAAAATAGAGTTTGATGGTAAGAATATAACCGGACTCCCCACACACAAAATCGCCCGTCTTGGAATTTCAAGAACTTTCCAGATTCCTCAAATTTTTGAAAGCCTGACTGTGGAAGAAAGCGTGAATCTGGGCTGTCGTTTTGGCAACTCCGGCAAATATGATCCCAGCTATTCAGATGAGATGATCTCTTTTGCCAGCCTGGAACAAGAGCGCAATAATAAAACTGATCTATTGAACCTGTTAGGCAAAAAAAGACTTATGATAGCCTCTGCCCTGGCCACAAAGCCCAAAATACTGATGGTTGACGAGCCCATGGCAGGGCTTAACGCCATAGAGATTCAGCAAATGACACAGCTCATTAAAAAAATCAATCAAGACCTTAACATCACCGTTATCATCATCGAGCATTTTATGAAGGTTTTAACAGAGCTTGCCAATCCGATCATGGTTATACAAAACGGAAGCAAGATCTGTACTGGGACACCCGAACAAATAACCAGCAATCCCGAAGTGATTGAATGCTACCTGGGAGATTCACATGATGCTTAGTATTGAAAACCTGAACGCATATTATGGACAGGCACACGTACTAAAGGATGTGTCTATTACGGTTAACAAAGGTCAAGTGGTGGTGATGCTCGGACCCAATGGTCACGGCAAGAGTACGTTGTTAAAAAGCCTTTGCGGTATGGTGGATTCCAAGAAGGGCAGGATATCCTACAAAGACCAGGATATTATTCGATTGCCTTCTGAAAAGATTGTCAACCTGGGAATTACCTATATTGCTGAAAACCGGGAACTGTTTCCCTATATGTCCGTCATGGAAAACTTAAAGCTTGGGGCGTATTCCAAAAACGCACGCAAACACGAAAAGGAAAACCTGGAAAGGGTGTTCACACTATTTCCTCGATTGGCCCAAAGAAAGAAACAATATGCTTCCACCATGAGTGGCGGTGAAGCCAAAATGCTGGCGATTGCCCGGGGATTGATGTCAAATGCGGATTTTCTGGCCATTGATGAACCTTCCTTAGGGTTACAGCCCAATCTAAGGACGGAGGTTGCCAGGATTATCAAGGAGATTAATAATCAGGGTAAAACAATTCTGGTGGTGGAGCAGAACATTCCCCAGATAACGGATCTGGCGGACAAGCTCTATGTGCTGGAGGAGGGCCGCATAACCTTTGAGGGTAGTAAAGATGATGCCTTAAGCAATGATGATCTAAAGGAAATTTTTCTGGGAATGTGACACCGCTTTAAAATTAGGTATTGGGGTGAACATATGGCGGACTGAATCCGCTTATGGGGGGAGAAAACAATAGATGTTTATAGAGATTATTGATGTTATTATCAGCGGTTTATTAAATGGCTCGGTTTATGCCCTTATGGCCATTGGTCTCGCACTTGTATACGGGGTAACAAAGGCCTTTAATTTTGCCTATGGATCTTTTTACACCATGGGCGGCTATTTTGCCTGGGTATTTCTGGTTCCCTTAAATTTACCGGGAGGATATTATACGGTTTTTCTTACGGCAATTCCCTTTTTGTTTGTTGTGGGCTTCTTTCTGGAAAAATTTTTGGTAGCACCCCTGCGAAAGCGATCTGACTGGCAGATGAAAGCCATGATGTTAACCCTGGGGCTGGCCTTGTTTCTGGATATCGGATATATGGCAATTTTTGGCCCGCGGCTTAAATCATTACCCGATATTGTGGAAGGGACGCTTGATTTTGGTCCATTGGTCTTTATGAAACAGGATGTGGTTATCTTTATATTATCGATTTCCGGCTTATTGTGTTTTGCCTGGTTATTAAACAATACCCGCGTCGGCATGGCCGTAAAGGCCGTCGCCCAGAATCCGGCCGGCGCACAGATCGTCGGTATTCCCAAGGATCGTGTGTTTGCAGCCACCTTTGCCATCTCAACCATCATGGTGGGTATTGGCGGGATTTTACTCAGCCAGAAAAATTTTGTTAATCCCCAGGCCAGCACGGGCATAATGATCAAAGCCTGGGTCATCACCGCCTTTGGCGGCATGGGATCTATCCGGGGCAGTCTTTATGCAGCGCTTATTATCGGAATGCTGGAGGCATTTGTCGGATATTATCTGGGAATGATACACATTGATATCGCGGTTTTGACATTACTTTTAATAACCTTGGCATTTCGTCCCCAGGGTCTGATGGGAAGGGAATAAATCATGAAAGCGAAAAGCATGATCAAGATTCTTGCGGTGACATATGGGTTGATTGGAATTCTGCCGATATTTGTCAGTGACAGCTCTATCATGATGCGGATTTTAACCATGATTTTGATATGGTCTGTGGTTGCCTCCTGCTGGGATCTCATCATGGGGTATGCCGGCATATTTTCTTTTGGCCAGGTGGCATTCTATGTCATCGGCGCCTATTCATCAGCCATACTGTCCGTATCATGGAACGTGCCGCCCATCATTGCCGTATTCATGGCAGGTATTATCACAGCCATTATCGGTGTGCTGGTGGGCCTGCCCTGTCTTAAACTTGCCGGACCCTATATTGCTCTGGTGACATTTGCATTTCAACTGGCTTTGGAGCCGTTTTTGAAAGGTCCCCTTGGCAAAGCCATTGGTTCAGGCGGATCACGGGGCATTATCAGTGTTCCCCCGATTGAGATTTTCGGTTATTCCTTCAGTTCGTCGGAACTGGTACCGTTCTTTTATCTTGCGCTGGTTATGACCCTTATCTGCAGTGCCATCATTGTGGTGATCTTAAAATCCCACTGGGGCACGGCTTTCCTGGCGTTAAAAGATTCCGAGGATTTTGCCGCAAGTCTGGGTGTCAGCGCATTTAAATATAAGCTTCTGGTGTTTGGCATTACCTCTTTTATCACAGGTTTGTTTGGCGGTCTTTATGTGCACTATGTTGGTATATTGTCGACTCGAATGCTGAGTATGGAAGTCTTTACCGTTCTTTTGATCATGATTGTGGTAGGGGGTATCGGCCAATATCCTGGTGTTGTCCTGGGAGCAGTGATAACGGTCACGGCTAATGAGCTTTTAAGACCCATGGGTATTTATCGGCTCCTGATCATGGGAGGAATGGTGGTTCTCATTGTATTATTGCTTCCGGATGGTGTTACTGGTTTGATTCGAAAATTCTCCTTTTCCAGATGGACAAACAAAGAGAACAGATCCATTGAAACACACTAATAAAGCATTTAATGGCTGAATAAATATTGATGTGCTGTACATTATTGGGTTGAGGGTGTTTCATTCATATTTACCTCATTCTTTGAATGAGTTTATCATAAGCGGTAAGGATTTTTTTACAAATATTTCTAACTTATAAAATGGAGAGATTAAAATGAAAAAAATTGGTTTGATGTCGTTGATTGTTGCAACCTGCATGTTATGGGGATCATGGGCAATTGCCGCGGATACCATTAAGGTGGGTTGTGCTTTCTCTTTGACCGGAGATTATGCCGGTTCCGGAGATAACTATTTTAAAGGTGTTGAGATGGCAGTGGAAGAGCTCAATGCAGCAGGTGGTCTTTTAGGCAAACAGCTTGAGGTTGTTATGTTTGATAATCAGGATTTTGCACCGGAAGTGGTTATGCAGGGTGCTGATTTTCTGATGGATCAAAAGAAGGTCGCGGTTGTGGTTGCGGGTTGGGCCGGGGCTGGAGCGGATGTCAGGGCATATGGGAAATATGATGCTCCCTTTTTTATTGATGATGGTTCCCAGGCCTCGGTTGATGTGTACAGGGAAGATCCGGAAAAATATTATAATGCCTACTTTATGACACCTGTTGCAGCAGCCCAGGGCGGCAGTGTATTTAACGCATTGCAAAAATTACCCTATGATTATCCCAATAAAAAGGTCGTGCTCATCAATACGGATGATGCCTGGGGTGAGGAAATCGGTGCAGTTATGGCCAAAAGATTTGAAGAAATCGGCTGGGAAGTGGCGCTTCATGAAGTTGTCCCTTACGGCACCAACGAGTGGGGTCCTATTTTAACCAAAGTAAGAAGGATCGAACCTGCCGTTATTCACTTTGAAATAGCCGCTTCTCAGGAACCGATCACCTTTGTCCGTCAATTTCTCAAGAAACCGACCAATACCATTATCAGTCTGGGCTGGAGTATTACTCCCCTCGAGGTCGTCGACACCCTGGGCAAAAATGCTGATGGCGTTCTAGGTCAGATGCCTGCGGGTGTGCCCGTACCGCTAACACCTACTGCCGAAGCACAGGCATGGCTGGACAAATACAAAAAACGCTACAAACACGATCTGGGAGTGGGTTCCTTTGTAACCTATACCAGTTTTATGGCCTGGGCAGAAGCGGCAAAAGCTGCAGGTGATGCCTATGATTTTAAAGCGGTGAACAAGCATCTGAAGAACGTTCCGTATAAAGGACTGATAGGGGATATCACCTGGGGTGAAGACAATACCCTGCATGCACAATCCGGTGCCCCCATCGTTCATTACCAGGTCCAGAACGGTGAACTGGTAACCCTGTTTGCCGATCCCCCATTAACCCCTTACAAGGATAGCAAATTCATTAAACCATCGTGGATTAAATAGTGTTTGAAAAATAATCTTAATTGCAAAACTTCGCCTCGGGTCAATTGCTTGAGGCGAAGTTTTTTTTGGGGAAGATATAAATACAAAGCCTTTGAAGAATAGGAAAAACCATGCCAGGTCCAAAATTATTCTCTGAGAAAAAATGTCAGATATGGGGGTGGTTGCTTTTTATTGTATCTGCTCTTTTTTATGGCGCAGCAGCCATCCGGGCCGGTGATCTGCTCGCCATTCTGGGCAGCCTGGCTTTCCTGATAGCCTGTTTTGTTTTTCTTATTCCCTTTGTTTTTCCGGGTCGGT
>CALGRI010000320.1 GCA_937880875.1 uncultured Pseudomonadota bacterium
ATATTGGAGACCAACTTGATTTTTGTTCAAACCTGAAAATATTATCTCAAAATAAGTTTGCATTATCTTAACCAGGTTTTTAAAATATCGGGAAAGGATAAAACATACGAGAATGTAGCATGATTTTGTATCTATTTTTTCAAAGAAAGATCAAAATAGGAATAATTGATTTGATCGACATAATTGTTTCTGGTATTATAACAAAAAAAATTGACCCAGAATCGGCGAATATTCTACCACACAACATAAATAAAAACCGGGAAAATCTATGGAATATTTTCAGTTTAGCAGTAATTTTTTGACAGGTTTAAAGGACGTTGATGATCAGCATCGCAGGCTTGTGGAATTGATTAATGCATTTAGTGATTCACTGTCTTCAACCGAAGATGATGCAGATGGCCTTGAACTACTTTTCCAGGAACTGTTAGAATACACTCAATACCATTTTGAAGAAGAAAAAACCCTGATGCAAGAAATAAATGTGGATACTCGTCATTATACCCCACACGTCGAAGAACATCAAAATTTTTTAAATGATGTAATGAGTATGCATACAAAAAGGGCCTCAGATAAAAAACAAATATCAAAACAGCTGCTCAGCTTTCTGATTCACTGGTTGGCATATCATATACTTGGCACGGATAAAAATATGGCAAGACAGATTGAGGCGATTCAATCCGGTGCATCTCCATCCAAAGTATTTGAAATGAAGGAAAAAATGTGCGACAGCTCAACAGAGCCACTTCTTTTAGCTATTAAGGGTCTGTTTCAATTAGTGTCTGCCAGGAACAAAGAATTAAAAACGCTGAATCAATCCCTTGAACAACAGGTAAGGGAGCGGACCCGAGAATTATATGAAGCTAATAAGAATCTGGTAAAAATATCCCTTACCGATGTCCTGACCGAGCTTCCCAACAGGAGGCATGCCATGCAGCAGTTAAGAAAACACTGGGAAGAATCCACAAAGACCGATGAACCACTCTCTTTGATGATGGTTGATGCTGACCATTTTAAGGAAGTCAATGATACCTATGGTCATGATGCAGGCGATCTTGTCCTCTGTAAAGTAGCAAAAATGCTTCAAGATAGTGTTAGAACAGATGACCTTGTCTGCCGCCTGGGTGGTGATGAGTTCCTAATTGTCTGTCCGTCAACTAACAGACCTGGCAGCCTGCATATCGCTGAAAAAGTCAGAAGCAATATATCAGAAATGCATGTACCCACAGGCAATGGCTTCTGGCGTGGCAGTGTCAGTATCGGCGTGGCATCTCGTAAAAATAGCATGGATAATTTTGAAGCGCTTATCAAGGCAGCTGATGAGGGAGTTTACATTGCCAAACGAGCCGGTAAAAATTGTGTAAAAGCACTTGATCCTGATAACCAACATTAAAGGCTTAAAACGTATAAGCCAGATTTCCTCGTGAGTAATTATGGTACCAGGAGCCAAATCTCCCAATTTACAGAGTGCTTCTTTCACCAGTACGGGCTTTTTTAAGATTTGCCATGATACAAGATATGGTATGGATGGATTTTTTGGTCTCAGGTTTAAAAATCAATTATATGGGAACAAGAAAAATCAAATTGATCAAAACCCCATTATATTTTATTGGAGATACACATAACCGATCCGGTATGGGCATTATTTTATTAAAAACCATGG
>CALGRI010000321.1 GCA_937880875.1 uncultured Pseudomonadota bacterium
GATGTGACAAGCCCCAGGTGTCTTTCCGGCATGACAATGCTATCATTTCTCGGCATAAACCCGAGACACCTGGTTTTGCAGTTTTGTTCTACAGCCGCTTTCAGATATTCATAATGCCGCAGACTTCCCGTTTTGCTGAAGATGACCCCGGCGATTTTCAAATCCCTGTCAAACTCTTCAAAGCCTTTGACAATGGCGGCAGCACTTCTGGCCTTTCCTTTAGCGCTGACAATAAGAACAACGGGCAAATCCAGCCATTTGGCCATCTGGGCCGTGGACCCTGATTCCGAAAGACCGTCATATCCATCAAAAAGTCCCATAACCCCTTCAACCACAGCTATATCCAAACCTCTGGTTTTCTCGTTGAAAACCCGGGTATTATACTGTCTGGAAAGCATCCAGGAATCCAGGTTAAAGCTTGTTCTTCCTGCAATTTTAGTATGATGCCCAGGATCGATAAAATCCGGGCCCACTTTAAAAGGGGCCACCTTATACCCTAAATCAGCAAGATATGACAAAATGGCAAGGGTGATGGTGGTTTTTCCTGTTCCGCTTCCCGTGGCACCAATGACAAACCCTTTGATAATAACCTCCAGTGTTTTCGGTTAGCGCTCTTTATCTTTGTTCAAATGCCATGATAGCCAGGGCATTAACAATGCTTGCAGCAATATTTGATCCGCCTTTTCTTCCCTTGTTTGTGATATAGGGAAAATCAAGGGTCATCAATGCATCCTTTGATTCTGCCGCATTCACAAACCCGACAGGAAATCCTATAATCAGGGCAGGGCTTGCTTTTTTATCCTTTATCAATTCAATCAGTCTTAAAAGGGCGGTTGGGGCATTTCCCACCACATAAATGCCATCTTTCATCCGGTCACAAGCCATATCCACTGCGGCAAGGGCTCTTGTGGTCCCCGTGTCTTTTGCCTTATCTGCAACATCTTTGTCTGCAATCAGACAGCTGACCTTGCCGCCAAATTCATGAATTTCTTTTTGCCGTATCCCCACCCGGGCCATATTGGTGTCTGTGAATATCTGGCAGCCGTTTTGAATGGCCTTGATTCCCTTTTGAACGGCATCAGGATAAAACCGGATGGTGCTCATGTATTCAAAATCAGCAGAGGTATGAATCATACGTCTGACAATGGGCCATTGTTCATCAGTGAACCTGTGATCACCTGCTTCCTGTTCTATTATCTTAAAGCTTAAATCTTCTATTTCCTGGGGTTTCATTATATATTGCCTTTAGGTTAAGGGTTGTTATTCTTTTGGTTAAACACTATTTAGATACCATTTTTTTCTTGTTTTTTGCAACTTCTTTCAAGGTTGCATATCCTGACAAAACCCTTGTAATTGTTGTTATAAGGCACAAAAAGGCAAAAAGAAAAGCAAAGAAAGAAAAATGGCCGGGAAATATACAGATTATTACAAAAAAAAGAATGGTTTCAGTTCCCTCTGTAAGTCCCCCGATATAATACAGGGCCTTATGGGGATAGGCCGGGCTTTTCAAATCATGTTTCCGGGCCATGACGGCAAAGGCAAGAAAACTGGTTCCTGTTCCTACAAAACCGAGTAGCAAAAGGACTGCGGCAAGGGCATTGTTTTGCGGATCGGAAAGCGCAAATCCCGCCACGACTGCGGAATAAAAAATAAAATCCAGACAGATATCCAGGAATCCGCCGGCATCTGTTCTATCTGTCAGTCTTGCAAGAGCCCCGTCCAGACCGTCCATGATCCGGTTCAAAAGGATAAAAAATAGTGCCATTATATACCCGTTCATCCAGAGGGTAAAAAAGGCCAGCAGGCCGATGCCAAAACCTGCGATTGTGACCTGATCCGGTTTGACACCCTTTGTTTTAAGAATTTGGGCACAGGCTTTCAAAGGGGGGTTAACTAATTTTATCGCCCAGGGGTCAAGCATAGGTTTATCCTTCTTCTTTGTTCAGATTTAATATCATCCCTCCCTCGGGACAATCCCTGGGGTCATGAGTCACTAAGAGTGCCGGGATATTCATTTTTTTTATCTGGGAAAAAACAAAGAGCCTGATTTTTGCTTTAAGCGTTTGATCCAGCTTTGAAAAGGGCTCATCCAAAAGCAGGGCAGAGGGTTTGGCCAGAAGACTTCTCAACAGGCTTATTCTTGCTTTCTGTCCTCCTGAAAGGCTTGAAGGATCACGCTTTTCAAACCCTTGCAGCCCGGCTGTTTTAAGGGCTTTATCAATTATTTTGTTTTTTTCAACCCTGGATGTTTTCTCTTTAATGGCAAAGGCAAGGTTACCGGCTATATCCATGTGAGGAAAAAGAAGATCGTCCTGGAAAAGGATACCGATATTACGCTTTTCCATGGGGAGATCTGCCATATTACTGCCATATAAAAGGATAGACCCTTTGAGGGTGAACACTTGGTCCAGGCTTCCTGACACAGCAGACAAAAGTGTGGATTTTCCACACCCGCTTGGCCCCATAATGGTGGTAATCTCACCTGGGTTAATCACAAGATTCACGGGATCAAATATGGCTGATCCCTGCTTTAATATGCTTAGGTTTTCAAGTTCTAGCGACATGCTCTTTTCCTTATACCTGCATTCCTTTTCTATTGTAATACAAAATTTTCGGCAGGATAATGGCCATGGCATACATGGTCATGGGCAAACACTGCTGAATAAGGGCATAAACAGCAATGACCCTTCTATCCGAGCCCGAGGCAATACTGACAACCTCTGTTGTAATGGTTGAAAATCTTCCGGCACCCACCAGCATCGTGGGTATATATTGTGCCACGCTCACGGAAAACCCGATGGCAAAAGAAAACAGGATCGGCTTTATCAGCATGGGTAATTTTACCCTGAACAAAACGGCTATATAAGATCTTTTCAAAAGCATTGCCTGGTCCGTCACCCGTTCATCAAACGCCAGATAGGTTGCACTCAGAGCAATAAACACATAGGGCAGAACAAACAGCAGATGGGAAACCATAAGTGACATCCAATAGCCGTCCATTTTCATGATTACCAGAAGAAACTGAATACCGGCCATAAATGTGATCTGGGGAACCAGCAAAGGAAGATATAAAAAATAATGGAGATAACCCGTATAGTTCCGGGTCCTGGTTTTCCCTGCAGCCACTTCATGCTCCAGGCAGCCGATGGCAAGCAAAAGTCCGATGAAAGCCGATGCCACTCCTGTGAAAAGAGTTGTCATAACCGGATCAAAAGAGGAAACAAGCCCTTTTGCCCAGAAGGTGAGTGTCCATGTTGTTGGAAGAAAATCAGGAAACCGCCATTGCCATGTCAAGGACCATATCACAAGAATAACAGAGGAAACAGCCGTGAAAAACAGAGTGCCGCATCCCATAAAAAAAATGATGGGTTTAAGCCGTGACAGAAAACAGCGCCTCTTTCCATTTGTAATCCAGGGCCTTAAAAAAACGACGACGGCTCTTTCCATAATATAAACACCTAAAATACTTAACAATACAATAGCAAAAAGGAATAGAGACCCGGCTGCGGCAAGCAGCTTAAAACTCACATCCGGATCATTAAACCATCTCAAAATCAGTACGGCAAGAGAAGGTGGAGAGCTTGGGCCTAAAATAATGGCCATGTCCACGACGGAAAGAGAATAGGCAATAACGGCAAAAATGGATAGCCTTAAGTGAGGATATAATCTTGGAATTAAAATTTTCAGCCAGATCTGTTCTTTTGTATATCCAAGCGCCCTTCCCACCAGAAGTGTTTCTTTAATATCAAGCTGACCCAGGGCACCCATGGTCACCATAATCAGGAAAGGAAACTCTTTAATCACCAATGCAATGGTAAGGCTTATGCCGGCAGGGTCATTGAGAATAATCCAGTCCGGTGGCATAGTAAAGCCCGTCAAAGCGGGAGAAATCATCCTGATCAGCCAACCTGAAGGGGCAATTAAAAAACCAAAGCCCACTGCAAATGCAGCATGGGGAATGGAAAGAACAGGTGAAAGGATTTTTTCAAAAAATTTCCACAAAGCCGTTCCATAGGAAAAGGTAATAAACAAAAAGGCAAGACTTACAACACCAGCAGAAGCTGTTATTCCGGAAAAAAGCGTCACAAAAAAAGAGGTTTGAATACCTGGGTAAGAAAAAAAATCAAACCAGGCTGATAATGAAATCCGGGTATACCCGATAACGGGCAGGTAATTTAAGGAGGGCAGAAGTGTTCCGAAAAGACCGGCTATAACGGTGACACAAAAAAAACTGATAACAACAACAGGAAATATACGGCTCTTTGCCTGTCCAGACATTCTTGTCATTATCTCCTGTTATTTGCTATAGGTTTCAAGCCATTTTTTTTCCAGAGCCTGTACCCATGACACATGGGGTTCTGGCAACCCCTGGCCCAGTTCTTTGGGTGTCAGGGTGGCAATCCCTTTTGGAACGGCATCAAACAAAGCCTTATCTCTTCCAACAAGTTTTTGGGTATCAAGGACGGTTGGGTCACCCCAGATCGTGGGGTCTGCTTTTCTTGCCTGGGCCTCGGGGCTTAAAAGGAAATTGGCAAACACCATTGCCCCCTGCCTGGCTGATGAGTTAAAGGGAATGCCCACAAAATGAGCGTTGCCAATGGTGCCGTTTGTATGAATATAGGTTCTTATAGTATCGGGAAGTTCCCCATTTTTAATGGCATTGGAGACCGAATTTGGATTAAAACTGAAAGAAATAAAAATTTCATTGTCATTTAAAAGGCTTACCATCTGGGAAGCACTTGTGGGGAACACTTTTGCTTTTCGCCACAAAAAAGGATGCAACGCATCCAGAAAATCCCATAATGGCTGGGTGTTTTTTTCAAAATCAGATGGAATCACCGGTTGATTCAACACTTCTGGATCATGGATCAGCTCATAAAGCACCTGTTTAATAAACGTTGTACCATGAAATCCCGGTAAGGAAGGATAGGTAAATCTTCCTGGATTTTCCTTAGCAAACGCCAGAAGGTCTAACATATTTTTCGGATGTTTTTTTACTTGTTTTGAATCATATGAAAATACAAGCTGGGCCATTCCCCAAGGCGACTCCATGTTATCAACGGGCGTGGTAAAATCATACAGCAATGTTTTTTTATTCTCTATGTCCACCAGCTGATAATAGGGCAGTTTTTGAGAAAAAGGTCCATATAAAAGCTTGTTTTCCTTCATGGCCTTAAAATTTTCTCCATTGATCCACATCAGATCCACACTGCCGTTTGTCTTTTTATCTGCTGCTTTTTCAACAAGGATGCGGGAAACCACATCGCTGATATCCGTTGCTTTTACATGGATGACGCGGATATTGTATTTTTTTTGTACCTCTTTTGTGGCCCATTGAATATACTCATTAATGGTTTGAGATCCGCCCCAGGCATTGAAATAGACCGTTTGACCCTTTGCTTGCATTTCAATCTCAGACCAGTCTTTTGCAACGGCCTGGGAAAAAACGGCTAATACCAGCACACCCGAAAAAATTAATAAAAAGCGTTTCATAGTATACCCTGCTCCCTCTAAAATTTAACCGACTCATTTTTTGTCTGTCACGTTAAACCATCTTCATGTGGAGGGCTTTCTTTGTCAAGAACAAAAAAACCTGGAAAAATGATATCCAGCCATATTGCTGTCATTCTTTTTCTTTTCCTATCATTAAAAAATCTGCTATGATTTTTTTTAACACAGGATTTGATTTTATAAAGGAGTTTGTTTTGGAAGATAACGATATTATTCGTTTTGCAAGCCGTATGGATCAACTTCCCCCGTATTTATTCGGAATGATCAATAAAATGAAAATGGAAAA
>CALGRI010000322.1 GCA_937880875.1 uncultured Pseudomonadota bacterium
TGCCATATCAAACCCGGTCTTTGTCGAAGCTGTAAAAACAATATCCAATTCTTTGTTTTTCGCTTTTAATGCTTTAACAAATGGCATGACTGATATGACTTCGCCCAGGGAAAGGGCATGTACCCAGATTCTTTTTTTTCCGTCCTGTCTTTGTCTTAGGCCGGTCCTGTACCCGAGTCGCAAGCTTAAGCTTGCTCTTCTTTTTTTTGAAAAAAGATAGATAAATGGCAGAAACGGAAGGACAATGATAAATAAAATATTAATTATCGTTTTATACAAAAAAATCATTTGGTTTGCTTTTCTTTGCCATTATTCCGCATTGATTAAATAAAGGATTCCAAAACACAAAAAAAACAGATTTGCTGTCCAGGCACTGATGACGGGCGGCAGAATGGTCCCATATCCCAGTGACAAGCAGAATCCATACATGGTCCAATACATAAATGCGATCACAACACCAATGGCTATAGCCGCCGGGATATTTCCTTTTACAAAGGATCTCATACCAGTGGCCGCACCTGTCAGAACCATAATAATACAAATAAAGGGGAATGCAATTTTTCCATTCAAATCAACCTTATAGGTTGTTGCATCATACCCTTCTTCTTCAACCTTGTTGACAAACTTTTTCAATTCAAAAAAACTCATCTCTTCAGATTTTTTTAAAACCTCTACAAGATCTTCAGGTTTAAACGATAAGGGGATACTTTTTTTATCATATAATTTTACATCATAATCCATGGAATTTTCAATATGGGTCTGTTCTATAATATTTTCAAACATCCATGTTCCCTGTTTGAAATAACCTTTTTCAGCATCAATTCTTGACTCAATACTAAAATTTTTTCTTAAAGATGTGATTGTTACACCGGCAGCGGAATGGTTTACAGGATCATAAAAATTAATGTGAATCAATTTGTTTTCAGACTTTATCCATATATCTTTTCTTGCAGAATAAATATTATGACTTTTTTGTATAACATTATATTTTATATAATTAGACCTTGCCATGGTAACCGGGATAATAGTCTCTCCTAAAAAAAACATGAGTATGGCAAGAAGCACCCCCACAAAGAGAGCTGGCTTAACAAGAAAATATACACTGATACCACTGGACTTGATGGCCAGAAGTTCATTGTTCCTGTTCATCAATCCAAAAACAGCAATTGTTGCAAGTAAAATACTTGCCGGTGTTAATTGTACAAACATGAAAGGGACTTTTAGAACTACATATCCCAGAGCACCGATAAGGGAAATATCAGAATTTAAAAATCTTTCCATCCTGGAAAGATAATCAATAAATACAAACAGAACTATGATCAGCAACTGAATGACGGAAAAAAATTTAAAAAATTCCTTTATCCAATATTTATGCAGACATGTCATATTTTATATTTTTCTTATAAACCAATTTTTTATGGCTTGTGCAGCCTTATTGAAAAACACAGGAAGCATGACCGGTTTTTCCTTTGCATTCCTGACAAGAAAAAAAACCCCAACTCCCCCCATGATTACATTTGGCAGCCACATAGCGATAACAGGAGGATAATGTCCTGTTTCTCCTGCCGACCATCCGGTAGCCAGAAGAAAATAATAGAGAATAAAAAATGAAATTCCAAAACCAAATCCTGAGGACCGTCTCAAAGACGCTGCCTGAACCCCCAAGGGAAAAGCAAGGATACCTAAGGAAAGGCAGGCAAAAGGAATAGAAAACTTTTCATGCAATTCCATCAAAGCATTGATCAACCGAGCTTTGTCCTTAATTCCCGACCTTATTAACCCTATCAAATAAACCAGGCTTACCTCATCCAGATCTTTTGATATTCCCCCTTCCCCTTTATTCATGATGTTCAAATCAATATTGATATCATAACTTTCAAATTGAATGCTACTTACAGATCCTTCATCAACATCCACTTGATTGATCGCCCCATTATAAAGTCTTATGGTATACACCTGCTCATCTTTAAGCCGTATCAATCTTCCTGAAGGTGCAATAGAAATATTGACGACACCTTTCGTTCTTCTGTCTTCAATAAAAATATCTTTTAATGCCTTTGTTTTCATGTCCACATTGGAGACATAAATCATGACATCTTCCAATGTAGAATTAAATTGCCTTTCCTGCAGGGCTACATCAATACTTGATCTTGCAAGCTCAATAGTCTTTTGTTTCAGAGATAATTTCCCCCAGGAAACGCCAAAGACAGTCACCCACATGGTCAAAAAAATTCCTAAAAAACAGAAAGCCAATACCGGCGGTAAGAGTTTATACAGTGAAACACCAGCGTTTTTTAAAGCAAGAATCTCATTTTCACCTGACATGCGCATAAACGTCAAAAGGACGGATATCATTACAGACATAGGAATAGTGAATTCTAAGAATCTTGGAAGTGTATAAACAACCATAAGTGCAATAGATGAAATATCAGCATTATAGTTCACAACCATATTAGTAATTTCCGGTATCCGTGTCATCAAAAAAACAAATGTCAGAAAAAACAGGCTGATGGCAAAGGGGGACAGAAGTTCCTTGAAAATATATCTGTTTATTATATTAAAACTTTTCATTTTCAGGAAAAATATAAGTTAGCGGACAAATAGTCAAGATATGTTAAAAAGATTAGGTTTTCATTCCCTGGTTTTCATGATACTAAATTGCCTATGAAATGTGTGATAATAGCCAATGGTGACCTTGAATACACAAAGGACATTCTATACACGATCAAGAATGCCCAAATGATTATTAGTGCCGATGGTGGTGCCAGGCATTTAAGAGCATTAAATATTTTACCCCATGTAATGATAGGTGACTTTGACTCAATCCATCCGGACGACCAGGTCTTTTTCAAGGAAAAACAAGTAAAAACCGTCACCTTTTCTTCACGAAAAGACCATACTGATACGGAACTTTGCCTATCCTGGGCTTTGGAAAACAATGCAACAGATATCACCCTCTTAGGCGTCACCGGCACCAGGCTGGATCATACCCTGGCCAATATTTTTCTATTAAAAAAACTCGCCAGGCAGAATATCCCTGCCAGAATCATAAATAAGAATAATGAAATTCATATCGTAACGGATTTTATAGAGCTTAAAGGTGGGCCCAAAGACTTTTTATCCATTATCCCCATTACAGAAAAAGTTACCGGAATCACCCTTAAAGGGCTTGAATATCCCCTGTTTAATGCAAGCTTAGAAATGGGATCTTGTCTTGGTGTAAGCAATTTTTTTAAGGAGACTGTGGCATCTGTTTCCATAAAAAAAGGTGGCCTCATTGTAATAAAATCACGGGATTAACCTGGAAAAGCTTGCAATGGGTATAGTTTTGTCATCAGGACTATGACTCGGTAGAGGATAGTGCAAGAGCATCAATCGCCTATGGGAAGAAACAAATAACCCATAAAGGGTTAAAATAGTATCAGAATCAAAAAAAGGCGGTCAAAATGAATGATCGCCTTTTCTTTTAAAAAAAAATAAACCTGTTAATCACCACAAGTACCGCCGGAGCCACAACTTCCGCATCCAGAAGATTCTCCCATGTCAATATTGGAATCAAGATGAAATCCCATCCCGGTAAAATCAATTTTAATATTTTCAGCTTTTTGCATAAACTCTTTGTCAACAACAAATTTTAAGCCTTTAACATCAAAGGTATCATCATTGTCTTTTGGCTCATCCAGAGCCATGGCAAGGGAAGGACCACCTCAGCCGCCTGAATTGAGAAAAATCCGAATGGGAGTGGGTTCTTTACCCTGGAAATATTCATTTATCTGCACTTTTGCAGGATCTGTTAAATTAATCATTGTAAAACTCTCCTTATTTATTTATTTATTCTTCAGGGTTATTCTTAAGCCTGAATAATTTAATTCTAATCATACCCTTCCAGCATGTCAATGTTTTGGTATATATTTTCCTTTAATTCTAC
>CALGRI010000323.1 GCA_937880875.1 uncultured Pseudomonadota bacterium
CCCTTCCGGCCATCATTTTCGGTATTATTCAGTTCGGCGCACCAGCCGTTGGTGTGCTTGCGCTATCTCTTTCCAGTGCCATGGCCTGGGAACTTATATTAAATGTCATATCCAAAAAGAAGATCACTATCGGCGATCTGGATTCTGCCGTTATAGGACTTGTTTTCGGCATGATGCTTCCAGCCACATCACCCTGGTGGCTTGTGATTACCGGAACCTTTGTTGCTGTGGTTATAGGCAAAATGATTTTCGGCGGTATCGGGGCAAACCCGTTTAACCCGGCTCTCGTGGGAATGGCCTTTTTAATGCTTTCCTGGAAGGTCTTTTTCGACTTTGATGCTGCCTATGTCAATTATGAATTCAATTTTACCGCCCTTGCACCTCTGGCAGCCCTGAAATTTCAGGGAGTCTCTGCCGTCGCAGGTTTTTTCCCTCTAAGCGACCTTATTATGGGCAAGCAGGTTGGGGCAATCGGTTCCACTTTTGGGCTTGGCCTTATTATCGGTGGTATCTACCTGATCTTAAGGGGATATATCCGGTGGGAAATTCCGGTTTCATTTATTGCAGGTATCATTATAACAGCCTTGTGCTTCAGCATGGCAAACCCGGATACCTATGCCGGCCCCATGCTCCATCTTTTTTCAGGATATACACTGATCGGAGCTTTTTTCCTTGCAACTGAAAACTCATCCTCGCCTGCAAACAGAATTCCCATGTTTATTTACGGATTTTCTGCTGCTGCAATGATTATATTGATGAGAAATATTGGCGTCTATGCTGATGGTACCGTTTTGGCGATCCTGTTATTGAATCTTGTAAACCCCCTCATCGACAAAATTAGACCAAAAGCTTTGGGAAAGGGAGCAAACAATGCGTGAAATGATTAGTATGATTGTTGTTTTAACCGTATTGACAGCTGTTTCAGGCGGCCTGCTTGCTGCAGTAAAATCAGGAACTGAGGTACAAATTGAAAATCAGATCTTAAAATTTCAGAAAGCCCCTGCCATTCAGGATATATTTCCAGAAGCGGCCAATGATCCTCTGGCGGAAAGATTTACAATAAAAACCGAAGGCATTGAATTACAGATTTTCCCAACTCTTCTTTCCGATGGTTCAAAAGCAATTGCCTTTGAAACAAAAGGAGGCGCTTTTGGAGGTCCCATTGGACTAATGGTGGGCATCAACCTTTCTACGGACGAGATTGTGGATGTAAGGGTGACAACCCATTCCGAAACCCCGGGAATCGGATCAAGGGCCAAGGAAGACCTTTCCTTTGTCTCTCAATTTTCAGGACTTACAATGGACTCAAATTTTGCCCTCAAAGGCGATGGTGGAGTTATTGATGCCATGTCCGGTGCAACTGTTACCTCAAAAGGAGTTAGTGTTGCTGCTGCCCAGGCAAAAGAAATTTATCAAAAACTAAAACCTGAAATTGTCAAACAGATGA
>CALGRI010000324.1 GCA_937880875.1 uncultured Pseudomonadota bacterium
CCGCCCAGCTTGTCGATGCTCAGTGTTTTATAACCTTTCAAGGCCAGTTCATAGGCAATGCTGTTGCCGATGATACCGGCACCAATGATAATGGCATCATATTTTTTTTGAGTCATTTATTTTTTTCTCCAAGGGCAATAATTCTATTTATATGATTTAATATTCCAGGATAATATAAAAATTATCCTTTTTTTAATTTGGCAAGAATTTCCTTTTCACCTTCTCTTTTCAACCGGTCCAGCTCTGAAAGGATCTTATCGCTTAAGGGCTCAGGCTTATGGGTTTCTGCGATCATTCTGACTTCTTGTTTCACCCTGTCTTCCATTGAGGGTTTGCCTGAAGCTTTCCAGGAATCAATGGTCTGACGGTTCATAAGCTTGGCATTCCACAACTCTTTTTTAAAATGGTTCATGGTATGCTGCTGAACCAGAAAATGACCACCAGGCCCTACATCTTCTATGATCTGCCTTGCAATGGTTTCTCTGTTTACGGTGATCCCTTCTACAAACCGCTTTGTCATACCGATCACTTCATTGCCCATGACCAGCTGTTCAAGGGAGCAGGCCATGCCCGCAGCCAGATACCCGACATCATGGATAAGGTTAAGGCCGGAAAGCCCCTGGCTCAATATTGAAAAGGCACTTTCAATGCCTGCCTGGGCATCCAGCATTTTGGAATCAGTGGCACCTGCTAAGCCCCAGGTGGGCAGATTAAAGGATCGCGCCACCTCTGCCTGGGCAGCAAGGGCCAGGTTATTTTCCGGTGCGCCCATTGCCATGAGTGCTGTTTTCATATCAAGGATACCCACATTGCCGCTCATTGCAACAGGACATCCTGTTTTTCGCAACTGGGCAATGGTGATATGGATGAGCGATTCTGCCGTCATCAAAGTGATAAGTCCTGCCAGGGTTACCGGTCCTGTAGCACCTGCCTGGACGGTTGAACCCGGCAGCTGAGGCATAAACCGGTCTGCTGCCACAAAAATACGTTCAATCACTTCATCCGGGAAAAAAAGAGGGGCAATGGCTTCGGGATAGGCAATAATAAAGGGTTTCTGAGTTAAATTATCCTGCCCTCCGGCAATCACGGCCGCCATCTCATACACATACTCACAGCCAAGGGCTGTATAACCGATGAAAACAGCCGGTTTTGTCGTGTTGGAAACAAGGGCGGGGAATTCATGGACTTCTGCAGCATCTCCGGGTACATCCTGAGCCGTTCCCATGGGCATGACAAAATCAATGCCATCCAGGTAATCCGCAACTTTTCCACCCAGCTCAATATCCTTGATACTGGTATTCCGGATTTCACCGGTAAATGCATCCAGTGTAAATGGACTGGCTGTGGATGTGCCATAATGGCTTTTTTCCCCTTCCACTTCCATTGCCCGCCTGCCATTCCTGTCATATATGGTCCAGCCTGCTGGGGTTGTGACCAGGCATTCTTTAACAATATGTCTTGGAATTTTAATATTGTTGTCCTTAATCCAGGCACCAGCCTGTTTCATCATTTTATGAACTTCTTTGTGCTTGCATTTAAACCCGACTCTTTCAATAATATCAAAGGCTGCCTGTTTTATTTCCCAGATCTGGTCATCGGTAAAAATTTTCATACCAACGGATCTTGTTTGAATGTTTGAAGACTGAATCATTTTTTTTCCTCCAATTTAATAAAATTCGTTTTACAGGCTGGCTCAGGAGGAATTCCTTTTTCATCCCACCCCATGGCAATGTAGTATTCCTGTAACATGGTTTCAAAATTTTTCAGGGTTAATCCCTGGTTGTTTTCTTTGTTCATAAACATTTCAGGAAGCCTGTCTTCTATATCTTCTTTTGCATGCCGGATATTGAAAAGTTTTTCAAGACTTGCAATTTTCTGTCCTGCATCAAAAAGATCTTTTTGTGAAATATTTAGATCTGTCAATCCATTGATAAGCCTGACTTCACTTTCAAGGTTAAAGGATCTTAAAAGAGATAAAACCGGTACCTTGCAAAGACCCAGACTATCAATAATGATATTGGTGATAACGGCTTTTTTTATCACCAGCCCTTTTGCGCAGATGGATTTAATATTAACTGCTTCGTGGGTTCCAAACTCTTTTTTTGCCTGTTCTTTGGTCCAGCCGTATTCCAGGGATGCATATACATTATTATAATCCCCTCCCCGGCTGGACACAGCATATCCAAGGGCAGTTCCCATAATAGCTGACGGATGATAGGCGGTCAGTTCAAGCCCTTTGATATGGGCAGCATATTTCGAGGCACCATTGCCGATGAGTTGGGCCGCCTTTCTGACACCTTGACTTAAAATTTTGCCAAGGCCTTTGCCCTCAACCATCTGAAAAATTAATTTTTCCATGGTGTCTGCATTGCCCCAGGAAAGATCAAGATCTCCAACCAGATTTTCCGGTAATATTTTTTTTTCAAAAAGATCCATGGCAAAGGCAATAACAGAGGCTGCCGAGGTGCTGTCAACTCCCAGACGGCAACACAGATTATCCAGCTTGATTATCTGAGTAAGGTCTTCAAGACCGCATTTGGGTCCCAGGTTAAGGACAGGTTCAAATTCCGGTCGCGTAAAAAGTGTCTCTTTCTTTGATCCTTCCAGCTTGAGATCTGCCTTGCATTGTACAGGACATCGAAAGCAGCCGCTGGACCGGACAATATTTTTATCAAGCTGTCTGGCGTCTATTTTTTCAATCTGGTCCGTTCCGATTTTACCATAATTTTTCCTGCCCATGATCCCCATGTCATTTACCCATTTTACATATCCTGCACTGCCATATTTTGAAAAAAAGCCGAATTCGGGTGCTTTTTTTATTTCAGACACATAGGCGTTGACAGCCTTTTTCTGCAAGGGTGTGATAGCATGGAAATGTTTATGGCTTCCCTTGAAAATCACAATGGCTTTAAGATTTTTTGATCCCATGACCGACCCCATTCCCGTTCTACCGGCGGCATGATCTTTTTCGGTCATAATTGCGCCAAACCGGACCTTGCTTTCGCCTCCAGGCCCGATGGTCAGGATCTTTAATTTTTTATCCTTATGGGATCGTTTGATCATCTCCTGGGTTTCAAAGGTATCATGTCCCCACAGATGGGATGCATCCTCAAGGCAGGCTCCATTGGAATCAATATAAAGGGAGACTGGTTTTTGTGATTTTCCTGTGATGATAATAGAGGCAATGTTACAGGATCTGAGAAAGGCACCTGCATATCCACCGATATTTGAACTTCCCAATATGCCTGTCAAAGGTGAAAGCGCATTAAGATGCAGTCTTGATGAGGTCGGCGCAGATGACCCTGTAAGAAGGCCACAGGACAGCATAAGAATGTTCTCAGGGGCCAGAGGATCTGTGCCGGAAGGAAGATGATGATAAAGATACCAGACGTTAAATCCACGGCCTCCGATAAACTCAGCAGCTGTTTCAGGGAATGCGGAAAGACTGCAAAGACCTGAATTAAGATCTATATGAAGCAATTGTCCAAATTGTTTTGCTAAGCTCAAGTTCTTTTCTCTACTCATTGTCAGATAAAATTTTATGCCAGCTTAACATTTACCATACAAACGCCTTGCCGTCATATTTTTTTATCTCAGTCATTGTCCAGAATTTTTGTAAGCGCTGGAATAATCTCTAACGCATCTGCCTTCACATAATAATCACAGTTTGACAGGATGGCGGCATTTTCATCTGTGTTTATCGCGATAATCATTCCCGAGGTTTTCATACCGGCAAAATGCTGGATAGATCCGGATATGCCACAGGCAATATAAACCTTTGGGCTTACTTTCTCGCCCGTCTGTCCCACCTGCATGGAATAAGGTACCCAGCCTGCATCCACCGCCACTCTGGAGGCCCCTACAGCAGCATTTAATTTTTTTGCGCATTGGAAAAGGATGTTAAAATTTTCACTGTTTTTCATCCCTCTTCCTCCGGTAATAATCACATCAGCCTCGGCAAGGTTAATTCTTGTGGTCTTGTCTATTCCGCCTGATTTAATAACCCTGAAACCTTTGGCAACAATATGGCTTGAATCAAATTTCAAAATCCGGGCTTTTTCCTGGGCTTTGACAGGTTCAATGGCATTGGGTCTGACACCAAACACCGGGATCTCCCCTGTTACCTGTATCGTGGCAATGGTTTTACCTGAATACTGGTATGTCTTTGCTATTTTTTGTTCAAGGTCAACATAAAAACAATCCATGACCAGAGGCGCAAAAAGCCGTGCTGCTATCCGCGGCAGAAGATCTTTTCCCATTGCCGTGGAAAGACCGAAAACCATGGAAATATTAAATTCTCTAATGGCATTTATCATGGCCTTTGCTCTTGTTAAAGGATTGTTCAGCTGATCCGGGGCAAGACAAACTTCGACAATCTTTGTGATGCCAAAGGATTCCAGAACCTCTTTTACACTTTTTGCATCCGCATCCATGACAAAAGCAAAAAGTTGTGTATCCTTTGCCCTTGCCAGAGTGATCATGCCAAAATTGGTTTCTTTAACTCTCCCTTTATCCAGTTCTATTATGACACCGATATTTTTCATCATAGAACCTTTGCCTCTTGTTTAAGAATTCTTATAATTTCTTTTGCAACAAAACCGGCATCCCCTTTTATCTCTTTCGGCTGCCGGGCCTGGTGCAAAGGTTCCAGTTCAACTATGCGCATTCCAGCCAGAGAATCTTTAATATTCAAGTCAGTAAAAGCAATTTTTTGGACCGGCTTTTTTTTGGATTTAACCACATCGGGAAAAGTCGGATATCTTGGGGTGTTCAACCCTTTCCCAGCCCCGAGCACGCAGGGCAAAGACATTTCATAGGTATTGGTAATGCCGCCGGATAGTTCACAGTCAACAACGGCCTTGTCCGCCTCAATATCCAGCCTGACCACGTTTGTGGCAACGGGAAAATCAAATAATGCCCCGATCCGGAACATGGTCTGCATTCCTTCGGCATCAATGGATTCTTTGCCTGTAAAAATCAACCCGGGGTTTCCGTCCTGTTCAATGGCAGCTTTAAGGGCAAGGGCCGTTACCATGCTGTCGTAATTCTTATCACATGTAATCAAAATCCCTCTGTCAGCCCCCATGGCCAGCGCCGACCGAATCGTTTTCTCGGCATCATTTTTACCCAGGCAGACTGCTATAACTTCAGAATCTGGAGTATTATTTTTAATCTTAGCAGCTTCGGTAACAGCATGTTCATCGTAGGGGTTTAAAAGAAAGGAGATGTTTTCATCAATACGATTTTTATCAAGAATGGTAATATGAGCCGCAGAATCAGGAACATGTTTAACGCATATATAGATTTGCATTTGTTATTCACCATTAAAATTTGAGCCCAGGGCAGTATCGGTTGGCAAAGGAGCTTATGCTTTCAAAATTGGCGGTTTTCGGTTGAGCAATACTTCATCTACCACGAATAACATGAAGAGCGAAAAGAAAAATCATACTTTCTTCGTGCTCTTCATGTCCTTCATGGTAAAGATATTTTTATAAAGCCTTTTTATCCATTTACAGAAAAGGAACTATTGTAGTTGATTTCTCTTTTTCTTGAGAAAAAACCCACGTCGGTTGACCTGTCAGTATACTTGAATTTGTATTGCATCGGCTCTTTATCATGATCCAGACCTTTTTCGCACGCTTCAATCAACTGGGCCATCATGTGCCCGACAACGGGTGCATTCTTGTATTGATTGCCACTGGTTCCGATCGCCATGTAATACCCTGGCAGATCTGACTTATCATAAACCGGAATCCAGTCATCAGAACAGTCATAAAGATCAACAACTCCTTTGGGCTGATTGGGTACGGAAAGTGTTGGGATCCGTTTGCCAAGCCTGTAGCACTGTGCTTTCCACTGTTCGTCGGTGAGGACATTATCCTTGCCATGCCCGCCTTTGCCGGCATAAAAAGCGTCAGGATCAACCCATTCCTGGGGATCGCAGTCTGGATCTTCACTGCCGATCAAAAATGTATTGCCCACTTCGGGACGTACATAACAGCCAATATCTCCATCAGACATGTGATAGCCATCATTGAGATAATCATAATCTTCAGGTGCAGGGCAATACATAACTTCATGACGAAGAGCCTTTGTTTTGATGTTGCAGCCCTCCCATACGCCTTTGGCCATCTTATTGATCAAAAAGGAATGGGGCCCGCCAACATTGACAACAATTCCTGCATCAATCTGGGTGCCGTCTTTCAAGGTAATGCCGGTGACTCTGCCATTTTCACTTCTGACATCCACCACCTCGGCATTGAACATGAATTTGCCACCTTTTGCTTCAGCCGCTCTCATGATATTGTGGGCAGACAAGGCCGGGTCATTTACATAACCGCCCTCAGGGCAGAAGATGCCGCCTTCAAGCTCTTTGGTAGGTTCATCATAAAAGCTTGGGTCTTCAGGCCGTTTCACAGGCCAGAATTCGTGAAGATCAGCCACAGGAACCATTTTTCTGATTTGGTCATTATCCCATTCTTCATACTTCACACCCACTTCATCATAATTTTTCTGAACTTTTTTCCAGTCGTGTCCCTGGGATTTGAGCAGGAGTGATCCTGTGTTCATGTATCTGGCAAGCCCTTTTTCATCCGTCACATTATCCAGATAGTTTTCCCAGTTCAGCCAGTATTTAAATCCCTCATAAGCCATGGCCACACCGTCGGCAGTAGAGTAATGAGCTCTTACAATGGCACATGATCCAGCTGTAGAACCTTCTCCTGCATCTGGAAGCTTGTCAACATTAAGGGTTTTGTATCCCATTTTAGAAAGCTCATAAGCTATGGGGCATCCTATTACACCGGCTCCAATAATAATTGCATCAAATTTTTTGTTCATGTTTTTTTATCTCCTTCTATCAAATGTACTGGCGAAAACCAGTATTAAAGTTCTTTAATCCAGTTAGTAAACCTGCTTTCGCCGGCTGGTTTCAACCCAAACTCATCCCCTGCGGCAAGAATGGAATGGATCATATCTCTTCCATATCCTCTTGAACAGGTCAATATCAGTCCTGAGCTGTCACCCGCTTTGTTCACTGTTACAAGCTGACACGGCACATGGGAAAAAGGTCCCTGAAAAAGGAAAGGTGCTTTTCTTTGCTTATCCATAAAATCAAGGGCTGTCAATTTTTCACAAATTGAAAACACATTTTTCCCGATCAAAGCAACGCACAGGGTTGATTCTGTTACATCTGTAAACCCAGGCTCATCCGGTATGCCGGCATTGTCTTGTCCGTTAAGATTATACAATGACACCTGTGTGCGGTTCATACGATTGGCAAGAACACCTTTTTCAAGAACACAATCGCCTGGTTTTTCAGGAAGAACAATTCCAAACGGTTTTATGGCTGCAAGGTTGGAATCCTGCAGATCAAACCGGGGCCTATGGCTCAAGTCAACCAGGAATGGTCCGTCACCTTCTCCATGGTACTCCATAACCACTTCCCAGTTGTCCCTTTTCTCAGTTTTAACAGGGGTACTTTTCAATACAACCGGGGAAACTCTTTGTATCTCTTTCATGATTTGTCCTTATATTTTCATCCGTTTACCTTCTGGATCATAAAACGGCATGGCAACTACTTTTCCATAAATCCTTTCACTACCGCACTCATCTTCAAAAATTTCAAGCCTTGTGCCGATTTTGGAAAGGGGTGCCTCAACCAGGGCCATACCCACGGCCTCGTTTAATGAAAAGCTGTCCCTTGCCGTACAGATATATCCCCTTACCTTTTCATCCACAACCAATGCGCCGTCTCGGGGGGCCCGTGTATTGTTTTCCATTTTAAATCCCACAAGCTTGAGCCGGGTCTGATCATTCTCTGCCTGAAGTAGCGCCACCGCACCCACGGTTTTTGCCTCTGTCTTTTTGCGGTCCCATAAAAAGCCCAGGCCCACATCCAAAAGATTGGTTCTCTGTTCAGATTCCTGTCCCAGGATAATATGGCATTTTTCCATACGAAGAACGTTCTGGGCTTCAACACCAAAATTTAAAATATTGAATTCTTTTCCAGCTTCCTTGAGCATAAGCCAGACAGCCTTCATATACGAAGACGGCACATGCAGCTCATAGGAAAGCTCTCCCACAAACCCCAGGCGCATGGCTCTTACAGGAACCGTATCCTTTATTTTAAACTCTTTGTATTCAGAATACCCAAAGGACTCATTTGAAATGTCAATATCCACAACTTTTTCGAGCACCTTCCTGGCATTGGGGCCGGACAGGTTGATCACGCCCAGGGAGTCGGTAAGGTTCACCAGAGCAAAATCCCATCCATCATACCGGGTGTGGTATCTGATCCATTCAGCCGTCTGTCCTGCACGGCCACTTGAAGTGGTGAAATAATAATCATTTTCTCCCTGTTTGACGACAACCCCATCATCTATCACGCAGCCGTCATCATTGCACATGGCAGAATATTTGACCCGTCCTTGTTTTACCTTGGACATATCTGATACAAACACCCGCTGGAGTGCTTTTAATGCATCCGGCCCATGAAGTCTGAACTTACCAAGGGTTGATCCATCCAGCATTCCCACGTTGGATCTGACATTTTCAATCTCTTTTCTACAGGATAAATCATTTGAAAAATATCGAGCCCGCTGCCACACGCCGAGATTTCTAAAAATCCCGCCGTCTTTTCTCTGCATCTCATCCATGGGCGTTATTTTGAACATCTGATGATTGACCCCGGCATAGGCAGCGATCAGTGTGGGGACCAGAGGTGGCCTGACATTGGTGGGTCTGATGGAAATATCGGGCAAAGCCTGATATTTAGCCACATACAATGGCAGGTTATGGCCGGGAATACCGCCCTGGCCTGGCCCTAATCCCGTCGCTGTAAACCGCTTGATCAGTTCAGGGACATCAAAGCCTTTTTCAATGGCCTGTTTAATATTTTTAATGGTTGCGTCTTCATCAAAACAAATAAAGCTCTTACGACCTTTCACAGGTGCGGTTACCAGTTTTGTTCCCCGATCCGGTCCGGGAAGGTTTTCCAAGATTTTTTTCGCTTCACCGATTTCCTGGATGGAACAATTTTCACAATCAAAGGCAGCCTTTAAACCGGCAAGCCTGCCTGATGCTTCAATGGATAAGGAATCATTAAGCCCTAAAAGACGGCCTGCGGCATGCATTTTTTCCGGCATTTCATCCGGCAGGAAAAAACCAGTATGATTATCATACTTAAGCGTGCCCTGGGCCACTGTAATATGACCGGTAACAGGTGTCATACCGGCTGATGCCACAACAAGGTCGCAGTCAAATGTTTTTGACACCTGTCCGTCAACACTTGCAATGCTGACTTTCTTTACAGTTTTTCTGCCATGGACTTTTGTGGCCACCCACCCTTTTAAAAACAAAATGTTCTTGTCCTGTATTTTTTTCAACAGAACCGGGTCCTGACCATCTTCCCTGATATCGGCAACACAGCCAATGGCAAGGCCAAGGTCGTGAAGTTCAAGGGCGGCTTCAAGCCCCAGATCATGACCAATGCTGAAAACAGCTTTTTTGCCGGGAAGCAGGCCATAGGTTTTGGCCATGCGTAAGGCACAACCAATCTGCATGACACCCGGTCTTTCATTGTTATCAAAAATCAAGGGCCTTTCAATACATCCGGCTGCAACAACAACACTTTTAGCTCTGATCTCAATATACCGCTGGGTAAAGACATCCTCTTTTTTTCCGATCTGGAACCCTGTGACCAGGTTGTTGTTATAGGTTCCTACAGCAGATGTATGGGTAAATACCCTTATATTTTCAAAGGATTCCACCTCTTTTGCGAGCTGGTCTGCCCTTTCGTGAAGGGTCTCTCCTTCTTTGTACTGGCTGGACCTGTATTCAAAAAATCCGCCCAGCCAGGGACGCGATTCCATCAGGATGACCCGCAAGCCTTTTTGGGCTGCAGAAATAGCAGCCGTCATTCCGGCAGGTCCGCCACCGATGATGCAGACATCTGTATTCAGAAAAATCTCATCAAATTTACCTGGCATCTCAAAATCAGGACTGATCTTGCCAAGTCCGGCAGCTTTCCGGATCTGCTTCATGGCGATGGGCCAGATTTTTGCAGGCTTATGCATGACATTATAATAAAATCCTGCCGGCATCATCCAGTCCAGTTTATCCAGGAAAGACAGCCAATCATTTTCTGCAGAGCCTTTGACGTTCTGTTCTTTAATGACCATTCCATCTTCAAGCAGCGTGTTTTCACACCGGACATTGGGGAGGCCGTCCACTTCCATACAGGTATTGCTGCATTCACCGTCAAGACTATAAAGCCCTCTTGGCCGGTGATATTTTAGACTTCTGGCGAATATCCTGACCCCGTTTGCATATAAAGCCGTTGCAACGGTGTCCCCTTTTACGCCATAATATTTTTTCCCTTTATATATAAAGGCGATTTTCTGCGTCGTATCTACTTTCAATGTAGGCAGATGATTAAACCTGTTCATCATTTTTGCCCTCCAGCGTCTTGCTTTTCAAGGTTGGTGGTCGTATCCCGGTAAATGGAAAACCATGACCCGCACCCATCTTTGTGACACCACCACTCCTGCTGGACCCCTGCAACACATTTGTTCATGTGTACATAATCGCACCAGGCTTCCGGGGTCAGATTTTTTTCATCAGGCCTTGGGCCTTTTTCCTCTCCGCCAAATTTGAATTCATATCCATTTCTTTTCCCGCAAATTGGACATGTGATTGTTAATGCCATTGTTTTTCTCCTTATGTCTAATTGCCGGCTAATTATCCGGGCTGTAACTCATAAGTGCAGCGGTTTCACCCATGAGCCTGTGCTCTTGATATCGTTTCAGGGCAAAGGGTTTCAAAATGTCAGGGCAATTGTTTGTCGCCATGTATTCAGCCATGTATTTACCCACGGCAGAGCAAGATTTAAATCCAAAATAGCCCCAGCCACAGTCCATAAAAAACCCTTCAACATGATTATTGCCTTCCATGATGGGTGCCATGTCAGGTGTCATATCGGCAAGTCCACCCCAGATTCTCATGAAACGAAGCCCCCTGAAACAAGGCAGAAATTCAGAAAGCGCTTCAGCCTGATGTTTGATGTAATGAGCCGTATTCAAGGTGGTATAGTTCGGCCAGGGATCCATGTGGGCACCCGTGGCAATTTCACCTTTCAAGGTCTGGTTGGCATAACAATGATAAGCGCCTGAGGAAACAACATGATCCAGAACCGGTTTCAAAGGCTGGGTCACCATGGCCTGAATTGTCAAAACACTTATGGGAAGCTTGATCCCCAGCATGTCATAGATCAGGGCAGCAGAATAGCCTCCGGCTGAAATCAATACCTGTTTGGTATTGATGACCCCACGGCTGGTGGTTACAGAGGCTACCTTGCCATTTTGAGTACCAATGCCCAATGCTTCGGTCTGCTGATGAATCTCCACGCCTCTTTTAGCAGCACCTCTTGCAAGTCCCCATACCACTGCATCATGGCGGACAACACCACCCGGCGGATGAAACATGGCCCCATGAATGGGAAATGTAATATCTTCGGAGATATTCAAGGCCGGAACCAGTTCTTTTGCCTCTTTTGCATCAATGAGATGACTTTCCACCCCATGAAACTGGGCTGTGGCAATGGTCATGGTAGCCGCCTTCATGGCAGCCTCAGAGTGCATGAGGTTTAAGTTCCCGCAATTGTTAAACATTAAATTGTAATCCAGATCCTTTGTCAGGACCGGCCAGAGATCAAGAGCTTCCTTGTAAAGGGGAACATTATACTGGGTTCGCTGATTGGCGCGAACAATAGCAGTATTTCTTCCAGCACCACCAAATCCGATATAGTTCTTCTCTATAATCGCGATATCGGTAATGCCATGTTCCTTTGCAAGAAAATAAGCCGTTGCAAGGCTGTGAAGCCCACCTCCAATGATAACCACGTCATAACTTGATTTAAGTTTGGTTTTTTTTCCCCACATGGGTTTAGTTTTAAAAAACATTGGCCTTCTCATAAAATTATGGATTGTTGTCAAATTACCCCTTATCCATTTTTATCTTTATGCCATGAAATAAATTGTGTCAAGTATTTATTTTAAAAATGATATTTTTTCTTTCATAACTGCTTGACAAAGTCATTTCTATTTTATAAAAATAAATGAAATTATATTATGATAACAATGAATAATGGATGCTTTTTTAGCATATAATACACTTAATCAGGTTAAAATAACAATGAATGATCCAGCATCACATCCGGTAATTAATGATATCTCCAACAAACTGGAGTCCTTGACCCCCAAGGCCCAGACACTGGGTACCTATATCATGCAAAATCCTTCCAAAGCTGTCTTCATGACCACAAAGGAACTGGCTGAAACCTGCGGGATCAGTGAAGCCACAGTGGTTCGATTTGTCAGCACCCTGGGATACAAAGGATATTCTGAGTTTCAGGAAGCATTAAAGGATTTTGTCAACACAGGTCTTTCTCTTCCTGAAAGAGCTGCCATCAAAGGCATTAAGGAACCAGGGACGGACAGACTTCACCGGGGTATCTTAGAAGAATTGAACAACCTTAAATACCTGTATGAAAATATTAATATTGAGACCATGAACCAATTTGTTGAACATCTGGATAAAAGCCATTCTGTCTATGTTGTCGGCTCAAGGCTATCCTATACATTTGCCTATTACCTGGGCTGGTCTCTGACCAAAATCAGAAAAGGGGTTCAGATCCTGAAAGGCAGTGACTCTACCTGCTTTGACATGCTGACCAATGCCCATCCCGACTGCCTGGTAATCCTGATGGCAACTTCCCGGTATCCCAATGAACTGATAAAATTAAGCAAAATGATCCGCCGAAGCGGTCACACCTTATTAACCATGGCTGACAGTTCCATCTGCCCGGTAATCCAGTTTGCAGACCTGTCCCTTGTGGTCCCGTCAAGATCCATCCCCTTCATTGGCAATGTCTCGGGCATACTTGCTGTAATCCAATATATTGTCCAGGAACTGGCCAATAGAAAAGGGGATGAATTGACCCATTATCAAAAGCAATTGGAGCAGGTTTATCTGGAAAACGATGTCCTGTTTAACCTTGAACCCAAATAATTGGAAAACAAAAACATGCTACAAACCCAGGAAGAACTGCTCAATGTACTTACTCAAATCAACATTGAATACACAAACCATGAACATCCGGCAGTGTATACAGTTGAAGAAGCCGACCTGCATCACGCCGGCATAGAGGGCGCCCATAGTAAAAATCTTTTTTTTAAGGATAAAAAGCAAAATCTTTTTTTAGTGGTCACTCTTTCTGACAAACCCATAATAATCAAGGAAATGGCAAAAAAAATCAATGCAAAAAGCCCATCCTTTGGAAAGCCGGATCTTTTGGCCCATGTGTTAGGCGTTATTCCGGGCTCAGTGACTCCCTTTGCCGTTATCAATGCCCAAAACCATGATATCAAAGTGATCCTGGACAAAGATTTGATGGAAAACCAACTTTTAAACTTCCATCCCCTGGTCAATACGGCAACAACCACCATTGCCGCTAAAGATCTTATAAAATTCATGGAACACTGTAATCAGGCGTTTGAAATCATCCGATTATAACAACAGAACTCCTTAGTGCCGGGTTCAATCCTTTTTGGATTCCTTTGGATACTGTTGAAACCGGGGAGTAATCCCTCCTACAACCGGTTCATAATACCGGTAAAGGGTTTTTTCCCCCAGCATCCCATCTATCTGGCGCTGGATTGCCATGCGTTCCTCGCTGTTCATCCATTTGTTCCAGTCTTCCAGAGTATTCCAACAGCTTATGATCATATACTCCCCATCACAATCCAGACAGCTGAAGGTCTGATCCGTCAAAAACCCTGGCTGAACAGTGGCACGGGATCGAAGTTGTACGATCAAAGGGGCCAGTTTGCCTGCCATGGTCTCATCCTTTACAGTTCGTCTGATAATAATAGAAACTGCCATAGTGTCCTCCTTTTTTTCAAATAATTAATCATAAATAAAAAAATGTCGACAAAAATACGGCAAAAACAATTAAAAAATGTCCGTGCTACAAAAGTTGATTATTCAAGTTTCAGTTTCAATGGGGGTTCAGTGATTCAGTATTATAAGATATTCTACTCTATCAATTTATCTGATTTATTGTCAACCCAGAATAAAAGACTAACGCAGTAATCGGGGAAATTGGCAGTTTTCGTTCGAGCACTATTTAACCGGAACAGCACCATGTTCTATAGTCAATGCCACGATATCCTTTGCATCAATTTCACGCGAAGGCACACTTTTTTTAATTGCCAGGGCAGCCGCTGCCCCCATGGCCTGTCCCATGGCCATACAGGTGCACTGAGCACGGATTCCAGCCAATGAAACCCGATCTGCCGAAACAATTCTTCCGGCAACCGTAATTCTGGAGCTGCCCTTAGGGATCAAAGCCCGAAATGGCACAACCGGCACCATATCTCTTGATTCATGGAAATAAACATCACAACCGGTTTTCTCATTGTGCATATCAATATAATTAAAAGCATTACAGACCTTATCTTCAAAATTAACAGCGCTTAAAAAATCTTCTTTGGTAATGATATACTCACCCTCAATACGATAGGTTTCCCTTGCCAAACCATGGGGTGCCATATATTTTAGAACGGACCGCTCACAACCCGGTATGGATGTTCTCACAAATTTATACATTCTGAGCATCCGTTCCCGTCCTTCAATATTTACCCGGGTTTGCCCATCTGCTGTGGATGTATCTGCATCATAAACATGGGTGCCATTGTGCCCGCCATGATTCAGGTAATATTTAAAAGGTAAAGAATCCAGATAAGCATAGTCGCCTTTTTTAAGCGTTCCGTTCTCCATGGCTTCTTTATACATAATCTGGACTTCTTCATCCCAGATCTGCTCGTAATCAATGCCTTCGATCTTATACTGATACGCACCGGGTTGCCTTTCCCGTGCCCGCAGCACACCCAGACCTAAAGCCCGAACCACATCAGAATCACCCGTACAATCTATAATTTCCTTTGCCCGGGTAATCCGTTTTATGCCCCTGCCAAATGAAGTGATTTCCCATTCATTGCCATCTGCTTTAACTTCACCGATAAATTCATGATAATGGATAATAACATTTGCTTTAACAGCTGCAGCTTCTGCTACAGCCGAGTAAACCGGAACATTGATGTAACTATAATAGCCTGGATTCTCCACTGGCCGTCTTTTTCGATAATCAGGAATGGGAAGCCCTTCAATTTCCATGGACTCTTTGTAAAGTTCCCATGCTATTCCCAAAACAACAGGACCTTGTGGGCTGTAGTAATGATTGGGCATATAAACACCACCAGAGGTCATGGTGCCACCCAGCATTGTGCCCGCTTCAATTACAGCTGTTTTAACACGAGCACGTCCCGCCTGAATAGCTGCAACATGTCCTGCCGTTCCACCACCTGCAACCAGAACATCTACTTTTTCATTGATTATTTTCATAATTGACACTCACAGAAATTATATAAATTGATAAATATTTGAGGATGGCCGAAACTTTAGGATTTAGACGCTTTTGCTGCATTTCGTCGTTGAATATAAAAATTTAAAACAGCAAACAAAGATACACAGGTTATTAACAACAATGAGATTGCGTTTACAACTGGTGTTGAACCGTCCTTGATTTGAGTAAATAAGGTTATGGGCAAAGTTGCATTCGACCCCACCAGAAACATGGTTGTATTGAAATTTTCAAAGGACAATAAAAATGCAACGGCTGCCGCACCAATAATGGAAGGACGTAGGTATGGCAATGTAATATACCAGATCACCTGAAATCTTTTGGCTCCCAGATTTAAAGCTGCTTCTTCCAGGCTTCGATCAAACTTTTTTAAACGGGCTATGATAACCAAAGTTACAAATGTTGTAATAAACGAACACTGCCCGCAAACGACTAAAAATAACCCAGGACTTAATGCTCGAACATCGAATCCCATAGATATTTCCAAAAATGTTCCCAAAGACGTTGCAAATGACAAAAGTGCAATACCTATGATGACACCGGGAACAACCAGGGGTGCTATCATCAAAAAGTAAAAGAATTTTTTAAAACGAAACTCTTCCTGTTCAAAAAGAAAAGCGGCGCAGGTTCCGATTAAGGTTGAAATTGATGTTACCCAGAACGCTACATATATGGAAACCCTTAAACCTTTCATGTTTCTGGCATCATTAAAAATCCCAATCTTGTCCGGTCCTTCTCCAAAAAACCAATCAAGGGTAAATCCATTCCATGGTAGAGAGGGGAAATTAGAATTATTAAAAGCCAGCACCATAATCACAATCAGCGGCGAAAAAAGCAGCACAAAGTAAAATATGATGAAGGCATTGTAACCATATTTATATAATTTTGTTGACGGTAGTGTTCGTATCATTTGACAACTTCTGTTAATTTTTGACCGGTTAATTTTAATGCTGCCCAAATAACAAAGGAAGAGATAAATAAGAGTAAAAATCCAAATGCAGCACCCTGATTCCAGTTCAAATATGCTATGAACTGGTTATAAATCTGCTGGGTAAACCAGAGTGAATATTTGCCCCCCATCATACTTGGAGTGATATAATTTCCAAGTACCAGCATAAAAACAACAATGCAGCCGGACATAATGCCGGGCATACAATGGGGGATAATAATTGTGCGCCAGATATCTTTTTTCTTAGCGCCCAGGTCATAAGCAGCTTCAATCATTGAGTCGTCAAGACTGTCCATAACACCGACAATGGGAACAATCATAAATAAAATTGTTGTATAAATTAAACCCATAATCATGGAGGCATCATTGTACAGCATTTCAATGGGTTCCTTTAGCAAACCCATGTTGACTAATATTGTATTGATTATACCACTTTCACGGAATAACAACATTAAGCCATAGACCCTTACGATCTCACTCACCCAGAATGGCACCAGAATCATAACCATTAACAAACCCGAGGTTTTAATATTCGCTATCTTTGTAATATAAAAAGAGACTGGTAAAGCAACAATCAATACCAATATTGTGACGACCAGAGAGTATCCGACGGTTCTGGCAAATGTCAGCCAATAAACCGAATCTTCAAAAAACGCAACATAATTAATCATTGAAAAAACCATACCCCCATCATCATCCATCAGCAGAAATGATAATCGGAATAATTCCAGATTTGGAATGACAAACAACAGCATTAACCATAGGAATACGGGAGTGAAAAATACCAGAAAGCTCCACTTGATTTTATGTCTCCTATAGTTCGTCATAGGTTTTAATTCCTGTATCTTTAAAACATGCAGATCCTTCAGGATTCCACCCGATTTTAATCGTGTCGTTGGATTTGAGGTGGTCATACCGATTATTTAACGGTAAAGACACAATAATCTCATTGCTTGATTGTCCATAAGTCGCCAGTAATCGACTATTTCCACCATCAAACAATATTGATTTAAACTTTACATCTAAAACATTCAATTCATCCAGACCTGTTTTTGGATTGATAATCATCGCTTCCGGACGAATAAATAATTCCACTTTTTCCTGATGTTCTAATTGATCTACATTTGCAACTCTGACTTTTATACCATCTTCAAGTTGAATCATTGCTGCATTATTGGATTCTTTCAGAAGGGTTCCTGTAAATTTATTATTATTACCGATAAATTGTGCAACAAAAGAAGAAGCAGGATTGTGATAAAGATTTTGTGGAGAATCAATTTGCTCAAACCTGCCATCTTTCATTACTGCCACATGATCAGACATCACAAGGGCCTCTGACTGGTCGTGGGTAATATAGACAAAGGTTGTTCCCACCTGAGCCTGTAATTCCTTTAATTCAACCTTCATGTGCTCTCTTAATTTTAAATCCAATGCACCCAATGGTTCATCCAGCAATAAAACTGAGGGTTCAAGTACCAGTGACCTGGCAATGGCCACACGTTGTTTCTGACCGCCGGAAAGCTGGCTGATTTCATGTTTATCATACCCCGGTAATCCGACACGTTCCAACATCTCAAGAACTTTCCCATCAACTATTTTTCCGGTTTCACCCCGCCGTCTTAGTCCAAACGCGATATTTTCCTTTACATTCATCATTGGAAATAGTGCCAGATGCTGAAAAATAAGATTTACCGGTCGTCTGTTGGGTTCCAGTCCAATCACACTTTCACCCCGGATTTCAATATCACCTGATGTGGGTTCATAAAATCCGGCAACCATTCTAAGAAGGGTTGTTTTACCACAACCGGATGGCCCGAGTATGGAAAAGAATTTGCCGTCTTCAACATCAAATGAAACTTCATCAACGGCTGTATAGTTTCCAAATTTTTTTGTTACATTTTTAACGGATAATGCCAGTTGCATTATTAACTACCTTGTTAATTTCCTCATTATTTACAATAGAAGTGCACAGGACACTCCTATTGTAAATAAGTATTTCAATTATTTAGCAATTTTAATTTTTTCCAGTACTTTAGCTTCCATACTTTCCAGTCCCGGAGGAACTGTTGGGTACCAATTCATTTTAGCCATTACTTCAGCTGGAAAACTTCGTGTAAAATTATCACGAATATTTGGCAGCATAAATTTAGTCGCACCTAAAGACGCTGTTCCATATTTCTCATTATTTGTGAATACAGCTGCATTTTCAGGTCTTAATGAAAAGTTAATCCATTTATATGCACCTTCCACGTTATCAGCTTTTGCCGGAATTGCAAATGTATCAACCCAGGCCATTGCTCCGCTTGTTGGTGCAACATAATCAATATCCGGATTTTCTTCATGCAATTTCCAGGAAACTTGTTCCCATGCCATTGCCAGCCAGATTTCACCTGATCTCATTGACCCAATCAAAGCGTCTGCGTTTTCATAATAATTTCTAACAACAGGTTTTCCTTTTATCAATTCTTTTTCCATTACATCCAGGAATTTTTCATATTCAGGTTTGTTGTCATACAGAGCAAAGGGATCATAACCCAATGAAAAACCCATAGCCATTAAGATCGGTCGTCTGACCCGATAAGAAACGCGTCCCGCATATTGAGGATCCAGCAGATCTTTATAATCTTTTGCATTGGGTGCCTTTGCTTTATTAACAACAAGACCTGAGGTTCCATAAACATGAGGAACAGCATATGATTCTCCATTAACCATTGTATTCTTTTTAACAGCAGCCAGCATACTTGGATCAATCTGGGCCTCATCTATCTTTGAAAAATCAATGGGCTGGTAAATTTTGAACTGTTTTTGTACTGATGAAATTCGATCCTGACTTGGCTGGGCCAAATCAAATCCACCACCACGGGTGGCACGCAGCTTGGACATGATTTCTTCATTATTACTATATGTCACTTCAACTTTAATACCCGTTTCTTTCTCAAACTTTTCAATCAATTCCGGTGGTGCATAACCGGTCCAGGTGATCAGTCTTAAAATTTTGTCATCCGCCTGAAGACTCCCAATTAGAACAGAAGACATAAAAACAACTAAAACTGCTAACAAAAAACTCTTTTTCATTGTGTTCTCCCCCTTTTTCTATTTTTATTATATTTTTCAGCAGAAAGATTAACTCAATCCACTTATCGCTCCACGCCCTTACATAAATAAGCGTGATTCAGGATGGATTCAATCATTACTTAGGTTCCAGTATTTGTCAATAAAAATAACGTAGAAACAACCCAGAGCTTCAGGGTCAACTCGTATTGATATTATCAATAAAAAATAGCAGTTACTAGGAATTATTTACGATGGATCTTTCCCGCCCCCGCGATTTATGCAGGGGCGGGAAAGTTGATGTTTAATTAGATCTAAACTGAGGTTTAACTATATCTATAAGGCACGCCAGCTTTTTGCATGACTTTAGAATAATCTTTAAAGATTTGTACAACCTTTGCAGCTCGTGGGCTGCTTGCAGATACTTCATCCCAGTACTCTTCTGAATCTTTAACAACCGTATCCCATTCTGCTGCCGGAATAGTTGTTAATTCCATTTTCTTGCCTTCAACACGGAGTTTGGCTTCTCCACCCCAATACCAGATCTGACGGTAGTAGTGTGAGCTATCCATGGAGAGCTTGAAGATCTCCTGTACATGCGGAGGAACTTTTGCCCAGCTTTTACTGTTGGCAAAATATGAGCCAAACCAGGCTCCTGTAACATTGTTCAACAGGGCGTAGTTACAAACATCGGCCCAGCCGACTTCATAGGCTTCGGTAAATCCGCACCAGGCAACACCATCAAGTTCACCCGTTTGAATGGCTACTTCAATGTCATCCCAGGGCAGCGTGACCGGTACCAGGCCGTAACGCGACAAAAATTTTCCTGCTGTTGGTACGCCGAACACACGCATACCGTTCATGTCTGCAATGCTGCGAATGGGTTTTTTAGTGAAGATATGTAAAGGATCCCACGCACCGGCACCGAGCCATTCTACGCCCTTGACTTCGCCATAAGCTTCTGCCCATATTTTATCTAAACCATAGTACTTAAATAAAACAGGCACATCCAGGCTATAACGTGTTGCAAAAGGGAAATATCCGCCAAACACATTGATATCAACCGGGGAGGCCATGGTTGCGTCGTCACTCTGTACTGCATCAATTGTACCGTTTTGCATGGCGCGGAAAAGCTCACCCGTGGCGACCAGTTGATCAGCATAATACAGTTCGATCTCCATCTGGCCATAGGCAGCACGGTTAAACGCCTCAATTTGAGGTTTGATAACGTGGGCGCCTAAAGGAGCGCCTGAATAGGTTTGCAAACGCCATTTTATTGGGTTTGTTTTGGAATAGGAGTAGGGTGCAGTGCCAAATGTTGCGGCAGTGGCAGCAACAGCACCTGCTGCAACCACGCCGGCCTTTTTGATAAAGTCGCGCCTGCCATTGTTTTGATCCTGAGTCTTGCTTTCAACCTTTTCTTTTTTCATAGTCTATCTCCTTTGGAGTTATAGGTGGATGTCTGACCCAATGAATTGTCACAGGGTCAAAGCCTTAGCCTTTTATATAAACCAGATCGGGGAGCCATAGAGCAATTTGCGGAAAAATTATGATTAATAACAATGCCAAGATCATTACCAGCACAAATGGAATGATCGAGATGTAGATGTCTCTCAGTGTAATTTCCGGAGGTGCCATTGCGCGCATTAAAAATAAATTATATCCAAATGGGGGCGTCATATAAGCAATCTGGCATGTGATCGTATATAAAATCCCGTACCAGATCGGATTGAACCCCAGGGACACAATCAATGGGACATAAAGTGGAGCAACGATAACCAGCATTGCCGTGTCGTCTAAAAACATCCCCATTACAATATATGACAGCTGCATCATAATGAGTACCTGCCAGGGCGTTAGCTCCCATCTTGTAATAAACAAAGATTCAAGGGCTTTGACAGCACCGAGCCCGTCAAAAACCGCTCCAAAGCAGAGGGCAGCCAGGATAATCCACATGAACATGCAGGATATTCCCAGGGTTTTTCTAATGGATTCTTCTATGACCTTCCGGGTTAGCGTTCCCTTGGTAATTGCGGCTATTGTTGCTGCGGTGGCACCGACTGCCGAACTTTCAACCAGGCTGGTAACGCCCATTATGAACAGGCCCGTCATAAAAAAGAAAATCAAAAACGGAATAATGCCTGCTTTTAACAGCTTCAGCTTTTCACTAAAAGGCATATCCAGTTCTTCTTTGCTGACAGTGGGGGCAAGATGTGGCTGAATTTTGCATCTGATAACGATATAGATAATGAATAGTCCGGCCATCATCAAACCGGGAACGACACCGGCCAGCCAGAGTCTGCCAACAGGCTGACGTGCAATCATGCCATACAGCACCAATACAACGCTGGGCGGTACTAATATGCCCAGAGAACTGCCGGCCTGAACAACTCCTGTAATCATGACTTTGTCATAATTACGTCGCAGCATTTCCGGCAGCGCAATGGTAGCACCAATGGCCATGCCGGCAACACTAAGCCCGTTCATGGCTGAAATAACAACCATCAGGCCAATGGTGCCTATGGCCAGACCGCCCCGAAGGTTGCCGAACCAGACGTGAAACATTCCGTATAAATCATCTGCTATACCGGATTCAGAAAGGATATAGCCCATATAGACGAACAATGGAAGGGTCAGCATGGGATACCAGTTAAACAGTTTGAATGCCGCATTAAACGGCAGCTCAATGGCACCGGTTCCGTATAAGCCTAAAGCTGCAGCTGCAGAGACAAAGCCGATTGCTGCAAATATACGCTGGCCTGTTAACAACATTACCAGCATTCCTCCCGTCATTGTGATTGCAATTGCTTCGTAACTCATGAAATTGTAATCCCTCTAGCTTTGGCAAGGTCTTTGAAAAAGGTGGATACAGCCTGCAGCAACATTAAGAAAATGCCTGAAACCATGATGAGCTTTATGGGTATCATGGAAGGATTCCACTGTGAGAATTTGCGCTCTCCATATTCGATGGCATACATGGTGCTGGAGATCGAGCCGATAAGCAAAGCAATGAGATACAACACCAGGAAAATATTGGTGCAGACATCAATTTTAGCCTTGCCCTTCTCTGAAAACAGATCATAGATCAGATCCATTCGAACATGGTCATTTAACTGCATTGAATAGGCACCGCCGACTATGTAATAGCCAGTGATGACGAATTGTGCCATTTCAATAGTCCAGGACAGAGGCATGTTCAGGATGTTTCGAGTAATTGCGCCAAGGAGCAATACACCGATCATGACAAAGATTGAATACATTGTTGCCCGGCCGAGCTTAGTGGAAATGTAATCAACATATTTTACGTAATAGACAACAATTTTTGGCATTTATTGATGGCCCTCCTGTACTAAGTCCATCTGACTCAGAGTTTGATTAAGATTAGCATTACGGGCAATTGGTGAATATTGCAGGTCCCAGGGATATTTTTGAAGAAAGATACAAATACTTTTGTCTATTCCATGAGGAAAAGAATCCTCTGTTTTTTGACGTCTTTTATTACATTTTTGAATAGACATCAACCAGTAGTGACATAAGATGACTGGTCAGTCAACACAAAAGGTTTCAATTGGCACAAATAATGTTGATGTTGGCTTTCAACAGGGCTGATTTTATCTTTTCCGATGGATATTGATCACACACCAGATTAGTTATTCGATCCAAACCACAAACTTTGAAGGATGCAATTCGTCCAAGCTTCGAACTATCGGCAATAATGGTAAGAGACTCGGCCTGCTCAATCATGGCCTGGGCAATCTGAGCTTCTTCGATGCTATAATCCATAACCCCGGTTAAGGTATCAAGGGCACCTATGGTCAGAATGGTATGGTGTGCCCGAAAGGACTGTATCTGGGAAATGGCAAAATTGCCGACGGTTTGTCGGTTGCCGCCATTGAACACGCCTCCCAGCAGGAAAGCCTGGGATTGCAAAGGAGAAAGACTGATAATCCGGGCTATCTCAGCCGAGTTAGTGATGACGGTCAGATCAGACAACCCAGCAAGTTTTTCAGCAAAATACAATGTGGTGGACCCTGTATCAATAAAAATTGTTTCACCGGACGAAACAAGCTTCACTGCCTCCTGTGCAACCTGAATTTTTGCCTCCACGTTCTCACCCATACGCTGACCAAAAGGTCCTTCACCCGTTGCTGTGGGTAAGGATGCGCCGCCATGAAATTTTTGAGCCCTGCCGATTTTCTCTAATGCGGTCAGATCACGTCGTATGGTTTCCCTTGATATATTAAGAGATTCAGCCAATTCATTCACGGTAACACGATTCTTCTGCCTAATAATATTGGCAATCTTGGCCTGCCGGGTAACGGGAGTCATGATGAAATCCTTAAAAAAATCAAATGTTTTATTGTATTACAGGACGGGTCATTTTCTTTGACCTTTTTAATATTAGTCTTAATGATTATAACTTAACAGTAAGTAAACATGACTGATAAGTCAATTTAAAGTTATCCATTAAAAATTATTAATGGTCTGTATTAAGACCGCCATTGTATAGATCTGTTTACGGCATCTTTAAATTTTTCCAGATATTGACGTCTGTCCTTTTCCGGCTGATATCGCCGGGTCAAACTATTTCTCATTTTTGGCTCAATACGATTACCCGCAGTTAATTTTGCTGTTCCAAATGCTGTTAATTCTGCTGATGACTGCACAAGAACCTGTCTATTGAGGACATCGGCTAAAAATTGACAAAAATAAGGATTTGCCGCGAGCCCGCCATCTATTGAAATCTCATTTTTTATTGATATGAATTCATTCATGGCAGCAATCACCTCAGCCGCCCGAAACACGACACCCTCTAATATGGATTGCATTAAATCTGTTCGCTGAGTATCCAATGACAGGCCAATCCATACCCCCCCTGAAGTTCTGTCCCAGTAGGGGCAACCCAGGCCTGATAAAGCAGGTACAAAAGCCAGATCCCTTTCTATTGCACTGGGTTTTTCAAATTGACATATCTGATCATAGGTTTCAAACAAACCCAGTCCCTTTGCCCAGTTAATTGCTGATCCGGCAGAATATACCCCGCCGTCCAGAGCATATACGGGTTTTTCACCCTCAAACTGCCATGCCACTGTTGATAATAGTCCCCGTTTGCCTGATTGATGGGGCGTATCCCCTGTGACCACCAATGCAAATGCTCCCGTACCAAACGTTATTTTGGCATCGCCAGGCTTTCTGCAGCCATGTCCATACAGTGCAGCCTGTTGATCAACAATACTTGCTGTAACCGGAATAAGCCGCCCCTTTGACATGATCGTACCAAAATCACCCGTTGTTGACACAATTTCGGGTAATGCTTCCATGGGAACGCCAAAAAGATCGCATAAGTCTTTATCCCATTGCCCGGTTTGTATATTCATCAGCGATGTTCTGGAGGCCGTGCTTATATCTGTTACAAATCGGCCGGCAAGGCGATCAAGGAAAAAAGCATCCGTTGTTCCCAAACACAGTTTTCCAAGACAAAGCAGTTCGCAGGCTTCGGGAATATTTTTTACGATCCAGGCAAGCTTGGTTGCAGAAAAATAAGGCACTAAGGGCAAACCTGCCTTTTCCAACACCAAATCCTGCAGGTTTTCAGATTTGAGCTTCTCAATAGTGAGATATGTTCGATTATCCTGCCACACAATCACGGGGGTGATCGCTTTTTTTGTCGTGGCATTCCAGGCCAGACAGCTTTCTCCCTGATTATCAATGCCAATAGCCTCAAGATCATCACAACTATCAATACACATCTGGATATTTTGAATCAATTCTTCGGCATCATGCTCAACCCAGCCTGATTTAGGGTAGAACTGTTGATGCTCAATTGATTTAACGATCCTGGTTTCACCCGAATTTTCGATTAATAACCCGAGAGTACTTGTCGTTCCTTGATCAATTGCAAGTATTGCCATCCGCAACTTTCCATTATAAATATGTTTTAACAAGTGTTAGATGCTTATTTCTA
>CALGRI010000325.1 GCA_937880875.1 uncultured Pseudomonadota bacterium
GTAAGCGGTTAATTAACCGCACCTATCCAAGCGTGTAAAAATCAGATATAAATTAAGCGGCAGGACCTGCAAGCAGGGTTTTGTCAATATTTTGAGGCATCAAAGCCATAAACTCATCGGCCGTCATAGCATCAGGTAAGTTTTCAAAAAGATATTTCAGATACCAGTAGGGTTCAAGACCATTGGCTTTGGCAGTTTCAATCAGACTATAAATGCATGCGCTGGCGCTGGCACCTTCAGGGGTACAAGAAAACAACCAATTTTTTCGTCCTATAACAAAAGGCCTTACTGCATTCTCAACCACATTATTATCAGGGCCAACGTTGCCATCTTCCGTATACCTGATCAACCGATGCCATTGATTAAGGGTGTAGTTTATTGCCTTGCCGAGCAGACTTTTAGGCGGGGCTTGCTCAACTTTTGAATCCAACCATTTTTTAAATTCATTGAGGAGGGGCACAGCTTTTTCCTGTCTTTCCCTGTACAGGTCCTCTGCTGATAATTCCAGTTTTTGGGCTTCTTTTTCAATTTTGTATAGCTTGCTTATGTACTTTAAAGCGGTCCCGGCATTACCGGTGGGTGGATTATTCTTTTTTATCCCGGCGGCTTTTAGGACATCTGTGAACTTCCTTCTGGCGTGTATCCAACAGGCTACATGGAGAATTCCTATTATTGTATCAAGAAAGTTATACCCGGCATAACCGTCTGTTTGGACAATACCCTGATATCCATTTAAAAACTTTAATGCAACATCTCCGGATCTTGTCGGATGATACTGGAATAAGATGATGGGTTTGTCCGGTGTTCCTCCTTTGAACACCCACATATAACATTTTGACCGTTTTGGCTCTTTCAATACTTGAACCGTTGTTTCATCAATATTGATCACCGGCCCTTGAAGGATCTGGGCCTGCATGAATCCTGTCAGAAGTTCACATGCCTGGGCGACTTTCATTGTCCAGTTGCACATGGTGGACCTGGGCAGTTCAACACCGATTCTGGAAAATTGTTTCTCCTGCCGGTAAAATGGCAGGGCATCAGCAAATTTAGCTGTAAGGATATGGGCAAGCAGTCCTGAAGTTGCCATGCTTTTTGGGATCATCTGTTCAGGCATCCTGGCGATGGATACTGTAGGACCATCATCTTCAACACCTTCACAGTTTTTGCAGGCATATTTATACCGGATATTCCTGATGACCCTCATTTGTGCAGGGATAATATCAAGCTGTTCAGATACTTCCTGGCCGATATGGGTTTTAAGACATCCACATCCGCATTGTTTTTCTTCTTCCGGGATATCATGAATGACTTCAACCCGAGGCAGGTTCTCTGGCAAAGGCTTACGCCCTCTTTGCTTCCTGGTATGGGATGTTACAGTGGTTTCTTCTGGTTCTTCTAATATGGGGCATTCGGGTTCAGGGATATCAAAAAGGGAAAGTTGGCCATCATCCCGGTATGTTTTTTCTGTTTTTCTGCCAAAAAGTTTATCCCTCAGGCTTTTGATCTGCTCATTGAGGATTTTGATTTCAGATTTATAATTCTGTTCTTTTCTGTCAAAATCTTTAGCAAAAGAAATGATTTTTTCTTTTAATTTTTCAGCATCATTTATGTCTGCAAAAGCCTCAATGTTCATGCTCTGTATATAGCATAACCACGCGGTTTTTCATAGCTTTTTCTTTAAAAAATAGTCGAATATTTTAACATTTTATGGGCTTTTTTCTGATGAATGGAAAGGCCGTCCATCAGCCAGGTAAGTTCCTGTGATCCAATAGTCATTATCTCCTGTTTTGATCTGGGCCATTGGAAGCGATCCTTCTCTAATCTTTTATGCCAAAGGCAGAATCCGTTTCGGCCCCAGTACAGAATTTTCACTATATTCTGCTTGCGGTTGCAGAATGCAAACAGGTGGCCTGAAAAAGGATCTAAATTGAATTTTTCACTGACAATAATGGATAGGCCATCAATGGCTTTGCGCATATCCGTTGTCCCCAGAGCAATGTATACTTTTAAGTTCTGAGCCGGGAAAAACATCAAAATTGCCTGAGAACATGCAATACCTGGGTCAAGGCAGCGTCAGAAAATTCATCCGGAATTTCAATCTGGAATCCTGTACCAACATTTAATCGTAGAACCTCTCTGGGCTGTGAATGGAACGTCTCTGAAATCCGTCCAGATGAAACTTGAACAAATTCTACAGGAAGATGTTGCTTCTTAAATTTATTCTTCCAATACGTCAGCCGGTTAGATTTTAAATTGTTTGCCCTGCAATAGGCATTCTGAGCTAATCCGGATCGAAGCCATGTGTCTATATGGTATCTCCAAAATTGAGTCCGCTTCTTATTTGCTGCTTTGGTTCTGTCTGCCATGCGGTAAGCCTCCTTTAATTTTTGAAAGTTGGCCTATCTTCCCATGGCTTTGATTTAATTAAAAGATGGGGTTCCTTGAGCGCTTACA
>CALGRI010000326.1 GCA_937880875.1 uncultured Pseudomonadota bacterium
GCCCAATAGTGAATCCCTTCATGCTTATGGCAGTCAAGTCCGGTTCCCGGGCCGTAAAGTTCAGTCATGCCGGTTATGTCAAACATGTCTTCAAGCCCTAGAAGATCTTTGATCTTCTCACGCATGGCAGAACTGCTTCTCTCAGATCCCAGGATGATTTTTTTTAAATTAATCTGTTCTTTAATGCCCCGTTTATTAACTTCTTCAGCCATGAGAAGGGCCATGGATGCTGTGCAGCATAAAACCGTGGACTGCAGGTCGATAAGAAACTGGCATTGCATGTCAATATTGCCAGGACCCACAGGAATTGCCATGGCGCCTAAGCGTTCACATCCCAGTTGAAATCCCATGCCCGCTGTCCAGACACCATAACCCACAGCAATCTGCACCCGGTCCTCCTGTGTCAATCCTGCCATTTCATAGCACCGGGCAAACATATCAAACCATACATCCAGATCGTTCGCCGTATAGGCGAGAATTTTTCGTTTTCCTGTGGTACCTGATGAGGCATGAATGCGGACAACATCTTTTTCAGGAACAGACAAAAGGGGCAGGGGATAACCTTCCTTGAGATCGTTCCCCGTGGTAAAGGGAAGAAGGGACAGGTCATCTAGGGATTTTATATCCAAAGGAGTCACGCCTGCGGCTTGAAATTGTTTTCTGTAAAAGGAAGACCCATTAAAGGCATGGGAGATTGTCCATTTCAGCCCTTGAAGCTGATGATCAAACAATTGCCCTGGATCTTTAAACTGTGGCATAAAGGTTTGTGTCATTTTGTTCCTCTATTGATTTATAATATCTAAAGTTATTATTTACTATTACGCAATTGCAGCGTTGCCGCCAGATCAAGTGTCAAAGAATCAGGTTCAATAATAACGCCATAATCCTGTTTTGCCCGTTCAATACTGACATACCCGTATTGAACATCTTTTTCAACCAGTTTTGGATCACGTTCAAAGGGATTTCCGTATCCTCCTCCGCCTGCGCTGACAAATGTTATCCGATCACCGGGGTCCATAAAGGTAAGGGTGCTTGGGTCTGCATTCTCGCCATTTTTTTGGAATTTGGCCAATGATCCGTCTTTCCCGCCAAATATGCCCTGGGGCGGATAAATATAACGTCCTGCCTGCACAGCAATGGAAGTTGTTCCGCAAGAATTCTCACCTTCATCAGGAGAATGGAAGATCATTCGCCTGCCAATACCACCACGCTGTTTACCAGGGCCACCTGAGTCCTGTATCAGGCTTCTTTCTTCAACAATCATGGTTGTATCACTTTCAAGAATTTCAACAGGAGTGTTGGCGCCATTTGCAGGAAAGATGGCACAGTGATGGCCGTCAAATCTTGAAGAAGCTCCCATTCCGCCACCGCGGATGATCATGGTGTGCCATGGTTTACCATTGGCAAATGAGCCATGAAAAATATTGGTCTGGGCAGGCGTTCCGCCGGAGCCTGCAATGATATTATCGGGAGCGGCTTTTGCCAAAGCTTTAAACACCATTTCCGTCATAAAATGACCCACGACCATTCTGGCTGCTACAGCTGCCGGAAATTTACAATTGACAATAGATCCTTCAGGGGCTGTCATTGTTATGGGACGAATAGCACCCTCGTTAATAGGTACGCCAGGGTCAAAAGCGGATTTGATTGCCATGAACACATATGCATATGTAAAATTGTAAACTACATTCACACCCCAGTTTACCTGTTTGGATGTACCGTCAAAATCGACATGAATTTTTGAACCGTCTACTTTGACAGCTAATTTGATGGGGATATCTGGTTTGTTTCCCGCACCTTCAATAATGCCATAGTGTTCATAGATCCCATCAGGAATCTTTGAAATGGCAGACCGCATGCTTATTTCAGTCCGGGCGATAATCTCATCCGCAAGATCATCTAAGGTATCAAGCCCTTCCTCTTCCATCATTTCTATGATTTTTTGAGAACAAACATGATTAGCTGCTACCTGGGAACGGATATCTCCGTCAAACTCTGTCGCTGTTCTGACATTCCAGCGAATCATGTTAACAAGCTCTTTATTGAGCTTGCCAGCATCATAGAGCTTTGTTAAAGGGATATAAAGGCCTTCTGCATAGACATCCCGGTTGTCGGAAGCGGGTCTTCCACCAATATCCGTGTGATGGAATATGCATGACGTAAAAGCCACAGGCCTGCCCTTGAAAAAGATAGGGCTCCATACGCAGACATCATTCAAATGTCCGGCTAGAAGCCAGGGGTCATTGATAATAAAGACATCGCCTTCATTATACGCTTCAAGGGGAATGGATTTTACAATCTTTTTCATACCCAGCGCCATGGCGCCGGCCATGCCGGGTGTACATAATGTCCCCTGCACCAGTTCCTGGCCCCGGCTGTCTGTAAACATGCAGGTGTAATCATGGGCATCCCTTAACAGACTTGAAAAGGCTGTTCTGATAACAGATGCGTCAGATTCATCCACTATGGAAACAAGCCGTTTCCATAGGATTTCTAAAGTAATCGGGTCGAATTTGCTCTTTGTTTTATTCATTATTTGCCCCTCCTACCTGATCTGGCCCACCTGATTGGGCTATTTTGATCCATATGAAACCGAAGTCATCCACCCGGGCTGTGGCATCCTCCCCCATGACAATGGTGGATTCACGTTCCTCAATAATGGCAGGTCCTTCAAACCAGGCATCGGGAAATAGTTTTGACCGGTCATATACTGTAAAGGGGATATAGTCCTTTTTAATGACGGAAAATGCAAGACGTTGACCCTTGATACAGGCTTTAATGTCACGGTTTTGGGTGGATAGTTTTGAAATTGTAAAAGGTTTTTTAGGAAGGCTTGCCCGTACCTTAAAGGTTACAAACTCCACAGGTGATTCAGCAGATGTTCTGCCGTAAAGTCGTTTATACTCTTCATCAAACATGGCTCTGATTTCATTTTTAGAAAACTTTGTAAAGTCTTTGATTTCAATTTCAAGATCTATCTCAGCACCCTGACCTACAAAGCGCATTAAAAGCGTTCTTTCATAAATAATGTCATCACCGCTTTGGGCACCCTTTAAAATTTTTGCACTCTCATGTTCAAGCTCGTTAAAAAGCAGTTCAATTTCTTTGAAATCTGCTTCATCAAGTTTTTTCCTGTGGCTTCTGGATAGATCAAATGCAACAGGAGCTGTAAAGAAACCAAGTGCCGATCCAACGCCTGCAAGAGGCGGTACAAGAATGGATCCAGCGCCAATTTTTTTAGCAAGTCCATAGGCGTGAACAGGTCCTGCACCGCCAAAGGCCGACATGGTAACGATGTTGGGATTGCCGCCTTTTTCCGCAATATGGGTTTTAGCGGCCGATGCCATGGTTTCGTTGATCAGATCATGGATACCAAAGGCTGCTTCAACCATTGTAGTACCAAGCGGCCCGGCTATTTTTTCTTCTATGGCTCGTTTGGAAAGCTCAATATCAAGGGCCATGGTACCGCCAAGGAAAAAATCAGGATCAAGATATCCCAGAACAAGGTCAGCATCCGTTACAGTCGGATTATCTCCACCTTGCTTATAGCAGGCAGGTCCTGGGTCTGCGCCGGCGCTTTCAGGGCCAACCTGTAACAACCCGAGATTGCTGATTTTAGCAATACTTCCTCCGCCTGCACCAATTTCCATGAGATCCACAACAGGCACCTGGATAGGGAGCCCGCTGCCTTTTTGAAAACGCTGTACACGTCCGACTTCAAATGTGGATACCAGTCCTGCGTGGCCATCCTGAATCAGGCATGATTTTGCAGTTGTTCCGCCCATGTCAAAGCAGAACATATCCTTGATATTAAACATTTTTCCATAATGCTGGGATGCAATAACAGCAGCTGTCGGGCCCGATTCAATGATCCTGACAGGAAAATTTTTTGCCGTTTCAATGGAAGTGATTCCGCCCGAGGAAAGCATGATGAAAAATTTACCATTAAACCCGATGGCTCCAAGCCTTTTGATAAGCTTGTTTAAATACCAGTATGTTATGGGTTTTACATAGGCATTGACAGCAGTCGTACAGGTTCGTTCATATTCCTTGATTTCAGGAAGCACTTCAAATGATGTGGATAAAAATATATCCGGGGCATGTTTTTCAATGATCTCTTTTACTTTTTTTTCATTTATAAAGTTTTCATAAGAATTGATAAAACAGACAGCAATGGATTCTATCCCGTCTTTTTTAAATTTTTCCAGAACTTCTATCACTTCTTTCTCATCTACATCTTTAAGTACTCTGCCGTCAAAGGTCAGCCGCTCATCTATTTCCGCTCTGTCTGGCCTGGGAACAATTGGTTCCGGATATTCGCTGAAAATATCATAGGCATCATAGCGTTTTTCCCTTCCAAGTTCCAGAATATCCCTGAATCCCTTTGTCGTTATCAAGCCGGTTCTAGCACCTTTTCTTTCAATAATGGCATTGATAACCAGGGTTGTCCCATGAATGATTTCTTCAACATTATCCATAAACCCAGGCAGAATTTCATCAAGTTCCCTGATGCCCTGCTCAATAGCATCCGACGGATCTGAAGGAGTTGTCAGACATTTATTTGTGTGAAATTCTCCTGTTATATTATTCACTAGGACAAAATCGGTGAATGTACCACCAATGTCACACCCTAAGCGGTATGTCGGCTGTTCCAAATTTAACCTCCCAATGAAGTTATTATTAT
>CALGRI010000327.1 GCA_937880875.1 uncultured Pseudomonadota bacterium
TGATTTTTTTCGATTCTGCATCTGTTTTTTTATTCAAAGTATAACAGACCCATTTTTTTTAGGCACACTTTGAAATATCCATCCTCTGGGATTTCACCCAGGTTTTTTTCAACAGCGTGAAAATTTCCGTTGGCATGCCGTAGGGAAGATCCACAAAGGAAAATTCCTCATTAATGTCAATGTGTCCTATGTGTTTGCTGTCAAGACCAGCTTCATTTGAAATGGCGCCCACAATATTTCCAGCACGGATCCCGTGGCGCTGGCCCACCTCAATGCGATACCGCTCCATGCCCGTTTCCAGGGGGATAATAATCGCCTCTTTTCGCCTGGATGGCTTTTTTATCTGTTTGGGTTCTTGCTTTTTAACAGACAGATGCTTTTCCTCGGAAAGGTCTTTCCTAATCAGCCGTTCATTCTGGATAGACCGTACGTTCCCGGCTGTTTTGATTTTTGTCGTTTTCTCATTTTTTGGGGCTGACAATAAGAAGGGTGTGTCACCATGAGCCAGTTTAGCAAGGGCCGCTGCAACCTGTGCTACAGGGATATCCTGTTCCTGGGCATACCCCTCAATCAATTCCTGGAAAAGACTCAAATCTTCTGATGCCAGGGTCTGTGTGATGGATAGTTTAAAATCAGCCATCCGTTTGTTATTGATAGTCTTGTGGGATGGCAGGGAGATTTCCTTGATGTTATTTTTGGTGGTTCGTTCTATAACCTTAAGCATCCAGCGTTCGTTCCGGTTCACGAACAGGATGGCTTCTCCCGTACGTCCTGCCCTGCCAGTTCTGCCGATCCTGTGAACATAGGGTTCCACCTTAGGTGGCATGTCATAATTGATCACATGGGAGATCCGGTCCACATCCAGGCCCCGGGCAGCCACATCTGTTGCCACCAGGATATCGATATACCCGTTTTTCAACCGGTTGATAGTCCGCTCCCTGGCATTCTGGGCAATATCCCCATTCAGGGCTTCTGCCTTGAATCCTTTGTCCTCAAGGGCTTTTGCCACCTCAAGGGTGGCGGTTTTGGTTTTGGTAAACACGATCACCCCATCAAAGGAGATACCCTCCAGGATCTGTGTCAGGGCCTGGGTTTTTTTAGTCCCGTTGACCATCCAGTATTGCTGGTTAATGGTGTTAATCTCTGTGGAGTCTGGTTCGACCATGATCTCTTTTGGAGTTTTCAGATATTTCTGCGCAATTTTTCTAATGGGCATGGGCATGGTGGCTGAAAATAGTGCGATTTGTGTATCATCCGGTGTTTTGTCCAGGATCCATTCCACATCGTCAATAAAGCCCATGTGAAGCATTTCATCTGCTTCATCCAGGACCACACAGAAAAGATCTGCAAAGGAGACTGTTTTTTTTCGCATATGATCCATGAGTCGTCCCGGCGTTCCCACCACCACATGGACACCCCGCTTGAGTTGGTTCAATTGGATTCCATAACTCTGGCCCCCGTAAACAGATAATACGTTCAGCCCTTTCATTTTTGCCCCATATGTTTTAAAGGACTCGGCCACCTGGATGGCCAGCTCCCTTGTGGGGGTCAGCACCAATACCTGGGGCCGTTTATTGTCAAGGTCAATCCGAGACAGCAGGGGCATTGCAAAGGCAGCGGTCTTGCCGGTACCGGTCCTTGCCTGTCCTATCATGTCCTTTCCCTGGAGCAGATGGGGAATAGTTAAGGTCTGGATCGGTGTGGGGGTGCTATAGCCCACATTCTGCAATGCAGAAAATACAGCGGGGCTCAGGTTCATTTCGTTAAACCCGGTCAAGGGTAAATTGTTCTGGAACATAGGTTTCCTTTAAAAAAAAAGACCGGGATCTCCGGCCATGGGAATCAAAAATTAATTATATTACACGAATTTATTTCGTTGAGCAAGAGATATTTTTTTATGAAAAAATATTCGAGATTTTTTGTTTGACAATTAAAAACTAGCACTTAAAGTTTGACCATATTTGTTTTTTATTAAAAGGAGAGGAAAATGCCTGACTTAACAGCTATTATTGAAACAAGCAAAGGGACTATCAACATAAAACTATTTGCTGATCAGACTCCGGTTACCTGTGGTAATTTTGCAAATCTTGCAAAAAGAGAATACTATAACGGCCTTAAATTTCATCGCGTCATCCCAGACTTCATGATCCAGGGCGGTTGTCCCCATGGGAATGGAATGGGTGGGCCTGGTTATGAATTTAAAGATGAATGCAAAGCAGATCTGAAGCATGACAAACCCGGCATTCTTTCCATGGCCAATGCAGGTCCTGGAACAAACGGCAGCCAGTTTTTCATTACCCATGGCCCCACCCCCCATCTTAACGGTATGCATACTGTCTTTGGCGTGGTGGAAAGTGATGAAGATCAGAAAATTGTGGACAGCATTGCCCAGGGTGATACCATTGAAAAAATTACCATTAAAGGTAATTCCGGTTCCCTGTTCAAACAGATCAAATCCAACTTGGATGAATGGAATAAAACCTTGAACAAGCAATTCCCCAAACTGCCAAAAGCATAAAAAAATCCTGTTAAATACCAACAGGCCAACCAACATAAAAAGGCCGGATCTATTACACAGTTCCGGCCTTTGTTTAACTGATGATTGTTATTCTAAATCTAGAAAAAAAGGAATAACATGAAGAGACATACTATTTTCTTGAGTTTCCCCCAACTGCCATTTCTTTACCTTAATGCCTGTTTCTTCAATTTTTTTTATCATACCCTTTATATCTATTAACGGATGACGGGAAAACACATTGGGAAGACCGTATGTCAGACTACACACCAGGCATTTTCCTGGTCTCTGGGTAAGGTTGAATGCTAAAACAATCCGGTTTTTATTGGCAGAGATGAATTCAAGCCTGATATTATACGCGCCATCTGATGCATCCCCGTAAAGTGCTTCAAAAAATTGATCACTTATTTCCATTGGTAGAAGCTTGTCAAGATAATCCTGTGAAGAAATCTTGTCTAATACAGTTTTATCCATGATGATTTTTATCCTTTTGGGATATGTTTTGTAAAAACCGCCAGACTCTTTTTATTAAACATTAAAAGGAAAATCAAGATTATTCTGTTTCAACCTCTGCACCTTTCCAGGCAAAGATTGCGCTTGAATAGCCGTAAACATTTTTTCCCGATACCAATTGATTGAACCTGAATTTAATTTATGGTAAGTTAGAGCTGATCTTTCCCAACCAGACAGGAGAGAATATTAAAAATGGATGTCTAATTTATGGAAAACATTAAAATTTTAAAAGGGTTTAAAACGCCGCTTACCGGGATGCCGGATTTGAGCGTTATCCAGATATCTGATCCAGAGACAGTGGCAGTATCTGCCATGGATATCCCCTATATCCGTCCTAAACTTCTGGTAAAGGAGAATGAGTCGGTAAAAACGGGTACACCGCTGTTCTGCGACAAACGCAACAATTGTATTTTTTATGTGTCCCCTGGTGCGGGAATTGTCAAGCAAATTGTATTTGGAGAACGAAGGCGGTTACAGGAAGTCGTGATTGCCCTAGATAAAAATCTGGATAAAAATATAGATAAAAAAGATGATTTTATTCAGTTTGAAACCCTGTCAAAAGACAGCATTGATACTGTCCCCAGATCAAAAATTATAAAGCTGCTTCAGCAAGGCGGGCTTTGGCAGTGTTTTCGCCAGTTCCCCTCAAAGGACACAGCTGACGAAAATCATGAACCCCCCATGATCATTGTCCCTTTAAATGGTAATGATCCGTTCTCTCCCCATCCAGAAGTGGTGCTTGAAAATGAAACTGCATTTTTTGAATTTGGAATAAAAATTTTAAAACAATTTTCAAACCGCATCATTGTAGCTTCAAGGCAAAGCAGTCTGGACAGGTTGAACGGATTTAAAGGCCATATCACCCACATAGTTCCCGACTTCTATCCTTCATGGGACCCGGCAGTCATCCTTTACCACCTGAAAAAATTCAAGGAAGATAATCGCTCCTGGTGTATTCCTGTAGAACATCTGATACTGGTGGCCAGGTTCCTTTTAAGCGGCAGGTATCCTGTAAAAAGAGTGGTAACCATTACAAGGTCAAATGATAAAAACCCCCATATCATTGCCCGGCAGGGCACACCTGTCAAAGATCTTGTGGGAACCCTGGATGAAAACAGCCTTATTACAACGGGCCGATTCAATGGCAGATCTGTTGAGCCCCAATCTCATATGGGATTTTTTGAAAACACCTTGAACATTATCAATGATAATCAAGAAGAGGAATTATTGGGGTTTATTAAACCAGGGTTAACAAAACCCACTGCCTCCAGAACATTTTTATCATGTCTGAGCAGGGACCCCAAAGATCTTGATTGCAACATTCATGGAGAAGAAAGGGCCTGCATTAATTGCGGGTATTGTGCCAATATCTGTCCCAATGATCTTGCACCCAGTTTTATCATGAAAGCCTTGTTAAGCGATGAAATTGAGGATGCTTTAAGCTATGGCCTCCTGGATTGCTGCAGATGCGGTCTTTGTTCATATGTCTGTCCGTCAAAAATTGAATTGACCCAATTGTTGTCCCAGGGAATGGACGCTCATTATAAGGATAAAGAATAGGTTATGAATCCTTTAAAAAAATTAATTGATCTGAGTGAAAAGTATTTTACAGGTTCAGGAAAATTTAACAGGTTGGAGCCTCTTTTTGATGCCACAAAAACATTTTTCTTTTTCCCCTCACCTAAAAATAAATATACCCCCTTTGTCAGGGATAACCTTGACCTGAAGCGGTTTATGAGTTTTGTTATCCTTTCTCTTCTGCCCGTCCTGATATTCGGCATTTACAATACCGGGTTTCAGGCAGGGCTTGCCCGTGGAGAATCATATACTTTTTTCCAGGCCTTTCTTCTGGGTTCACGATATGTTCTGCCCATTATCATCGTATCCTATGCAGTGGGATTTTTTTGGGAAATTGTTTTTGCCACAATCCGAAGACATAAAATCAGTGAAGGATTTCTGGTCACAGGGCTTTTATTTCCTTTAACCCTTCCGGCAACCATTCCCTTATGGCAGGTGGCTTTAGGAATTTCATTTGGTGTGATTATCGGTAAAGAAGTGTTTGGCGGAACTGGTCGAAATTTTTTAAACCCGGCATTGACGGGAAGAGCGTTTTTATTTTTTTCCTATCCTGTTTCCATGTCTGGAGATGTCTGGGTGGCAGCAGGCAGTACCGTGGACGGTTTCAGCGGAGCGACGGCTTTGTCAATTTTGGCTCCGGAAGGTGAAAAAATAACTGCGGCCCTTTCCAATTCAGGATTTTCCCTGGCTGATCTTTTTTTTGGGCTTGTGCCGGGAAGTATAGGAGAGACCTCGGCTTTTTGCTGTATTCTTGGCGCTTTGTTCCTGATCATCACAAAGATTGCAAACTTCAGGATTATTATTGGAGGGATTACAGGATTAATTGTTACATCCATCATTTTTTATCTGATTCCAGGTGGCAGCGACTCCTGGATGAATGCCGGCCCTTTATATCACCTTTGTGCCGGTGGGTTCTTATTTGGCATATCCTTCATGGCAACAGATCCTGTCAGTGCGCCCGGGACCAATCCGGGACGGTGGATATTCGGGTTTTTAATCGGTTTTTTAACCATTACCATCCGGGTCGCCAATCCGGCCTTTGTTGAAGGCACCATGCTTGCCATTCTTTTTATGAATGTATTTGCCCCATTACTGGATTTAATTGTGATGAAATACGCTGTATCAAAGAGGATACCCAATGTCTGAAACCCCAAATAAAAATCAAGATAAAAACAGCAGGAAAAATGTTATTTTGTTTGCTTTGCTGCTTTCTGTTATCTGCAGTGTTTTAATTGCGGTAACTGCAGGCGGTTTAAGGGGATTTCAACAGGCCAACATGGAACTGGATAAAAAAATTAATATCCTGAAGGCTGCTGATCTGATTAAAGGCAAAAAGCCTTCCAAAGAAAAAATAAATGAACTTTATGATACCCATATCAAGGAGGTCCTGGTCGATGGCCAGGGAAAAGTCATTGAGACTAACCTCCCCAATTCCCTGTCCCTTTATTTTTATCAGGAAAATGGAAGCCCCAAAGGCTATATCCTTCCCATCAATACCAGGGGATTATGGGGAAAAATACAAGGATACCTGGCCTTTGAAAATGATGGCCAGACCGTATCAGGATTTTCGATTTTCAGTCATTCAGAAACCCCGGGCCTTGGAGGAGAGATAGAAAGCGCATGGTTCCAGAAAAATTTTAAAGGCAAAAAAATATTAAACTCCCAGAATAAATTTGTATCCATTGGTATTGCAAAAGGTAAATCAACAAATCTTCCCAAAGACAAACAAGACCATTATGTGGATGGGATATCAGGCGCCACACTGACGGGCAGGTATCTTTCAGAAGGTATAGAACAAAGCCTTATAAAGTATGAAGCAGTGTCCATTACCTTTAGGCAGAAACAGCTCAGGGCTCAAAAAGATGTGCCCGCAAAAAGCGTTCAATAGACAAAAAGGATGATTTCCATGTCCCAGGAGAAAACAAGCTATATAGAGATCATCGCCAAGGGCATCTGGAAGGAGAATCCCGTTGCCTACCAGATATTGGGGATTTGCTCCGCCCTGGCCGTCACGGTCAAAATGTCAACCTCCATTGTCATGGGTATTGCCCTGACAATGGTAACTGCATTTTCAAGTCTCTTGATATCTTCTTTAAGAAAAAAAATCCCGTCCAATATCAGGATCATTGCAGAGCTTGCCATTATTGCCTCACTTGTCATTGTAACGGACCAGATATTGAAAGCTTTTTTTTATGATATTTCAAAGCAGCTATCTATTTTTGTCGGTCTGATAATCACCAATTGTATTGTTCTGGGAAGGGCCGAAGCCTTTGCCCTTGCTAACAAACCTATAGACTCATTTTTTGATGGTATTGGGAACGGGTTGGGATACAGCCTGGTGCTGATGGCTGTGGCTTTTTTAAGAGAACTTTTAGGGTCAGGTAAATTTTTTGGGTTCAACATTATCCCGCAATTTCTATTTGATGCCGGATACCAGAACATGGGATTGATGGTGCTGGCACCCGGGGCTTTTTTCATTATCGGGATGCTGGTCTGGCTGAAAAATAGTCTGTCCGGGCCGTCAAAGGAAGAAAGGTAGGAAACCGCTATGGGTGATCTATTAAGTCTGTTTATTAATTCTGTATTTATCGGTAATATTCTTCTGGCCTATTTTCTGGGAATGTGTTCCTTTATCGCGGTCTCAAAAAATGTTGAGACTGCCACAGGCCTTGGATTTGCTGTCATTTTTGTCCTGACCGTGACAAGCCCTGTCAACTGGATCATCTATCACGGACTGCTTGCCCCGGGGGCTCTTTCCTGGGCAGGGTTGCCCGACCTTGATTTAAGCTTTTTAAAATTCATCACCTTTATTGCCGTTATCGCCGCCATTGTGCAGGCCGTTGAAATGATTCTTGATAAGTATTCACCCCTGCTTTATGCTACTTTAGGGGTGTTTTTACCTTTGATTGCCGTTAATTGTGCCATTCTTGGGACATCGCTTTTCATGGTGGAAAGAAATTATACCTTTATTGAGTCTATTGTTTTTGGAGCAGGTTCGGGAACCGGCTGGATGCTGGCCATTGTTTCCATGGCAACCATAAGGAACAAGGTCAAATATTCAGATGTCCCCAAAGGCCTGGAGGGATTTGGCATCACCATGATTATTGCAGGCCTTATGGCCATGACATTTATGATGTTTTCCGGGATCACCCTTTAACAAGGACAAACCATAAATATTTAAGGATAGCAAAAAGTGTTATATCTTCTCAGCATATTGGTTTTTTCAGGTGTGATTTTTATCCTTGTCACAGTGCTCCTGTTTGTTGAATCAAAGGTCACCACCAAGGGTGAATTTGAGATCACCATTAATGGGAATAAGGATGAAAAACTGAAAATTACGGGTAATCCCACCCTTTTATCAGCCCTGTCAGGGAAGGATATTCTCCTTCCTTCTGCCTGTGGCGGTTCAGGTTCATGCGGCATGTGCAAGTGTGAAGTCACAGAAGGCGGCGGCAGCATCCTGCCCACGGAGCTTGCCCATTTGACAAGAAAAGACAAGCTTGCCAACAAGCGATTATCCTGCCAAATAAAAGTAAAGAATAACCTTGAAATTAAAATACCCGAGTCTATTTTCGGCATAAAAAAAGTGGCTGCCCAAGTGGTATCCAATCACAATGTGGCGACCTTTATCAAAGAACTGGTACTCAGGCCAGAAATCCCCATTGATTTTAAGGCCGGCGCCTATATCCAGATAGATGTGCCTGAATATGATCTCATGTTCAAAGATTTTAATATTGAAAGCAGGTATGTGAGTGAATGGAAAAAATACAATTTTCTGGAACTCTCAGCAAAGGGGATTAAACAGGGTTTTCGGGCATACTCCCTTGCCAACCCACCCCATGACAATAAAATCATGATGTTGAATATCAGGATCGCAACCCCGCCTCCGGGAACCGAAGGCATCCCGCCCGGATTAGGGTCCTCCTACATCTTTGGTCTTAAACCCGGGGATAAGGTTACCATCAGCGGTCCTTACGGGGATTTCATGGCAAAGGATACAGACAATGAAATGTGTTTTATCGGCGGCGGAGCGGGCATGGCCCCATTAAGAAGCCATATCCTTCATCAGCTTGATGGAATACATACAAAAAGGAAGGTCTCTTTCTGGTATGGTGCCAGATCCAAAAAAGAGATGTTTTATGACGATGTTTTTAAGGATCTTGAAAAAAGACATGATAACTTCAGCTATAATATCGCCCTTTCAAACCCGAATGAAGAAGACCACTGGGATGGCCTTACCGGTTTTATCCACACCCATCTGTGTGATACTTATCTTTGCCGGCATGAAGATCCCACCCAAATAGAATTCTACCTTTGCGGCCCGCCCCCCATGATCAATGCTATTATCAATGCCCTGTACGACCTTGGGGTAGAAGAGGATATGATCTTTTTTGATAAATTCTAGAAAAACAGCTTAACTTAACCTGCATGAGGAGATAAGCAGACAAAAAAAACCTAATTATTCAGATTTTTATCTATCTGGATATAGGTATAGGGCAGTTGAATATAATTAAAGGCTTTTGAGATTCTGGGCATTGAGGCTTGTTTAAACAACCTGGAAATATTTATTCCAATTCCAAAATAGATATTTCGCTCCCTGTTTTTTCCATCAGGGAATCCTTTTATATCATAACCCAGATGCAGCTCTAAATATTTGAAACAATTATTTTGTGCAAATTCAAACCCATCAAATTTCAGTGCCAGAAGAAATTTCTGATTTTCATAATCTGTAAAAAAATCTGTCTCATTAAAATCTGGCCGGTATTCAAATCTGATATCAATTTTTTCTGCTATATCAGGATGTGAATAAAAAAAATATCCTGTCATGCTGCCAATTAAATTCATTAGAAAATCTTCATAGGAAAAACCATAACTGCTGAAGGAATCGCCAAGTTCCATCCAGGTAGTCATCCCAAAAGAGGACAAAGAGCCCAGAAAAGCGCCTTGCCTTGCAGTATATCCGGCATTTTCATAAATAGCCGCAAGACCATGGGAAAGAGCATATGAAATATAGAAATGTCCAAGCTTGTCATGACCTCCATCTTTGGTATTATTTGAAAACCATCCCTCGTTTTTTGCCTGGGGCTTGTTTTTAAAATAATCCCAGTTTAAAACTCCCCATGTGGTGATGGCCGTTACTCCGATAATATTTGAGATGAAAACTGTTTCTTCCTTTGAAAAACTGCATTGATTCCCTGACAGGTCGGTAACAAAAACGCATCCAGCCAGAAGAATAATAAAAAAATATTTGTTCAGGTTCAGTGCTTTAATCAAGTATTGCATTGCGCCTCCAATTGAAATCTTGATAAAATTTAAACCCTTTACAGGGAAATCTTAATTATTATAATCTGCGGGTTTTGAGAATTACATGACAATGGGAAAGGAGTTACAAACAATAGTAACCCTGTGCTTGCAATCGAGATTCTAGTGTATAGAGAGTAAGATAAATAATTGTTTTTTGTCAAGAAATATGAAAAAAAATTAAAAATTGATGTCCATATCTGGCGGCGGACAATGCAACCTATCGTCGATTTTGAATCAAAGATCCCCAGGTATACAAAATTACGCCCATCCAGATGAATCCAAAGGTGATCAAATTGTGGCGGGTAAAGTCTTCCTTATAGATAAATACACCAAGCATAAACGCAATGGAAGGGGCCAGATATTGCAGGATGCCAATGGTGGACAGGTTAAGCCTTTTTGCTGCGGCTGCAAACCAGAGCAGGGGAAGGCTGGTTACCACACCTGCTCCGATCATCCAAAGGGTCAATATTAAATCATTGATAAAGTAGCTGCCAACCCAAATCATTCTAAACAGGATATAACCAAGCGCCGGGATAAACAAAACCATAGTCTCAACTAACAGGCCCGGTATGGGGGCAGCCTGTATTTTTTTTCTGGCATAGCCGTAAAAGGCAAATGTGGTTGCCAGAGTCAAGGCAAAGAGGGGCAGGGCACCATAGGCAATAAGAGAATAAATAACACCGGTCATGGCAAAAAGCACTGCAATACGTTGCAGCCGGCCAAAAGTTTCACCCAGCAGAAAATAGCCTATTAATACATTAAACATTGGATTGATATAATACCCTAGACTTGTTTCCACCACCCGGCCCGAGTTGACTGCCCAGATATAGACAAACCAGTTAAATCCGATCAAAAATCCGCTTAGAATAAGGCCCTTTAATTTTGCCGGTGTTTTAACAATATCTCCCACTTCTCCCCACCTTTTCTGGAAAGAAATAATTATGGTAAGGAATATGCAGGACCAGACAATTCTATGGCAAAGGATTTCAAGGGGAATGACCTCCTGCATCTGTTTCCAATAGGCCGGCAAAAATCCCCAGGCTGTAAAAGCTGCAACTGCAGACAGGATGCCGATAGCTTGTTGATTCATATATTTTCCCGAATAAAAAAATATCAGTGTAGCACCATAGAATGTATTGGCAACCTAAAAATGAAATTCTGATAAAAAAGATCCAGGAAACATGAATCCTTTGCCATAGAAGAGATTATCAGGGGGTTTCAAAGTACTTTAAAGCATGGAATCGATTTTAATTTTTATCGAACCCGTGACAAAGCAGAGATAGACTTGATTATTGACGGTCCATTTGGGTGTATTCCCAGTGAGATTAAATTGGGCACCAAACTAACTCAGCGTATGCTCGGGCCTTGAAAATTTTTTCTTGACAATAAGTGAATGATCATTTATTTTATGCCCATGAGAACAAAAGACGACACCAAACAGGACGCTTTGTTTGAAGCAACGGTAAAACTGGTCAATGAGATCGGGTTTGCTGCAAGTTCAGTTTCCAAGATAGCCAAAGAGGCCGGGATTTCTCCGGCCACCATTTATATTTATTATAAGAATAAGGAAGACCTCCTGGTTTCCACCTATGTCGAAATCAAGAAAAATATTGGCAGGGCTATCCAGGAAGATTTTGACGACACGCAGCCCGTCCGGAATATTCTGAAACATGTGTGGTTTAGGATGTTTGAATATATTTCACAACATCCTGACTATTTTCAATATACGGAGCAGTTTGCAAATTCGCCCTATCAGGCCTTGGTGGATAAAAAAGAAATTGAAAAATTTTTTGATCCCGTGATCCATGTCCTTAACAGGGGAATAGAGCAGAAGATTATAAAAAATGTGGATTTCCATATCCTGACCGCATTTGTCTTCTACCCTATCCTGGCGATTTCAAATGCAAGGGTCTGTCTTGACTTTGAGTTGACGGATCAGAGCATTGAGACTTCATTTACCATGGCTTGGGATGCCATCCGGTTATAAAAAAAATTTTAATATATAACTAAATGAATATTCATTTTAAATGCATCAAAAGACAAATAATGAAACTAACGATTTTAACTTTTATCCTTATTTTTTCAGGAGCTTTATTCATGATGCTGACTCATTCATCCTGCACTGCACGGCAGGGATTAAACCCGTCCATGACACAGAAAATTATGAACTCCCCGCAATACCATGATGGAAAATTCAAAGGCGATGTGGAGGCCCTGACCATGACAGCCAAAGACTGGGCAACGTCCACATGGCGGTTCTTGTTTGAAAGGAACCATCAGACCCCTGATGAGCCCTTGACAATGCGCCCTGTGGACATCTCCTTTTTTAATGACAGGACTAAAAATCAGCTCAGCAGCACCTGGCTTGGTCATTCATCCCTGATGATCAACATGGACGGGTACAGGATTCTGACTGATCCTGTGTTTGAAAATAAATTGACTTTTATGGGACCGACGCGGTTTAACAAGGATATCCCTATTAATCCGGAACAATTGCAGGACATTGATCTTGTCCTGATTTCCCATGATCATTATGACCATTTGAGCAAATCTTCCATTCAGGTTCTAGCCCCTGTTACAGATCTCTTCATCGTTCCCCTTTCGGTCGGCAAAAGACTTGTTGCCTGGGGTGTTCCGGAAAACAAGATCATTGAACTGGACTGGTGGGAAACCCATCGCCTGGATGTCGGCTTGACCATTACGGCAACGCCTGCCCGACATTTTTCCGGCAGGGGGATAGGGGACAGGAATTCAACACTCTGGGCGTCTTATGTGGTTTCGTCGCCCGGCTTTAGGGTTTTTTACAGCGGTGATTCCGGCTATTTCCCAGGATTCAGGGAGATTGGAGAAAAATATGGTCCCTTTGACATGACTTTTCTGGAATGCGGGGCCTATAATGAATCCTGGCATTTTGTCCACATGTTTCCCGAAGAAACGGTCAAGGCCCATCTGGATCTGAAGGGCAGGGTGCTTCATCCCATTCACTGGGGAACCTTCAACCTCTCTCTTCATCCCTGGTATGACCCCATGCAGCGCCTTGTCACGGCAGCAGGTCAAAACCACATCGAGACGGCCACCCCCATGGCAGGAGAGACCATTGTTTATGGAAAAGGCGACCGCGGAAGTTCCTGGTGGGCCAAAACAGGGCAGGGAGAAACACTATGA
>CALGRI010000328.1 GCA_937880875.1 uncultured Pseudomonadota bacterium
CTCTGAATACTTTTGCACCGGCATTTTTAACAGATTTTGCAATAGATAGAACCTGCTTTTCGCTTTCCACGGCACAGGGACCGGCAATTACCGGAAAACTCCCATTGCCGAAAACAGCATCACCAACTTTTACGTGGGTGTTTTCCTGCTGAAACTCCCGGCCGACAAGTTTATATGGTTTTGTCACTGGAACAGCCTCTTTTTTAAATTGCGATTATGACAGTATGAATTTTTTATTTATATATTTTTTCATTACAAATAACATTGCTTTCCTTCAGTTGATTATGTATCAGTATTCACTCTTTTGAGCAATAAAAAAGGTGGTAATGTTTGATTTCAGGCTTTTTATCGCGCGCTATGATTCTTTTTTAAAAATAGAAATTCCAGAGTGAGATGCAAATATCAATTATCGTTTGATTTTAATGGATCAGCAGGATATACTTTTGCCAAATAAAATAAAATCATCAGCGGGGAATATGAAAACCAGGGTAATCATAGCAGATGACCATGCCATTATTCGGGAAGGATTGAAAAGTCTTTTTGAAAAAAAAGGGATGGATGTCATTGCGATTGCCAAGAATGGCCGTGAAGCCGTAGATTTTACAATAAAGTATCAGCCCGATGTTGTGATAATGGATATTTCAATGCCGGATCTCAATGGCGTGGAAGCCACTGCAGCCATCCGAAAGGAAGTTCCAAAAACCAAGATTATTGCTCTTTCCATGCATTCCAATAAAAAAATTGTAGATAAAATGATTGCATCCGGTGCATCAGGATACGTTCTAAAAGAAAGAGCCTTTGATGAATTGTATAATGCCGTACAGGAAGTCAACAAAGGGAATTTTTATCTAACGCCCTCCATTGCCGGGATGTATGTTGACAGCCAGGGAAATACAATTAAATGCAGTGTTGATATACTAAAATTCAATAAAATTTCAAAAAAAGAACGCCAAGTTCTTCAGCTGGTTGCAGAAGGGAAAAAAACCAGGGAGATTGCTGAAAAACTTGACGTCAGTATCAAAACCATAGAATCCCACCGTAGAAGTATCATGAAAAAACTCAATATTTTCAGTATTGCAGGCCTCACAAAATTTGCAATCAAAGAAGGAATTGTTTTCCTGGAGTAAAAAACCGCTATTTTTTTCAAAATTCAGGGTTTATCCTAATTGAAATACTCTGGCAATTTTATTATATTAATGCTTTATCTGGGTGAATAACGGGGTCATTGATGTATGGAGTTCTCCAAACAATGGGTCTTCTTTTTCCGTTATTTTGCCTTTAAAGGAAACTACAGATAACCCTGGTATACCAGCAGGAGATGAAAGGGCTTGAATTTTATCAAAGCACCAGCAAAAGAGGCCACCGTCTTGTTTTGGTGCTTTGATCTTTATAAAAATTCTTATTCTTCTATTTTGGATATTTTGATTGCAAGCTCCTGAAGTTGTGCTGTTGATGCTTTTGAGGGTGCGTCAGTCAAAAGACAGGTAGCTTTCTGTGTTTTTGGAAACGCAATGACGTTTCTGATGGAATCTTCGCGGCATAAAAGCATCATAAGCCGGTCCAGGCCGAAAGCGATTCCACCGTGGGGCGGCGCCCCAGAGGACAGGGCATTTAAAAGAAATCCAAATTTTTCATTGGCTTCGGTTTCATCAATTCCAAGGCAGTTTAATACTTTTTCCTGGAGTTCAGTGGAATGAATACGAATACTTCCGCCACCGATTTCAATTCCGTTCAACACCAGGTCATAGGCCCTTGATTTCACGGCAAGAGGATCAAAAGAAAGTTTTTCAATGTCTTCCTCAAGGGGTGCGGTAAAAGGATGATGCAGGGCCTGATAGCGTTTTTCTGTTTCATCATAATCCAGCAACGGAAAATGGGTCACCCAGGTAAATTCATAGGTGTCATTCAAAATCAGTCCAAGCCGTCTTGCCAGTTCATTTCTCAGCTGGCCAAGGGCCTCATTGGTGATTTTTGGCTGGTCTGCCACAAAGAAAACAATATCCCCGGGTTCAAGGTCAAGTCGCTTCCTTAAAGCATCTTTTTCCTGGTCCGTAAAGAATTTGGCAATGGGAGACTGCCATTCATTTTCTTTGATCTTTATCCAGGCAAGACCCTTTGCTTTATAAACAGCTGCAAAAGCAGTGAGCTCGTCAATCTGTTTTCTGGTAAAAGAGGAACATCCCTTTGCATTAATGGCTTTAACAAGACCGCCATTTTTTACTACATTGGCAAACACTTTGAATCCAGCATCTTTTACAATATCGGAGATGTCACACAATTCCAGGCCAAATCTTAGGTCTGGCCTATCCAGACCAAATTTTGACATGGCTTCATCGTAGGTGATCTGTGGAAAAGGGATGACAAGATCAATATCGAGTACTTTTTTGAAAATAGCGACAATCATACCCTCTGCAATTTCCATAACCCCCTGTTCATTAATGAAAGAAAGCTCCATATCGATCTGGGTAAACTCGGGCTGTCGGTCTGCTCTTAAGTCTTCGTCCCTGAAACATTTGACAATCTGGTAATACCTGTCAAATCCTGCAATCATTAATAATTGTTTAAAAAGCTGGGGAGATTGCGGGAGGGCATAAAAGTTGCCCGGGTTGACCCTGGACGGAACCAGGTAATCCCTTGCACCCTCAGGTGTGCTTTTGGTTAAAAAGGGTGTTTCAATATCCACAAACCCTTTATTATCAAGATAGTTTCTGATAGCCATGGTGGCCTTATGTCTTGCCAGAAGATTGTTTTTCAGCTGGGGCCGTCTTAAATCCAGATATCTGTATTGCAACCGAATGGCTTCCGATGCCTCCACCCGTTCGTCAATGGGGAATGCAGGGGTTTTGGCCCTGGAAAAAATACTCAGTTCGTCTATCAAAACTTCAATGGCGCCGGTTTTCATATTCGGGTTGAGCATATCCCCGGGGCGGGCAATAACTTTTCCTTTAACACCAAGGACATATTCGTTCCTGATTTCCTGGGCCTTTTCATGAACTGCTTTTGAATTTTCCGGGTTAAAAACAATTTGGGTGATACCTTCTTTGTCTCTTAAATCTATAAAGATTACCCCTCCATGGTCACGGCGGTGCTGGACCCAGCCCATTAAAACAACTTCCTTATTAATATCCGTGTCCCTTAATTGGCAACAATGATGTGTCCTTTTTAAATCTCCTAGTGAATCAGTCACGTAGTATTTCCTCTATATTATTTTTGCATATCTTGATCAGTTCAGGAACCAGGTTTTCCATGGCGAGAGATACCTGCTCTTTGGTATTCATGTTTCGTAGCACAATAGCATTTTCCATAAGCTCATTTTCCCCTGCGATCAATACATATTGGGCACTCAGTTTATCTGCCCGTTTCATAAGGGATTTCATGCTTTTTCCCCTGAAATCCATATCTGTGCGAATGCCGGCCTGGTTTAGCTCACAGGACCAGTGATATCCTTTTTCCATGGCCGCATCACCTAAAGAGACAATAAACAGATCAAGGGGGCGGTCTTCCGGTGTTTTATCAATCTGCTCCATGACCTCCACCAGCCGGTCAAAGCCAATGGCAAATCCTATTGCGGGTGTTTGGGGTCCTCCCAGTTCCTTGACAAGACCGTCGTATCTCCCGCCGCCGGCAACTGCACTTTGTGCGCCAAGTGCCGTGGTATGAATTTCCCAGGCAGTCCGGGTATAGTAATCCAGGCCGCGCACCAGGGATTTGTCCACAATAAAGTCAAGGCCTTGTTTTTCAAGAGTTGTTTTTACTATATCAAAATGGTCTGAACAGTCATTGCAGAGATAGTCCAGGGTTGCAGGGGCATTGGCAAGCTCCTTTCTACAATCTGCTATTTTGCAGTCAAGGATTCTTAAGGGATTTGTATCCATCCTTCTTAAGCAGTTTTCACAAAGCCCGTCTTTTTTTGATTCAATAAAACTCAAAAGTGCTTTTTGAAAGGATGGTCTGCATTCAGGGCATCCAAGGGAATTTATATGAGCTGAAAGCCCGGTCAGTCCAAGGCGTTTAAATAATTCGTTTAATAGAAAAATCAATTGGCTGTCAACATAGGCAGATTCCACTCCAAATATTTCTGCATCAATTTGATAGAATTGACGGTATCTGCCTTTTTGGGGCCTTTCACGTCTGAACATGGGGCCGAGCATGTAAAATTTTCTAACAGGATCTATGGCATACATTTTATGCTGGATGTAAGACCTGACAATGGAAGCCGTGGCTTCCGGCCTTAGGGTCAGTTTGTCCCCATTCCGATCCTCAAAGGTATACATCTCTTTTTCAACAATATCGGTTACTTCTCCGATACTTCGGGCAAAAAGCTGGGTTTTTTCCAGGATGGGAATCCTGATTTCCTTAAACCCAAATGCTTCAAATAATAGTATTGCTTCTTTTTCTACTTTCTGCCAGAGGGAAATCTGCTCCGGCAGTATATCTCTAAATCCTCGAATGGTCTGCATTATGTTTTCTTTATATTTAAAATTATTAGCAAGATTTAAAATAAGCGTTATTTATATATTAAAATCAAGGTGTTAGTCAATACATAAAATTATGTAATAAAAAATTGTTATTTTCTGATTTTTACACAATTGGCATGGGCGGTCAGCCCTTCGGTCTCAGCCAAAAGGATCACATCATCGGCTTCTTTTATAAAAGCCGCTTTTGAATAATGAATCAAACTGGTTTTTTTTGTAAAATGGCCAACACTTAATGCAGAAGAAAATCTTGCAGTTCCGGCAGTGGGCAGAACATGGTTGGGGCCTGCAATATAATCGCCCATGGGTTCTGGTGTATATGAGCCTATAAATAAGGCGCCGGCATTCTGTATAAGGTCGATATAATCAAAAGGTTCCTTGACTACTAACTCAAGGTGTTCCGGTGCAAGACGGTTTGAAAGTTCGATCCCGGTTTCAATGTCCGGCACCAGCATGACGGCACCGAAATCTTGAATGGACTGCTTTGCAATTTCTTTTCTGGGCAATTGTTCAATCTGTTTTTCCAGAGCGGCAATGGTGTCTTTTGCAAGGTCTTCAGAATCGGTCACAAGTATGGAGGAGGCCATGACATCATGTTCTGCCTGGGACAGAAGATCTGCTGCCAGAAACTCTGGGTTGGCATCTTTATCGGCAATGATCAGTATTTCACTGGGGCCTGCAATCATATCAATTCCTACTATGCCTGCAACAATTTTTTTAGCAAGTGTCACATAGATATTTCCGGGACCAACAATCACATCTACTTTTGGAACACTCTGGGTTCCATAGGCCAGGGCACCGATTGCCCAGGCACTTCCAGCTTTAAAAACAGAGGTAATCCCGATCCTTTGGGCTGCAGCAAGAATATGGGGATTAATCTCACCGTTTTCCATGGGCGGGGTCATAAGATTAATAGAAGAAACACCAGCGATTTTTGCAGGAATTCCTCCCATCAGTACAGATGACACTAAGGGGGTTTTTCCTCCCTTGGCTCCTGGTGCATAAACACCTACAGCACTGACAGGTTTGACAAGTTGTCCCACCATGACACCGTTTCTTGGTGTATCAATCCAGGAGTTTTCTTTTTGTTTTGAATGAAAACATTCAATTTGATTGACAGATCGGTCAAGGGCTTTTAAAAAAGAAGCATCAACGCTTTTTAATGCGATTTCAAACTCTTTTTGGGTCACCTTTAAAGAATCAATGGTGACCTTTTTTGAATCAAACTGGTTGGTGTATTCAACAAGGGCTTCATCCCCCCGTATTTTTACATCTTCAAGATAGGCTTCAACCCTTTCATAATCCTGTTTTGAGAATCCCAGGCCCCGTTCTATGTTCTCTTTAACTCTTTTTTCTGCACTCTTGGAAGGGTATTTATATAGTTTCATTCTTTTTATTATTCCAAAAAAATATGCTTTATTATGGTGTATGATCATATGGCTTTTAAATACTGATAAACGCAAGACATATAATATATGTTGGCTTTTTTATAGCAAAAGGGACGCTATAAAGCCATCAAATAAATTTAAACAAGATTATTTCAGGAAAGGCTACAAGCCTTAAAAGCCTTAAGGGCGGACACCCGGAAATAGTCCCCTTAAAAAAATAAGGGCAGAAAATCTGCCCTTATTTTTAGTGTTATTCAATTTAAATTTTAAAAGTTGAGCGTTTTTGACAATTCCTCGGAAGTAAAATCCCAGGTTGTATTATGGGGAGGGAATGTTTCATTAAACATTTCCGGAAGCTGATCATCAACTTTGGTAAACCCAGCCCTCTTGTTAAACTCTTTTTCATCGTTCAGTACTGATTTTCCAAGGGCAACCACATCATCCGGTGTGAGTGTCAGTCCATACCTTGCATTCAGCATATCCACAATGGTTGGAACCCCGTCTGCATCATCAAGAATGGCAAAGGCAATAAATAGACAAAGCCCTGCAGCGTCAATGGCGGCTGTAGCAATCTGAAGGTTCTGGGACAGCACAACATTTCCTTCCTTTTTGCAGGGGTCAATGGTTCCGCCAACACTCAAAATATTGGCAGTAACACCGTAACCGGCCGTATGATCCGCACCCATGGGGGTGGTGGCATACGTCACCCCGACCCCTTTACAGGATCGTGGGTCATAGGCGGGAAGAGACTGTTTTTTCACCACAGGAACCCGGTCTACTCCCAGGGCATCGCCGGTGAATACGGCACCATTACCAATAATTTTTCCTTCAGGCGCATATTCACCGACTTTTGACAGAAGAGCAATGGCAGCCTTGCCATCTCCCCACGGAATCATGCCGCCTTCCATTGCAATCCCCAGAGTGACGCCCATTTCAATGGTATCAAGGCCGAAATCATCACTGAGCCTGTCCAGCATTGCGATATCATCCAGCTCTTTTATGGTTGTATGGGCACCAAATGCCCAGATGGTTTCATATTCAAAACCAGAGGTGAGATACTTGCCGTCTTTGTCGTGGTAAACATTGGAGCATTTTATCACACAACCCGGATGGCATCCTTCCGTTGTAACACCGCCTCTGTCTTCAATAAGTTCAGCCATTTTTTCACCGCTGATATCCTGAGCATGCTCAAACCGGCCGGATCGAAAGTTCTTGGTAGGGAATGCACCGGCTTCATTGACCAGATTTACCAGTACTGCTGTACCAAAGCTCGGCAATCCCTCGCCGGATACCGGATGATTTCTCAGCATGTCCACCCATCTCTTATTGGCGGCTTTAAAGGCTTCCGGGTCTTTCATCTCAATTCTGGGTGCACCCTTATCATCCACAACGATGGCTTTTATCTTTTTGGACCCCATGACAGCACCTAATCCTCCTCTGCCATGAGCACGTCCCGGTCTTCCGTTCATGTCTGCCTGCTGGATACTGGCACCTTTCAGGCATTGTTCACCTGCCTGGCCAATACTGAGAACGGCAACATTTTTACCATATTTTCCCCACAGGCTTTCCATGACAGCATAGTTGCCTTTGCCGACAAGGTCACCTGCCGGCAGAATTTGGACCCCATCATTGTTAATCACAATTATGCTGTAGTCATTCCCTTCCGGCTTATCTTCAAGAACCAGGCCTGCAATGCCTAATTTTGCAAGCTTCTGGGAAGCATATCCTCCGGCATTACTCTCTTTGATACCACCGGTGAGCGGTGACTTGGCACCTGCTGACAGTCTGCCTGAATTGGCTGCCGGAGATCCTGTAAGCAATCCCGGAGAAAAGATCAATTTGTTAAATTTTCCAAGCGGATGACAGGTCGCCGGTACTTCATCCAATACCATTTTGGATGTGAGCGCTCGGCCTCCTAAGCCTGCGTAAGCTGCTGGTACTTCTTCAAACCCAAAGGTTTTTTCTTTGGTGTTTATCCTTAAAAATTTTCCCATTTTTTTTCTCCTTGGCAAGGGTTAATAAAAATGCAGTATCAGTTTTTTTTTCGTCGTTTTCTTCTGCCGGGAGGCGCCATTTTTACCAGTTTGGGTTCAAACTTTGCCACAATATCAACAAGACCTTTTTGTTGATCCATGACATCTTCAATATTCTTATATGCCATGGGTATTTCATCAATTCCGGCTGAAATTAATATTATTCCTTTTTTTTGCAAAATGCACTGTAAATCTTTAAAATTATATTGCTTCATGGCAGCACTCCTGCTCATTCGCCGCCCGGCCCCGTGTGCTGCCGACCTTAAGGATTCATCATTTCCAAGTCCCCTGACGATGAATCCCGGATCTGCCATAGATCCCGGGATGACGCCTAAGATCCCGATGCCCGCAGGGGTAGCCCCTTTGCGATGAACCATCACCTCTTGTAAACCGATTTTTTCCTTCCAGGCAAAATTATGGTGGTTTTCTATTGTTGCAATGGCTTTTTCACCAATAAAGCCCAGTACAGCATCATGGATAATTTCATGGTTGGCAGATGCGTATCTTCCCATGAGTTCCATGGCCTTGAAATATTCAATGCCCTCCTGCTTTTGTATGTCCAGCCAGGCAAGGTTATTCAATGGTTTGCCAAGTTCAGGATGAAGCCTTTTTGCAAGACTTGAGTAATGGTCTGCTATCTTGGCGCCACTACCCCTACTGCCTGAGTGGGTTAAAAATGCGATATATTCTCCCGATTTTAGCCCGATATCATCCTGGAGTAAGGTCAATTTACCAAACTCTGCAAAATGATTTCCTGACCCACTGGTTCCCAATTGTTTATGGGCTTTGTCTTTTAATGATTTAACCACATGGCTGAAGGCCCAGTCTTCATCCATGACCCGATGCTGCCTGGGACGTTTAAATTCTTCTCCTACACCAAATTGTGTCTGGGTTTCAAGGGCCTGTCGAAAGATTTGTTTATGGGTTTCATATTCCATGAAAGGGATGGGAAGCACAGATAATTTCATGCGGCAGGCAATGTCAACCCCCACGGCATAGGGAATGACAGCATCCTTAACCGCCAAAACCCCGCCGATGGGAAGCCCGTATCCCACATGGGCATCCGGCATTAATGCGCCTTTTACCGAAACCGGCAGACGCATGGCATCGTCCATCTGCGATATGGCGGCAGGGTCGAGATCTTTTCCCCAAATGGTATATTTAGCCTTTTTTGTCATATTTTCTGTGCTTTTTAAACTTAAGAAAGACTGCCTGACTCTGACAGCTCAAGAAGCCCTTCATTGTCTTTAATAAAAATGGTCTTGGTCTGTACTTCAATATAAGAAGCATCGATCATTTTTTTTAATATCCTGGAAACGGTTTCAGGTGTTGTGCCGATCAGGTTGGACAATTGTGCCTTTGATATGGGAAGGGTCACCTGCTTTTCGTTTTTCTGTTCTTTGGCAAGCGTGAGAATATAGGCGGCAAGCCTGGCAGGAACCTCTTTTAAACTTAAATTTTCAATCTGTATGGTAAAATCCCGAAGCCGCTTTGATAAATCTGCCAGCAGGATCATCCCAAGTCCTGGTGTTGTGGTAATCAAGTCTACAAACTTACCTCTGGGAAGGAAAATAATGATAGATTTTTCAAGGGCCATGGAAGAGGCGGGAAAATTTTTTCCCTCAAAAACCGGAACCTCTCCAAAGGTGTGGCCGGGACCATAAATATGAAGGATCTGTTCTTTGCCCTCAAAGGAAAGTTTGAAAACTTTAATCTTTCCTTTTTCAACCATATAAAACCCGTCTCCTTTATCGCCTTCATGGAAGATCATCTCGCCCTTGTCAAATTTGAGTGTTGAGGCAATGGAAGCTATTTTTTTCAGGTGTTCATCAGAAAGACCCGAAAAAAGAGGGATTGTTTTTAAGTTTTTGATATCGTATACTTCTCCAGTTAATAGTCTAAAATAATTAAAAAACTTTCAAAATTTTAATAATAATCAAAAAAAGTAAGATTTCTTGATCCAGGTCAAGGATTTATATTCTTTTTTATAATAAGTTCACACCAGGATGTAAAGATTAATTGTTCGTCAACCATAATATAAAGGAGAACCAACATGTTTTGTTTTCAATGTCAGGAAACAGCGAAAAACCAGGGATGCACCATTAAAGGAATGTGTGGAAAAGAAAATGACACCGCCAATCTTCAGGATCTGTTGATTTATAACCTCAAGGGAATAGGCGTTATTGCAAGCGCTGCCAAGGCCCAGGGTGCAGCAATCCCCAAAGAAACGGGCCTGTTTGTTGCCCAGGCGCTTTTTACCACCATAACAAATACCAATTATAATGAAGAAAACTTAAGAGATTGGATTCAGCAGGCCCAGAAAGTCAAAAAAGAATTATTTGAAAGTGTGAAAGATAAAGTGGGAACCAACCTTCACGAAAGCGCCACATGGTATTCCGATGATGTGGCTTCCTTTAACGCCAAAGCTCAAACCGTCGGCGTTCTTGCCACGGAAAATGAGGATGTCAGATCCCTTCGTGAACTTCTGGTGATCGGCCTGAAAGGGATTGCAGCATATGCAGACCATGCATCCGTTTTAGGTGTTGAAAAAGATGAAATTTTTGATTTCATGTTTGAAGCCCTTGCTTCCACCACCCGGGATTTGTCTGTTGATGAAATGGTCGGCATGGTACTTAAGGCAGGTGAGGTGGCCGTCACCACCATGGCAGCGCTTGATGAAGCCAACACAACCGCCTATGGCCATCCGGAATTGACCGAAGTGAATCTCGGCGTTGGATCAAATCCTGGAATACTTATTTCCGGACATGATCTTAAAGATATGGAAGAACTTTTAAAACAGACAGAAGGGACGGGAGTGGATGTATATACCCATGGGGAAATGCTTCCTGCCAATTATTATCCGGCTTTTAAAAAGTTTGCCCATCTTATCGGCAATTACGGTGGTTCATGGTGGCACCAGAATGAGGAGTTTGAATCCTTTAACGGGCCGATTCTCATGACCACCAACTGCATTGTTCCCATGAAAAGTAAAAACACTTACAAGGACAGGGTTTTTACCACGGGAGTGGTTTCCTATCCAGGTACAAAACATATTGCTGACAGGGTGAACGGCAGTGCAAAGGATTTTTCACAGATTGTCAAGCTTGCTAAAACCTGCAAGGCACCGGAAGAAATTGAAACCGGCAAAATTGTCGGCGGGTTTGCCCGCAACCAGGTATTGGCTCTGGCTGACAAGGTAGTTGATGCAGTAAAATCAGGCGCAATCAAACGCTTTGTTGTTATGGCCGGTTGTGACGGCCGGCAAAAAGGAAGAAATTATTTTACAGAAGTCGCTGAAAAACTTCCAAAGGATGCAGTGATCCTGACTGCCGGATGTGCAAAATACAGATATAATAAACTGGACCTGGGCGATATCGGCGGTATCCCTAGAGTGCTTGATGCAGGACAGTGCAATGACTGCTATTCTCTGG
>CALGRI010000329.1 GCA_937880875.1 uncultured Pseudomonadota bacterium
CATCCGCATCCGCATCATATTCACATCCGATGATTCCTGCAAAACTTTTTTTTACAGCATCCAGGCAAAGTCTTGCCTGGGGTTTTACCGGCCCGGCAATCGACGGTGTGACTGATGAAAGATCCATCTCAATAACCTTTGTATATTCCGGCGTTTCCTTTCCCGTATAAAACAAACCGGTTGCTTTTGTATAGTGTTCCGTGATTTGGGCCTGTTCTTTTCTGTTTGTCATATTCAGATATTCGATTGTTTTTTTATCCACCGGGAAAAATCCTATGGTTGCACCGTATTCCGGTGCCATATTGGCAACGGTTGCCCTGTCAGGTACATTGAGCATCTCCATCCCCGGCCCGAAAAATTCCACAAATTTTTCAACCACATTAAGCTTTCTTAAACGTTCCGTTATTGTAAGCACCAGATCTGTGGCGGTTATACCAGGTTCCAGGCTTCCAGTCATTTTTACCCCAATGACTTCAGGAATAGACATATAATACGGCTGACCCAGCATCACGGCTTCAGCTTCTATCCCTCCCACACCCCAGCCAAGGACACCCAGCCCGTTTATCATGGTCGTGTGGGAATCGGTACCCACCAGGGTATCCGGATAGGCCAGCATTTTTTGCCCGCTTCTATCGGTTGTGATCACCTGGCCGAGATATTCAAGATTCACCTGATGACATATCCCTGAACCCGGTGGAACCACCTTGAAATTATCGAAACTCTGCTGCGCCCATTTCAGCAGGCTATATCTTTCTTTGTTTCTTAAAAATTCTTTTCCCATATTTTTCGACAATGCATCCGGAGTGCCTGAAAAATCGATTTGCACTGAATGATCAATGATGAGATCGACCGGAACCAGGGGATTGATTGCATTTGGATCGCCGCCCAGGTCTTTTACTGCGTCCCGCATAGCCGCCAGATCGACTACCGCAGGCACACCGGTAAAATCCTGCATCAGAACACGGGCGGGATGATACGGTATTTCAACAGGGTCTTCATATGTTCGTTTCCATCCGGCAATATTTTTCAAATCTTCCCATCGGACGATTTGTCCGTCCAGTTTTCGTAAAAGATTTTCAACCAGAACTCTTATGGAAAAAGGAAGCCGCTCTATATCGGCTATTTCTTTTTCCTGGAGCATGGTTATATCTGAAACTGTGTAGTCGGTTCCCTTGATTTTAATCTGCCTTATAAAGTCTTTTGGATTCATGTTAGAACTCTCCTATAAAATTTCATTACCTTTTACCATATGTCGTTTGCCAAATAAAATACTTACATTAAAAACTTTTTCATTGTTGGAAAGTATCAAGTTGGTGTTTTAAAAAATTTTAATTGCAGAATCCGGGGAGTAATTGAATACCTCATCAATAAGTAAAAATTGCTGGTTTAAAAGGCAGCCTTGCATTTAACCGGATAGGTCTTGCCTTTTATTGTAAAAAACAATTGCCCGTCTTTTTCTTCCATAAATTTTGAAATTTTCAAAAGAGCTCGATCTTTGAACTTAATCTGATGTTCAGGGGTTTGAAGGTA
>CALGRI010000330.1 GCA_937880875.1 uncultured Pseudomonadota bacterium
AGTCGCCGGTGTCTACTTTCTATTTTATATATTAAATGCAGGGAGAATTCATCCGACTCTGGTATTGGTTTGTGGCGTCTTGAAAAAATGTTAGGCTGGCCGGAAAATTTAATCAAGTTTCACTTCTGGTATTTAAAAGAAAAAGGTCATATTAAACGAAATGAAGGTGGCGAGTTAGAAATCACTGCAAGCGGTGTAGACATGGTAGAGCAGGATGGCCTAGTTCTGGGAAAAGGTCTATTATTGTCTGAATCAACAGAAGAAAACCACAGATTGATAGAAAAGAAATAAATTAACCCTAATCAAACGTTGCACACGGATTGCCGGAACTGCATAGCAACCAGTGAGCTCTCCATTAATCAAAGGCATTTTCTCAAATTACACTTATAAAAAAAACATTTTCCTCGAATCATCTGATATGGATTTTGAATCATCCAGTTACTCTCCAACTTGACGTATTAATTCTTCAAAATTTATTGTTGCCGATTTCACCGGTCATCGAGGAGGTGTTTATTTCGAAGCAGGCTACGCCCTTGGTATCGGAATCCAAGTATTTTGGACATGTATTTATTGAAAAGTTACGATTTCCCAAAAGGACATGTTGGAAACCTGCATGGGTTGCAGTTAAGGCATAGCCCTCCGTGGCAAAGTTTTGCAAGATCCCTTTTTCCCGGTCTTTCGCCTGCCATAAGCCTTGGCAGAATCAGATCAAAAATAGTTGTTTTATGATAAAGTCCACAGGCAGGAAGCCCCATGATTGAAGTGTTTTTATTATATCCCAAAAGAAACATTGCTCCTGGCAGCACGGCTGCTGAATAAAAAACCTTATCAAAACCTGCTTTTTCTATGCTTGCCTTTGTAACATCATCAGGATCAACAGACATGCCTCCGGTTGTGATAATAAGGTCTGTATCTTTTTTAAGATAAGACTTGATCTGCCGGGTTATCATTTCCTGATTATCGGGCAGAATGACTACCTCTTCTATTGTTGCACCAAGGGCTTTGGTCTTTTTTTCAACTATAGCCTGGAATCTGTCCTGAATGAGTCCCTTGTAAACCTCATTTCCTGTAATTATCAGTCTTATTTTTAAAGGGTTAAACATCTTGACAGAAAAAATCGGATAATTTTCCCTGGCAGTTTTTACTGCCCTTTCAAGTTCATCTTTTTCAATCACAAGGGGTATTGCCCGGGTGGCAGCCAGGCTCTGATATTTATCAATACAAGTGTTATTGTGAATACTTGCACACATGACATCTTCAATCATGTTAAAATCAATAAGTGCCTCAAAATTAACCTTAAAAAGACCTGGATAGGCCGCTTTTAATTCAAGTTTCCCCTCCTTTGGGGTGCTGGAAAATATAACCCCTGGCCCTGAAAGTGCAGAAGCAAGTTCCAGGACCGCATCATCCTCATGCACCTGATTTTCTTTTAAATCAAGAATATATAGCTTGTTTTTTCCCATCCTCATCAATCGGCATATATCCTCTGATTTTACCTTATGGCCTTTTTTAAAGGCAGGGCCTTTGGATTTTCCCGGAATAATCTCTGTCATGTCATGGGCAAGACTTGTACCCACTGCCTGGTCAACAGGTATTGTCTTAAACGCCAGAAGATCTGTTTTTACTTCCACTATTTTCTTCCTTTTTCCCTTACAGGTTGAAAATAGGAGCCAAAGGCGCAGTTCCTGCATAGGATCTCATCGTTTTTCAAAACTTCACGCTTATCCCTGACAATGGTATTACACCTTGCGCACACAGCCTTGAATCTTGTGGGGCCGGGGTAGTCGCAGGCAGGCACATCAACTGATACCTCTTTAACAATAAATAGATCATCAAGGGCCATTTTTTTGTACGCCTCAAGTTGCTGCAGGCTTTTGTCTGCGACATCAGGGGCATATACTGCGGCAAGATCCCTTGATCTTTCTGTGGAAGCTATCCTGAATGCTTTTTGTGTCTCAAGGTTTACAAAAGTTGCTGCCATGATGCCGTTATCCACAAACTTTAAAGAACGCCTTCCAAGTTTAACCCCGGTTACAAATGCAATGGCATCTGTGGCGCATCTGTCAATTTCCACATAAACAATGAGTTTTTTTATCTGGGGCAAAAATCTTGGCTCATCAAGCCCGATAAGATCACAGCCCAGCATTGCCATGCGCACCCCCACTACCTGTCCAGGGCAAAGGTGTCCATGGGCTTTGGCCGACCCCTTTAAAAGTGTTTCAAAATCTTCCATTCATTGTTTCCTGTCATTATAAATGATTTTTGCCTTGACCTTATGTTAATATTAACATAAGGTCAAGGCAAAAATTAAAACCAGATAGAAATTAAAATCCAAAAAAGGCATAAAATGAAGCTCAGATCAAACCAGTTGATTATAAATGATGAAGGAGGCATCATCATGGGAAACGGGAGGATGCAGATCCTTTATTCCATTGATCGGACAGGCTCCATAAATCAGACATCAAAAGAGATGAAAATGTCTTACAAAGCGGTCTGGAGCAAAATCAAATCAACTGAAAATAATTTTGGAAAACCAATTGTCCATTCTGATAAAAAAACAGGTACTAGACTGACAGATGAGGGCAGAAATCTTCTGGAAAAATACAGAGAATTAAAAAAACGCTGTATCCAGACAGACGACACCATATTTAAAGATATTTTTATAGATTAAAAGACTTGGATCACACCATAATTTAAGTCGATATTATTGTTTTAAGATTGATATTATATTTTTTAATCCTGTTCCAGACAGTAACACGATTAACCCCAAGAATACGTGCTGCCTCGGATTGATTTCCGCTGCTCTGACGAAGTGCTGAAATAAGTTCATCTTTTTTTTGAAAAATAGTGTCATTCCTAACTGGAAAGACAATAGATGAATCAACAGGCTCATTTATCATTGCTTCCATTGTAAATTTTTGGGGCAGATGTTCAGGATGAATCAATCCTTTTTCAGCAATGACAAAGGCATATTCCAACGCCCCTTTCAATTCCCTGATATTTCCAGGCCATTTGTAATTCATAAACAGATTCATAGTTTCGTGGGACAAACCCGTGATATTTTTCCTGGTTTTTGACATGAGTCTCTGTATAAACCTATTCACCAGGACAGGGATATCTTCTCTGCGTTCCCTTAAAGGCGGAAGAATGATGGGAATTATATTGATACGAAAAAAAAGATCTTCCCTGAATTTATTCTGGGCCACCAATTGCTCAAGATTTTTATTGGTGGCTGTGATTATTCGTACATCAGACCTTATCGGCTTATGTTCACCCACACGCTCAAATTCTTTGCTGTCAAGTATTCTGAGCAATTTAACCTGAATGGAAAGGGGAATATCTCCAATTTCATCCAGGAAAATATCTCCGCCATTGGCGGCTTCAAATCGCCCTATCCTTTGCTGATAAGCCCCTGTAAAAGAACCTTTTGCATGGCCGAACAATTCGCTTTCAAGAAGGGATTCATTTAATGCAGCACAATTAAAAGGGACATAAGCTTTGTCTTTTCTAATGCCTGACCAGTGTATGGCATTTGCAACCAGCTCTTTTCCAGTCCCGCTCTCACCATAGATAATCACAGGGGCATCACTGATTCCCACCTTAAGAATGATATTAAACACCTGTTGCATGACAGGCGATGTCCCGATGATGCCGTAAAAACCATCTTCAGAATCAAGTTGACGTGACAGCTGGACCACTTCCTGATCCAACCGGTGCAGTTCAGATACATCTGTAATGGTTTCAACTGCCCCAAGGGGGACTCCCTGCTCATCCCGAAGAACAGTGGCACTCTTTAATGCCGGCATATAGGTACCATCTTTTTTTAATAAATTACAACGGCACTGCTTGAGACCGGGGTAGTCAGGGTCAAACAGAGCACACCACCAGGACTTTTCCTCTTCGCTTTTTCTCACAAGTTCACAGGCATCACAATCCAGCATGATGCAGGAGTTCCCTATTAAATCCTTGGATGTATATCCAGTAAGGAGTTCAAAAGACTGGTTGACCATGACAATGGTGCCATCGGATGCAATGACGATTAACCCTTCATGCATGGTGTTGATGATTCGATTCCAGTATTTATGCAGATCTTTGGTAAGCAATGGTATTAATATCCTTATTTGATTAAATTGTTTGCTCTTATGGCCTGTTTAAATATTTAATATATTTAATAGGTGTTTAAAATAAATTAACATGTATTTAAATACCATTAAACAGTTTCAGGT
>CALGRI010000331.1 GCA_937880875.1 uncultured Pseudomonadota bacterium
ATTCCCAATTAAAATTAAAGGCATTCAAATTAGTAAAATCAAATTCATTTGAAAATTCATTGGCAATCCCATCTGAGCTTGATTCCAAGATAAAAAAATATAACGACTGGTTTATTAAGAATTGTAGAGAGCTTGAAAAACATTTTACTTTACTTGATGCAGAGGAAAATTTTGAGAAAATTGCAAAGATAGAAGATGATGAAAATTATTATTTAATTCCCGATGCTGAAGAATCTTTTTATGATGAATATGATGATGAGTTTGTTGGAGATGAATGGGATGATTATGATTTTGATCATGAAGAGCCTGATAATGAAATCGATGAAAGGGAGTATCGCATAGCTCGGAAAGGAACAGTTTTTGAACTGCTTGATTTAGAAAAACGTTCTGTTTTTTTAGGTGAGCCTGGTGCAGGAAAAACCACAACTCTTCGTCGAAGATGTTTGCAAATTATAAAAAGCTATTCTGAAACAGGTATCACAGGTGTCTTTGTATCACTATCAAATTTTAGGAAAGATGATAATTTACAATCTCTTATTTTGCGCAACACCTATTTTTCCGAAGAGGAATATTTATACCTGCTCAAATCCAACAGAGTCATTCTTTTTCTGGATGCCTTAAATGAGTGCCCAACTTCTGCACAACCTGTTTGTGTTGGAAATCTCCGAGGCCTGCTGAACGCATATCAAGAACTTGCGGTAACTATTAGCACAAGAACTCTTAACTGGACCCAGCAGATAGAACTTCCAGCATTTACAATAAAACCATTGACAAAACAACAACAGGGAGAATTTTTAGCAGTATATATAAAAAGCAAAGAAAAGACGGAAAAGCTTTTATCTCAATTATACAGTCAACCTGGTGGCGAAATTCTGGCAAATAATCCCTGGATGTTGAGAATGCTTGCGACAATCGCAGATGATGATCAACTGCCAAAGGGCAGGGCTTTGATGTATAAAAAATATATGCATATATGGTTTGTTCGAGAAACAAAAAAGGCTAACAAAGCAAATATTAAATTGCCATGGAATGAAGATAAAACCCTGGCAAATATTGCGAACATTGCTGCAACAATGCGTATAAATGGTTATGCAAAAGAGGCTCCTGTCTCATTCCTGAAAAAAACCTTTCCGCAGGCATGGTTTGAAATAAATAGTGCTTTTGACAGATTGGCTGTAGAGAGTCTCTTTAATATCCCCAAAATCCAGCATAAAATCCTACGCACGTTTGCCTAAGTGAAATTTTTCAGGTGCTTTATTTTAAGATTAAAACAAAGATTTTTTCATAGATAGCAAGAACCGCCCTATGCCTTTTATCCTCCTCCCCCCTTTTGGGGGGGATAAGAGGGGGGGACATGTGTTATACCCTTATTATTTTATCGACCAAGACAAAAAGAGGAGAAACAACACATGCCCCGCTGGAATTCATTGATAACTATTTTATCAGAAATTACAAGAAAAAATTGTAAATCATTTGTTTGCTGTACCCATTGTGGGAACTGTCATACATACATAAAATGGGGCTTTTACAGACGATATCTGTTTAATGATGAAGAGATAAATATCCAGCGTTACCGTTGTAATAATGATTTGTGTCCGCAAAAAACCTTTTCAATCCTGCCACATGCATTTCTGCCTATAGTCAGAGTTTCTTTGTGCATGCTGATGTATATCCTGAAAATGTATGAGCAAGGAAACACTATCGCCGACATTGCCCGGCAAACTGGCAGTACTTGGCCTCGCATACAACGTTGGATCTCCAAAGCCATATCAATCCGGCCCTGGCTCAGACAGGTATATGGCAACGCATCACCTTGCCTGTCGTCAGACAGGCGGTGGTCATCATTTACCAGGGATTTTTCCTGGGCATTTTACCCGGAAAGATTTAGATAAGAATGCACCCACACAAAACGTATATTTAATAAAATCAGTCAGTTTGTTAAGCAAGCCTCCAGGAAGTTAACTTTTAAAAACAGGAGGTTTAAGTGAGTGAACAAAATGACGAGAAATTTGAACTGGCCTTATGGCGTTACGGGATTATCAGCCCACTTTTGCACAGGGATGCCAATAGTCTTCCAGCAGGAGAATTGCTTGACCAGGCATCCTGGCAGCGGTACGTTCATCCGAATGGGTCCCATATCAGCCTGAGTGCTGAGACCCTTAGAAAATGGTTGTATCGTTATCTTCGTTGCGGCCTGCCGGGTCTCAAAGGCAAAACAAGATCTGATAAAGGCAAACATCAAATACCCGATGATATAAGGGTTGCAATGGCTGCCATGCGTGAAGAACATCCAAGATGGACCACTGCCAAAATGATCAAAGAACTGGGCAAAACCGGCAGGTGGAATGGAAGAAAACCCAGCAGGTCTGCTCTTTACAGGTTTGTAAAAGCCCATAACCTGCAAAGAGATCCCCATATAAATCCGGAACATAATGTAAGACCCTTTGCCTTTGATCATTTTGGGCAACTATGGATAGCCGATTTTCTCCATGGTCCAAAATTGTTTGAAGGCAAGAAAAAGTGCAAGACTTATCTCCACGTCATTCTGGATGACAGCAGCCGTTATATTGTTCATGGTGGATTTTATCTTACCGAATCTGTTGAACCTTTAATTTATGATCTCATGGGAGCGGTCAGAAGATTTGGAATCCCACAACGATTTTATACCGATAATGGGTCAGCTTATGTCAGCCGGCACCTGAAGATACTTTGTGCCAGAAATGGGATTGATCTGGTCCATACTCCCCCATTTGTCCCCCAAGGCCGTGGCAAGGTAGAGAGATTCTTCAGGACTGTCAGGGATCAGTTCCTTTGTGATAGATTTAAAACTGTTAACCAGGTCAACGATGCTTTTAATATATGGGTTAGCCAGTACCATGAAACCCTGCACTCGTCTTTGAAGTGTTCTCCTTTGCAAAAAAGGCTACAGGTTGAAAATGTTTGTCGGGCTCTGTCCCCATCAATAGATATTGATGCCCTGTTCAGGATGGAAAAGCGTTGCAGAGTCTACAATGATTGCACCATTCATTTTAAAAAAATCAGATATGAAGTCCCTGGGTGCCTGCCAGGTTCCCGGGTGACCATTTATTATATGCCTTGGGACAGAACCTGTATCTATTATGGCGATGAAATGAAAAAAGCACGTATTCTTGACCTTGGTGCTAATGCAAGACGATTTGAACATCCGAACCAATAGGAGATAATATTATGTTGAATCATGGAGAATCCCCAGCAGAATTTTTTAATTATAAATACCATCCTTTTGCAGATACATACCGGTTAAAACAACCTTATTTGGGAGAACAGGACAAGCGGTTTTTTAAAACAGCTCTATCTTTAATCTCAACAGGGAAAAGTTTTGCCCTGTCCGGACCTTCAGGTGCAGGAAAGTCCACATTGATCCATTATGTTTTATCCCGGCTTGATGTAAATTGTTACAAACCTTCTCTGGTCCATTATGGCGGGTTGCAGCGCAACGGTATGCTCAAGGCTATTGCTGATGTGCTTGGTGTGGATACGAATGGCAGAACAGTGCCATTGCTGATTAACTTACAAAAACAGGTTATGAAAATGGCATCGGAAAATCGCAGCGTGTTCCCTGTATTTGTCATTGATGATGCTCACCTGATGGAAAAGGAATCATTGATGGATATCTGTTCTCTGATGTTTAATCCTCTAAAAGGAACAGTAGGCGCCAGTTTTATTCTTGTGGGAGATGAAACCTTTGAAAAAAGACTTTCTTTGCAAATCATGTCATCAGTCAGAACCCGGCTTACCGGGCAATTTAATTTGAATGCTTTAAATGATGATGAAAGTCTTGAGTTTATAAAGTTCAGAATATCCAATGCCAGGGCATCTGAAACCCTGTTCGACCAAGATGCGTTAAGCATCATGTCCTCACATTGCAGGGGAAACCGACGTCAAATCATGAACATGGGGACCCTGCTTCTGGCAGAAGCTTTTTACAGACAGGAAAAAACTATCAGCGCCGAATTAATTTTTAATTGCGACCAGATAGAGATATCTGAGTGAAACAGAGGCATACGAGGGGGGACCCCGATGCCAAGGGATAGCTCAGTGCGGTAGACTGCTGTCTGCTCAGGCCCGGGTAGTGTAAAAACTGCCGGGGCTTACCTCTATCAAAACTGGTAAAACGCCATAACATCTTCTTGGGATCAGATCGCGACAATCTACAACTATTTAAAAGAAAGAAATGCGAATAAA
>CALGRI010000332.1 GCA_937880875.1 uncultured Pseudomonadota bacterium
GACAATTTAATTCAAGCCTTGGAAGACCGGCACCATGACTATTTAAAAGATGAGTCTCGAACCTTTGGAAAGGCTGAGAGCATCTCTTTTCCGGAAAACGAAACACAAGTTCAGGCCATTGTAAAAACCCTGTTGGAACTAAAAATACCCATCACCGTTCAAGGCAGCAGGACCGGAATTACGGGTGGAGCAGTACCCGTGCGCGGTCATATTCTAAACCTGTCAAAAATGACCAGGGTAACGGGTCTGGAGCTTGATCAGGATGCTAAATTCTCGATACGTGTTCAGCCGGGGATCAGTTTGTCGGATTTGGATCAACAGCTTTATAGCGGCCGGGTTGACTGTGATGGCTGGGACAAAAACGCGCTTGCGGCTTTGGAAGTTTTTAAAAAATCGGAAAGATTATTCTGGCCGCCTGATCCATCGGAAAGATCAGCATCCATTGGCGGCATTGCCGCCAACAATAGCCGGGGCATCTGTGCCCTTTATTATGGAGCGGCCCGTCTTCATATCAAAAGTATTCGTGTGGTTGATGCCAAAGGAGAAATTCATTCAATCAGGCGAGGTCAATATATTTTTTCACAAGGAGTCTTCCCATTACCCGGAGGGAAGACAATTCAACTGGATCGGGCGACCCTTCAAAGCCAATGTTCAGAGAATCTTATGGATCTGTACGACCTTTTAGATCTGTACCTGGGCAGCGAAGGCATGTTAGGCGTGATTACCGAACTGACATTATCCCTGCAGCCTCTTCCCAAAGAGTTGTGGGGCATTGTTTTTTTCTTTGAGGACCCGTCCCGGGCAGTTAATTTTATTCAAGCGATTGATCCCAAAAAAAATCGGCAAAAAAGGCAAAAACAAAAAAGACAAAAAACAGAACCTGACACTGATATCGTGGCCATTGAGTTTATGGATCAAACCACACTTGAGTGTATCCGGGAATATAAACAAGAGAACAGCCAGTTAAAGCAATTACCGGATTGGGATAAAAGTCTCACCTCGGCCGTATATATGGAAATTCGCGGAAACATCGCTGAAGAGGTTGAAGCGCTGTCTGAAAGGCTATTGGGAAAAGCCGTCCGATGTGATTGTGATCCAGACAACACCTGGGCCTTTTGCGGCGAGATGGAAATTGAGCGGCTTCGCATCTTCCGTCATGCTGCTGCTGAATCAGTCAACCTGTTCATTGACAAGGCAAGACAGAAAGATTCCCGGATCACCAAGCTTGGGACGGATTATCGCCTTAAAAATGGTTCTTTGTCTGAAGTGCTTGAGATGTATTGCCAGGATCTTCGAGCCTGTGGACTCAAGGCCGCTATTTTCGGCCATGCTGCTGAAGGACATCTCCATGTCAATATACTGCCAGAGGATTATCAACAATTTGAAAAAGGAAGGACCCTTATTAAAGAATGGGCAAAAAAAATCTACGCTAAAGAAGGCAGTGTCGTGACAGAGCATGGTATTGGGAAAATTAAAAAGGATTTATTTGGATCAATTCCCTTACCCCAACGTTTGAAAATATTTTGCAGCGTAAAGCAACAACTTGATCCCGATGGATTATGGAATCCCGGCAATATCCTGGATTCGGATTGACAATAAAACAATAACAACAACTTTAAATGGAAACCAAAGAATGACTAGAAAATATCTGATGGGGGTGGATGTCGGCACCCAAAGCGCCAAGGTGATCATAATAGATCTGGAAGGCAATATCGTTTGTGAAGGCAGTCAGGCATTGCGTAAAATGGATATCCCGGCACCGCAACTGGCAGAACATCCGGATGACGACCTTTGGGATGCGCTTAAAATTGCCTTTTATCGAGTGATGACAAGGTTTAATGATGAGATTAAAGGAAATGTTCATGATATCTTATCCATGGGAATCTGTATCATCCGATGCTGTCGAGTACTTCTCAAGGAAAATGGCGAACTGGCGTACCCTGTGATTGACTGGATGGATAAACGCCTCAATACACCCTATGAATATAAACCGGCTTATGGGAATGTCAGATATGTCACTACAACTTCCGGCTATATCACCCATCGGTTGACAGGTGAATTTAAAGATACCTGTGCCAATTATATCGGATGGTGGGCAATGGATGACGACACCCTGGACTGGAGTACGAACGAGGAGTTGATCAAAGAATGCAATGTACCCAGAAAGATGCTGCTGGATGTGGTCAAACCAGGGGAAATACTGGGGTACCTGAGCCAAAAAGCCGCAGAAACGATCGGGCTCCCGCCCGGGATACCCGTTGTTGCCACAGCCCATGACAAGGCTGTGGAAGCTTTGGGTGCGGGCTCTCTGGCTCCGGGTGTCGGACTTATTTCTTTGGGGACTTATATCGGGGCTCTGGTGCATGGCCATGAAAGAAAGAAAGATGCAAAAAACTTCTGGGCATTTCAGGCATCCATTCCAGGGCGCTACCTGTATGAATGCATGGGTGTTCGACGCGGCATGTGGACCATCAGCTGGTTTTGCGATCAATTTGGTGAAGGCATCATGAATGAAGCCAAAAACCAGGGGATAACCATTGAAGAGTTATTCAACCGGGAAGGTGAGAAAATACCGGCCGGCTGCGAAGGGCTTTTGACGGTTCATGACTGGGCTCCCCCTCCGGCAGCCGTGTATAGAAAAGGCGTGATGTTTGGATTTGACGGACGTCATACCCGGGCTCATATCTATCGGTCCATTCTGGAAGGCATTGCTTTTACCGTGAAAAACCATATGGATAAAATGAACCAGGAGCTGGAAACGCCTATCAAGCACCTGATCATTTCCGGCGGTGGCGCCAATAGCAATTTATTCATGCAGATTTTTGCCGATGTTTTCGGGGTCCCGACCAGTCGTAATAAAATGAAAGGCTCGGCATCCATCGGTTGTGTCATCAATGCGGGCATGGCTGTCAACGCGTTTAATTCCTATGAAGACGCCGTAGAAAAAATGGTTCATACGGATGATGAGTTCATGCCCAACCTTGCAAACACCGAGTTCTACAACCAACTCAATGACAAGGTGTACAAACATGTCAACCAGCACTTTGACCCGATTCTAAAGGAGCTTAGTTTATTAGTTGATTAGAAGCTTTTGTGTTATTTTATTTTAGATGGGGGCCAGAAACCTTGAGTCAATATTGATGTTCAAAAGAAAAAGTATTTTGAATAACCATTTGATATTATAAAATAATATTATCAAATCAATTCTGAATAAATAATGATACTTAAAATATATCCTTTGATTTCGGCCCCTTACCCAATCATGATCCACTCATATCTGAATCAGATATGAGTGGATCGTTGTCTTCACCATTCAATAAAGCCTTATAAATCAGAGTATTATAACTTAGATGCATAGCTGGCACATAGTTTGCTTTTCACAATTCAATTGTAAAAAAGGAGATTTTTTATGTTTGGACGAATGACCGGTTTCAGTGAATCTGAAATAAATAAAATTCATAATGCAGCCATGGAGATTCTTCGGGATATAGGGGTTGCCTTTCATGATCCTGAAGCTCTGGAAATTTTTAAGGAAAACGGGTTTAAAGTTGATGGGAAAACTATTTTTTTTAAAGAAAAACAGATTATGGAGCGGCTTTCAACCGCACCATCCAGGTTTGTTGTCCATGCCAGAAACCCTGAAAAGGATGTGGCCATAGGGGGAAAAGACTATGTGCTTCTTCCCGGATATGGTGCGCCGTTTATTATAGACACGGATGGTGAACAGCGCAATGCCGTGATGGAAGATTATATTAATTTCTGCAAGCTGGTGCATACATCCGAATACCTTGACATGATGGGGTATTTGATGGTCATGCCGTCTGATATTCCGCCAAATTCTTCCCACCTTGACATGTTCCTGGCCAATCTTTTGTACAGTGACAAAGCAACCATGGCAAGCCCCCAGGACAGGCAAAAAGCTCTGGACAATATTGAGATGCTCAGCATTCTCTGGGGCGGAAGGGATAAAATCCTGAATAAACCTGTCGCCGTTGCAAAAATAAACCCGGTTTCCCCCTTGATCTATGCCGATGGAATGGCCGGTGCGCTCATCGAATATGCACGTCTGGGTCAACCCCTGCAATTTCCCAGTGCGGCCATGGCCGGAACCACGGGACCGGTTACCATTGCCGGCACCTTGGCCGTCACTACTGCAGAAATTCTGGCAGGAATTGCCCTTACCCAGATCATCAACCCGGGGACACCCTGCGTTTTCGGCGGTAACAGCACATCCACGGACATGCGAAGCGGTGCAATGGCCCTGGGAGGGCCTGAGGCCATCATTATCATCAAGGCCAATACCCAGATAGCCCATTTTTATGGTCTTCCGTGTAAAGCCGGCGGGTCCGTCACAGATTCATTTTTTCCGGATATGCAGGCGGGAATCGAGTCTGGCATCAGCCTGTTTACGGCTCTGGCATCCGGGGTTAACATGCTGGACCAGTCCTGCGGTATCCTGGCCTGTTTTAATGCCATGAGCTTTGAAAAATTTCTGATTGATGAAGAAAATTGCGGGTATATCAAAAGGGTTTTAAGACCTTTGGAAGTCACGGATGCCACCATTGCCATGGATCAAATCAAAAAAGCCGGCATTGGAGGCGCTTACCTGACATTCCCTGAAACTTTTTCCCAGTTTAAAACAGAATTTTTCATCCCAAAGCTGGCTGTACGGGGTGGATATGAAAATTGGAAAAAAAATGGTAAAAAGCAGATCTGGGAAAGAGCTGCAGAATATAAAACCAAGCGCTTGTCATCCTATGAAAAGCCTTATATCGATCCCGCGATCGAAAAGGAATTGATGGCATTTGTTGATTGCCGCAAAAAAGAAATTACCGAGGGATAAAAAAAGAGGAGAGATGCATGAGAAAATTATTAAGAGTTGATATGGCAAAGGGAACTTGCATAACCGAGGACGTGGATAAACAATATCCCAATGCAGGGGGAAGGAGTCTTACTTCCGCCATTATAGCTGCTGAAGTAAATCCCCACAGCCATGCCCTTGGAGCTTCAAACAAGATCGTAATTGCTCCGGGGCTGTTAAGCGGAACCTCCTGCGTTAATTCAGGCCGCCTGTCCATCGGTGCCAAAAGCCCTCTGACAGGAACCATCAAGGAGAGCAATGTCGGCGGCACTGCAGCCCTGTATCTGGGCAAGATGCAGATTGCCGGAATTGTTATCGAGAACCTTCCGGCTCAAGGCAGTTTATTTAGTCTTCTTGTGAAGACAGATGGTGCTGAACTTATGCCGGCCGATGATCTGAAAGGCCTGGGTAATTATGATCTGGTGGAAAAATTAAAAGAAAAGTACAGCGATAGGGTAAGCATCATATCAATAGGTCCTTCAGGAGAAAACAGACTTTCCAGCGCTACTGTGGCTGTTACAGATCCTGACGGACGTCCCTGCCGGCACGCCGGTCGTGGCGGGATCGGGGCTGTTATGGGATCAAAGGGATTAAAAGCCATTATCGTGGATCCAGCAGATGCGCCCGGCGTTACGATCCATGACAGGGCGGCCTTTAAAAATGCTTCCAAATTTCTTAAGAATATGCTTGTTGAATCCGAGTATACAGCTCCTAAAACCGGAGAATATGCAAAATACGGCATGAACCTGATCATGGATCCGGTCAACGATCTGGGGGCTCTGCCATCTTATAACTACCGCCAGGGCCAGTTTGAGGGGGTTTCAAAAATAAATGGCAAGGCCCTGTACAATACCATCAAGGAACGCGGCGGGAAATATAATCATTCTGGTTGTTCCACATGCATTATTCAGTGTTCAAATGTCTATGTTGACATGGAAGGCAAGTATGTCACCTCCTCCCTGGAGTATGAAACGCTTTTTGCCCTGGGCTCCAATTGCGGTATTGACGACCTGGACGCTCTGGCTCAAATGGACCGCCTGTGTGACGATTATGGTATCGATACCATGGAAACCGGCTGTGCCATTGCTGTGGCCATGGAGGGTGGTGTTAAATCATTTGGGGATGCCAATGGTGCCATTGAGTTGATTAAAGAGATCGGCAAGTGCTCTCCTATGGGACGAATTCTGGGCAGCGGGACTGAAGTGACGGGTAAAGCCTATGGGGTAGTGCGGGTTCCTGTGGTCAAGGGACAGTCCATGGCAGGCTATGATCCAAGAGTAATCAAGGGCCTTGGCGTAACCTATGCAACAAGCACCATGGGGGCGGATCATACCGCTGGATTTGCAGCTGTTTTCAGCGAAACAGACAGGGATCCAAAGGGCAAGGCAAGAATGTCCAGGGACAGTCAGAATCTTATGGGATTTATTGATACAATCGGCATTTGTTTTGCCGTGACCGACGTGGCCAAACAAGATAATGGCGGCGTTGAGTCCATGGCCAACATGGTGAATGCCACGTATGGCTGGAAGAAGACCATGAAGGATTATATTGAATTGGGTAAAAATGTACTGGCTATGGAAAAAGAATTTAATGAAAAGGCCGGGTTCACGGCAAAAGATAATCGTCTGCCCGAATTCATGCGCACTGAAAAGGTTTCACCCAACAACACCGTGTTTGATGTGTCCTATGATGAAATCGATGAGGTGTTTGAGCAGTAAAATGTAAATTTCAGTTCAATCATTAACAATTGTGATATCGGCGTTAGGGTCACTGAACTATTTTTTGCCGGGGCCCTTATGGCCCGGATTCATGTTTAGAAAGGAGATTTGTACCATGCAGGAGTGGGTAACCAAAACTCTGGTAGAATATACCGTTGGAACCAAATTTGAAGATTTTCCCAAAGAGGTGATCGAAAAAACCAAACACCATCTTTTAGACAACCTTGGCTGTTCCCTGGGAGGCAGTAGATCCCCCATTGGCAATAGTGTTCTGACCCCTTTTAAGCAAATGGGCGGCAGTAAGGAAGCAACCCTCATTGGCGGGGGTAACAAGGTTCCCTGTATTCAGGCGGCATTTGTCAATGGCACCAATGCCAATGCACTGGATTTTGATGATACTTATCTTGCCAACGGCATTGGACATCCCGGATCATCAATCATACCGGCCGCCCTGGCCGTGGGAGAATGGAAACAGACCACAGGAAAACAAATTCTTACGGCCATCATAACGGCTTATGATGTGGGCAATCGTATTGGTCTTGGAATCCAACCCACCCATGAAAGGCTGCAGAAGGTCTGGGGAGTGGGGACCTGGCAGACATTCGGTGCTGTGGTGGCTGCCGCTAAAACAATGAACCTGAATACAGACCAGATGTTCAATGCCTTTGGTGTTGCCGGAGCAACGGCCCCTTTGCCCAATACTCAAAAATGGGGATGGGATATAAAAGAACGGCCCATTCACTGGGTCAAGGAACCCACAGGCTGGCCCTGCTGGACCGGAACCCTGGCAGCAGTTCTGGCTGAAAACGGGTTTATCGGAAACCGGTATATTCTGGACGGGGACAATGGTTTCTGGATCATGGCTGGTTCAGACCAGTGTGATTTTGAAAAAATGACAGCCGGACTGGGCCATGAATATGTAATCCTGAACGACATGAGCTTTAAACCCTATTCCTGTTGTCGCTGGCAACACCCGGCCCTGGACTGCATAAAACTGATAAAACAGAAAAACAAGCTTGCGCCTGCAGATATTAAAGAGATCATCATCAATTCATTTTCCTGGGTAAAATCCCAGGAAGTGTATGAACCTGTCAGCGTTGTTGATGCGCAGTTCTGCATCCCTTATACGGCGGCAATGGTGATGATGGGAGAAAAACCAGGTCCGGGCTGGTACACCCGGGAAAATTTGGACAATCGAGCGATCATAGATCTTGCATCAAAGGTACGGGTAAATATTGATCCGGAGCTGGACAGGGTATATGTGGAAAATGAGGAACTGACAGCAAGGGTAGAGGTGATCACACAGAAAGGTGACTCTTTGGTAGAATTTGTTGAGATTCCATTTGGTGATCCCCGGAATCCATTGTCTGTGAAAGACGTTGAGGACAAGTTCAGGAATCAAGCTTCCTTTGTTCTTGATGATGACCAGATAAACCAGGCTGTTAAAATGATTCTGGATTTTGATAAACTTGCAAATATAGACGAATTAATGACAATACTTGCAGGAAAATAGTTTAAGAAACATCAATAAATTTGACAAATATAGGAGAAAAATAATGGCACTTAAAGGAAGTTTGTTCATGAGTCCGGAAAGAGTAATTTTTGGTCGTGGCGTGGTTCGTGATACCGGTACTTACGTCCAGCAGATGGGCGGTAAAAAGGTTTTTTTAGTGGCAGATAAGATCATTGCCGGCCTTGAGCCGTTCAAATCCATTGAAAAATCTTTAAAAGAGAAAAACATCGACTACACCCTTTATCTGGATAGCGATGTCAACCCAACGGATGTGCAGATTGACAATGGCTGTAAAATTTACAAGGAAGAAAAATGTGATGTCATTATTGGTGTTGGCGGCGGAAGTAATCTGGATACGGCCAAATCAATCGGAATCATAGCGACAAACCCGGGTTCAATCAGGGATAATTTTGTTCTCAACTATGTATCTGATCCCTATGACACGCCCAATAAAAATGCAATTCCCCCAACGATCATGATCCCGACAACTTCCGGAACCGGCAGTGAGGTCGG
>CALGRI010000333.1 GCA_937880875.1 uncultured Pseudomonadota bacterium
ATAAACCAAGAAAGATCCGAATGGTTGAAAATCCATATGTTTTTAAAATCCAAAGGTATTCCATCCATGATGGGCCCGGCATAAGAACCACGATCTTTTTTCGCGGCTGTCCTTTATCCTGCTGCTGGTGTCATAACCCTGAAAGCCAGGCAATGCCTTTGAAAAGCAGCATGGAAGATATTGACAGGGTTGCTGATCTTTTGATGGAAGAAATAGAAAAAGATCTTATTTTTTATGATGATTCAGGCGGCGGAGTGACATTTTCAGGAGGAGAACCCTTGTGCCAGCCTCAATTATTATTCAGGCTTCTGGACGAGTGCCGGAAAAAACAGATTCATACCTGTCTTGATACTTCAGGATATGGTGAAGCAAAGGTCCTTTTGAAGGCAGCTCAAAAAGCAGATTTAATTCTTTATGATATCAAGTTGATCGATGAAAACGAACACAAAACGTATGCGGGAAAGAGCGTCGGCCCTGTCCTGGATCATTTAAAACGCTTATCAGAACAAAAAGCTGCTGTCAGGTTGCGGTTTCCCTTGATCCCCCGGATGACAGATACAGATGAAAACATTGACGGGATTATTGCATTTTTAAAAGAAAATACCATTTACCGGGATATTCATATCCTGCCCTTTCATAAGGCAGGTGAAGGAAAATATGAAGTATTGAATATAATAAATTATATGAAAGACATACAACCTCCGAGCGATGAGAGGGTTGTAAAAGTAAAAGAACAATTTGAGTCCAATGGATTCAGTGTAACCTTAGGCGGATAAAATAATGCCGGATAAAAAGAGGGTGGATAAAAAAATGAATTTAAGAATAGAAAGCCTGCGAAAAAAGACCCGGGATAAAAAGGTGACCATATCCCATGAAAGGGCTGACCTTGTTACGGATTTTTACAAGGCCTGTGTCAGCATGGATAAATCTATTCCCGTTCAACGGGCATTGTGTCTGAAATATATTCTTGAAAATAAAAAAATATTTATTGATGAGAATGAACTGATTGTCGGAGAACGCGGCCCTGAACCCAAAGCTGTTCCCACATATCCTGAAATCTGTCTGCATTCTCTGGGCGATCTTGAGATTTTGGATTCAAGACCCAAAGTGTCTTATAAAGTTTCCCAGGAAACAAAGAAAATTTATGCGGAAAAGATTATCCCTTTCTGGAAGGGCAAAACCATGAGGGAAAAAATATTTGCAGCCATGGAGGAACCATGGATTGATGCTTTTAATGCCGGGATTTTTACCGAGTTCCAGGAACAGCGGTCTCCAGGGCATACTGCCGGAGGTGAGTTGATTTACCAGAAAGGGTTTAATGACCTGAAAAAAGATATCAGGCAATGTCTTGGGGACATTGATTTTTTTGAGGATAAAGAGGCCCTTGCAAAACAGGAGGTCTTAACCGCCCTTGATATTGCAGCAGATGCCCTGATTATTTTTGCCAGGCGCCATGCAGATGAACTGGAACAAATGGCAAAAGATGAAACTAATTCTAAGCGGAAAGCCGAACTTGAGAATATGGCCCGGATTTGCCAAAATGTGCCTGCCAATAAGCCGGAAACCTTTCATGAGGCCTTGCAGTATTATTGGTTTGTGCATGTCGGGATCATAACGGAACTAAATCCCTGGGATGCCTATAACCCGGGCAGGTTTGATCAGAATCTGTATCCTTTTTATAAAAAAGATATTAAAAATGGAACAATCACCCGGGAAGAAGCAAAGGAGCTGCTGTGCTGTTTCTGGATAAAGTTTCATAACCACCCAGCCCCTCCAAAGGTGGGAGTAACTGCCAGGGAAAGCAATACCTATGTTGATTTCTGCCTGATCAATCTGGGCGGTGTCACAAAGGATAATAAGGATGGCGTCAATGAATTAACCTATCTTGTTCTTGATGTGATTGAAGAAATGAGACTTTTGCAGCCAAGTGCCATGATCCAGGTGTCACGGAAAAATCCGGACAGATTTATCAAACGGGCATTAAAGATTATTGCCACGGGATTTGGTCAGCCCTCAGTGTTTAATACGGATGCCATTGTCCAGGAGATGACCCTTCATGGCAAATCCATAGAAGATGCTAGAATGGCCGGTGCTTCCGGTTGTGTTGAAGCCGGTGCTTTTGGAAAGGAATGTTATATTTTGACAGGCTATTTTAATCTTCCAAAAATCCTGGAAATAACCCTTTACAATGGCTTTGATCCTTTGATAAAAAAGCACATCGGTCTTAAAACAGGAGACCCGGTAAACTTTAAAACATTTGACGACCTTTTTTTAGCCTATGAAAAGCAATTGGAATATTTTGTTAATATCAAGATAAAGGGTAACAATATCATTGAACAGATTAACGCAAAGTATATGCCTGTTCCCTTGCTTTCCCTTGTTACAGAAGATTGTATAAAAAATGCAAAAGATTATAACCAGGGTGGGGCAAGATATAATACATCCTATATCCAGGGTGTTGGAATTGGAACCATAACAGATTGTTTTTCATCTCTGAAATATAATGTATATGATAACAGCCGTGTTTCTATGGAAAGGCTGCTGGATGCTTTGAAAAAAGACTTCAAACAAAACGATGTTCTTCTTCATCAATTGGGCCAGGCGCCCAAATATGGCAATGATGACGATTATGCAGATGATATACTTAGAATGGTTTTTCATGCATTCCATGGTTTGGTGACGGGCAGGCCCAATGCAAAAGGAGGGGTTCACAGGATTAATCTGTTACCCACCACCTGTCATGTATATTTTGGTGAAATCACAGGGGCCCTGCCTGATGGAAGAAAAAAGGGTGTACCACTTTCAGAAGGGATATCACCGGTCCAGGGTGCAGACAGGTGCGGTCCCACAGCCGTGCTAAAATCCGCAGCAAAGATTGATCATTTAAAAACCGGGGGAACCCTTTTGAATCAAAAGTTTATGCCGGATCTTTTTAAAGAGGAAAAAGGAGTTCAGGCTCTTTTGCATTTAATTCGGTCCTATTTTAAAATGGATGGCCACCATATCCAGTTTAACGTGGTGTCTGAAAAAACATTAAGACAAGCTCAAAAGTATCCGGAAAAGTACCAGGATCTGATTGTAAGAGTGGCAGGATATTCAGATTATTTTGTGGATCTTACACTGGCTCTGCAGGAAGAGATTATAATGAGGACAGCCCACACGCTGCATTAGACTCAGAAACAATACATGCCGGCTGATTGGGCGCAATTTTTTCTTTGAGTGGATAGTGCTCTGTTTCTATAAGTGTGATTTTTTCTGCTGGGCTTTAACCTCAAGGGCGCTGTCAAACAAGATGACCTGGTCCTGCCGCAGCAGCAGATCCTTTAAACTGAACACCTGCATTCTGAAAGACTGGTTAAAGAGCCTGTTGACCAGAAGAAGAGAAGAAATCTCCATTTCATGGATTGTTTTTTCCACCACGGCAGTCATGGTTCTTTTGATAAACCGGCTGTCCGTATCTTCAATATTCATAAAGATTCTCAAAAGGTGCTGGTATTGATCCTCTTGATTCTCAAGTTGAAGAACTGTATTCATATTGATGCAGAGTTCTACCAGGCGTTTTCTGAACAAGGCATATTGTGCGTTAAGATATCGATTCTCTGAGCCGTCAAGCTCTTCCATGTTGCCATAAATGCCCTTGAAATTTTTGGTGGCATTCATGACATTCCGTGAGGCAAACATTATACGTTCCATATCTGCCGTCTCTTCATCAGCCAGTTGATGGTTCTGGATTTTAGCATAATAGGTGTAGATGGCGGCATGGAGCAGCTTTATGTTTTCATATTGGTCTTCCAAACGCAGGTTTCGCTTTTTATTGTTTTCAATGGCATCAGCATCAAAAACCAGATTTTCATCTATATTCAGCAATCTCAGATTGTACAACTGACATTTTTTAAGCAGATGCAGGATTTCATTTCTCAAAGCAGAAACAGAAGCTGCCGTTTCTTCAGGAGGCGTTTTATCAATATACAGGGTAAGAATTTCTTTGTGTTCAGGGAAAAGTTTGACCAGCAGACGGGAGAGAAGGCCGATAAAGGGTAGAAAAAGAAGGACACCTATAACATTGAACAGGGTATGAAACATGGCCAGGCCTGTTAATTGTGAGGTCTGGATATCCACAAACTGCGTGGTGAGCCAGATCATAAACGGAAGGCCTATAAAGCAAAGGGAGCCGGTTACCACATTAAAGATCAAATGGCTGGCAGCCACTCTTTTTTTGGGTTGAGCCCCGCCAATGGAACCGAATAATATGGTGATGGTTGTACCAATATTGGCGCCGACCACCATGACGGCCCCGATGTCAAAATTGATCAACCCACTGTTAAGAGCCGCCAGTGTGATGGCCAGGGTAGCGGCACTTGAATGCATCAGGGCAGTTAACGTGGTTCCTATGAGTAAATAAAACCATAGACCGTAATTGGGAATCTGGTCCATTGTGAAATGCTGGGCAAATCCTTCAACAGTTCCTTTCATATAATCAAGTCCTAGAAAAAGAAAGCCAAACCCGATGAGAAGACAGGTGACATGATAGAGTTTTGTTGAAGGCCTGAAGAGAATCAACCCAATGCCGCCAACCCCCACAAAGGGAAGTGCAAAGGTTTCAATTTTGATTTTAAATCCAAGGGTGGCTACAATCCAGGCAGTCAGCGTTGTGCCGATATTGGAGCCAATGATGACGCCGATGGCATTTTCCATGTTCATGACACCGGCCCCGACAAAAGCCAGGACCATCAGGGAAACCGCTGAACTGCTCTGCAATAATGCAGTGACAAAAGCGCCGCTTCCAATGGCCTTTAATCTTCCGTTTGTATATTGTCGGATGATTCTTCGGAATGCTTTGCCGGACAATGATTTTACTGAGGTTTCAAGCAATTGCATGCCGAACATGAATAAGCCCAGGCCTGCCAGAAGTTTCCATACATTGAAATGTTCCATCACTATTCCACCAAAAGAGATTATATAATCTAAAAAATCTGACCTTCCATGGTGTCTGAAGCCATGGTCAATTATCTTTGGGTCAGGACGAAATTTTTATTATATATGAGGACTTATCTTGAGGCAAACAAATTATTAAAATAATTTTTTATCAGGAAAGCATTTTTTGCAAAATACGTTTATATAAAAAAGCAGGCGGCAAAGTGGCCTTTTTCATGTTCGATAAATTCAGGTTCCTCCTGGGAACAGATATCCTGGCGTTTGGGACACCGGGTATGAAACCTGCACCCCGGCGGCGGGTTGATGGGGCTTGGCACATCCCCTATCAATGGCTGTATTTTCCTCTGAAAATTGGGATCTGGAATGGGTGAAGAAGCCAAAAGAGCATTGGTGTAAGGGTGTAAAGGATTTTTATACAATTCCCCAGATTCGGCAAATTCAACGATTTTACCAAGATACATGACAGCGACTCTGTCAGAGATATATTCCACCACAGGCAGATCATGGGAAATGAACAGATATGTCAGATTGAATTGTTCCTGAAGGTCTTTTAACAAATTGATCACCTGGGCCTGGATGGAGACATCAAGGGCTGAAACGGCTTCATCACATACAATAAATTCAGGTTTCAGGGCAATGGCCCTGGCAATACCTATTCTCTGCCGCTGCCCACCGGAAAACTGGTGGGGATACCTTCGCATGTGTTCCCTTCCAAGTCCTACAGTTTCCAGTATTTCAGCCACGGAATTGTCCCTTTGAGTCCTGCTTTTCATCCCATGGACCAGAAGGGGTTCGCCAATGATCTGTGAAATTGATTTTCGCGGGTTAAGTGAGGAAAAAGGATCCTGAAAAATGATTTGCATCTTTTTTCTCAGTCGGCGCATGGCCTTGGGTTCCAGTTCATGGATTCCCTGATCCTGAAAAAATACTTTGCCTGATGTAGGTTCTTCCAGTCTTAAAATCGTTCTGCCAAGTGTTGATTTGCCACACCCTGATTCTCCTACAAGTCCCAGGGTCTCGCCTTGTTGAATGGTCAGGCTGACGTTGTCCACTGCTTTTACCGAGGCAACTTCCTTCATGAAGATACCGCCCTTGATGGGATAATACTTAACCAGGTTTTCTATTCTCAGTAATGTTTTGGAATGATTAAGCATATTTTAAACACCGTACCATATGATTTTTACTTATATTACAGATCTGAGGACTTGTGGTCATGCAATCCTTGAAAACATCCGGGCAACGATTTGAAAAATAGCATCCTTTAGGAAGATTGAATAAAGACGGAACAGAACCTTTTATGGTCTGCAGCCTGGCCATGCCCATATTTTTGCCCAGGACAGGTATGGACTTCATCAACCCTATGGTATAGGGATGCCTGGGATTTCCAAATAAGGTTTTTACGTCCGCGTATTCAACGATTTTTCCTGCATACATGACGGCCACCATCTGGGCCATTTCCGCAATCACCCCAAGGTCATGGGTAATAAATAAAATAGCAGCCCCTGTTTCAGATTTCAACCGGTTCATCAGGTCAAGTATCTGGGCCTGTATGGTTACATCCAAAGCTGTGGTGGGTTCATCGGCAATCATAAGTCTGGGATTGCATGCCAAAGCCATGGCAATCATGACTCTCTGGCGCATACCGCCGCTCATCTGATGGGGATATTCATGGGGTCTTTTTTCCGGATCTGGAATTCCAACCTTTTTGAACATTTCAACCACCCGGTTCTTTAATTCCTTTTTGGAAATATTTGTATGAAGTTCAATGACTTCTGAAACCTGGTCTCCCACGGTGAAAACCGGGTTCAAAGAGGTCATGGGTTCCTGGAATATCATACTGATCCTATTTCCCCTGACTTTTCTCATCTGCTTTTCACTGGCTTGTACCAGATCTTTTCCTTCAAACAGTATTTTCCCGCCCACAATTTTTCCCGGAGGCTGTGGGATCAGTCTCATGATGGAATGGGCAGTCACACTTTTTCCGCATCCTGATTCTCCCACTAACCCCAGGGTCTGTCCAGGTGCGATGGTGATGCTGACATTATCAACGGCCTTGGCAATCCAGTCCCTGACAAAAAAATGTGTCCTAAGCTCTATTATATCAAGTAGATTGTTGCTATTCATTTTTAATCCCTCATTCGGGGATCAAGTGCATCCCTTAATCCATCACCCAGCAGGTTGAATCCCAAAACTGCAAATAAAATAGCAAGGCCTGGCAGGGTCATAACCCAGGACGCTCTTAAAATCAATGATCTGCTCTGAGCAATCATTGCACCCCATTCAGGTGTGGGGGGCTGGGCACCCAGGCCTAGAAAGCTTAATGCGGCCGCATCAAGAATGGCACTGGCAAAATTTAAGGTTGTCTGGACAATGAGGGGGCCCATGCAATTGGGAAGAATGGCAAGAAAAATAATTCTGAATTCACTTGCCCCGATGGCCCTGGCAGCTGTTACATAGTCTTTTTCACATTCTTCAAGAACACTTCCCCTGACAATTCTTGCAAATCTGGGGACATAGGTTATTCCAATGGCAATCATGGCATTTTTCAGACTGGGTCCAAGATAGGCAACAATTACGATGGCCAGAAGAATATAGGGAAAGGAAAGAATAATATCCATGAGGCGCATGACAATATTATCTATCCATCCTTTTTTGTATCCTGAAATAGCACCGATCAGGGTGCCGAAAAAGAAGGCAAGACTAACGCTGATGACAGATACCATAAGTGAGATTCTGGCTCCATAAATCAACCTGGAAAGTATGTCTCGTCCCAGGTCATCAGTACCCAGATAATTTTTGGTAGTGCCGCCTTCGTACCAGAAAGGTGGTTTGAGCTGGTCATAGAGCGAGGTTTCAATTGGATCATGGGGACTGATATAGGGGGCAAATATTGCAACCAGGATGAAAATGACAATAATAATCAGGCCAGCAATAGCTGTTTTGTTCCTCCATAACTGACTGAGCTGTTCCAGCATGGGATGCCGGTCCAAGGGGTTTCCATTTATTTTTTTCTTGTTCATAAACCTTACTTTTGGATTATTTGATACTGATTTTAGGATTTATTACAGCATAGAGCAGATCAACAAACAGGTTGATCACAATAAAGATGGTGGCAATAATCAATGTGCCGCCCTGGATAACCATGTAGTCCCTCTGCATGACCGCATCATACATCCACTTGCCCACTCCGGGCCAGGCAAAAATAGTCTCTGTCAGGATGGCACCGCACAAAAGTACGCCAAACTGAAGGCCTATGGTGGTGACAACCGGAATCAATGCATTCCTCAAAGCATGTTTGTAAACCACTTTGAATTTGGAAAGTCCTTTGGCCATTGCCGTTTTAATATAATCCTGTTTTAAGACCTCAAGCATGCTGGATCGTGTCATCCTGGCAATAATTGCCGTGGGAATAGTACTTAAAGTCACAGCCGGCATTATCAGGTGCCAGATTGAATCCTTGAGTGCCACCCAGTTTTTAGTGATAATGGAATCAAGTACATAGAAATTTGTTACGACTTCCAGGTCGATCAAAACACTCAAACGGCCGGAAATGGGTAGCCACCCGAGATTGACGGAAAATATCAACATGAGCACCAGGCCCAGCCAGAATATTGGCATACTGACCCCTGTCAAGGCGCCGAGCATGCTCAGGTAGTCAAATATCGAGTACTGCTTTGTGGCGGAAATAATTCCCAATATGATCCCCACAAAACAGGAGATAAACAAGGCGCAAACAGACAATTCCAGGGTTGCAGGAAATCTGTGTTTGATCTCAGTCCAGACCTTTTGCCTTGTAAATATGGTTTCGCCCAGATCTCCTTTCATCAGTCTTCCCATGAACATGCCGTACTGCACATGGAGGGGTTTGTTCAACCCTAAGTGTTCTCTGACCTGATGCAGGGATTCTTCAGTTGCCCTTTCCCCCAGCATCAGTTCGGCCGGATCTCCCGGGGTTAACCGAAGCATAAAAAAGACGATCAATGACACGCCTAAAAGCGTTGGAACAAGAATAAAAATACGTCTGATAATATAAGCTAACATAAGGTTACGATGCTGTGTTTAAAAAGGGAAAGAACTTAGTTCAAGCTCTTTCCCTTTTTGGGTTGGCTATTTAAATGACACGTTTTTCAATCTTACGCTTCCGGTTGGATGCAGTTTGAAATTCACGACATTTTTAGTGGTAGGCCAGGTAACGATTGAATGGGCAATGGGAATCGTTCCCACGTCATCAAAAATCACCTGGAGAGCTCTTTCATAGATTCGAGTACGTTCTGCCTGATCGATGGTGATTTTGCCCTTGATCATCAAATCGTGGTACTCAGCGTTATGCCACTGGGTCCTGATGGAAGGAGAGGCAAGACCGTCAAAAAGAACAGCAAGGAAATTATCTGGATCACCATTGTCACCCGTCCATCCAAGCTGGAACAGATCCATGTCATCAGGCTGTTCCCGTTGTTTTTTAAGGTATGTACCCCAGTCATAGCTGACAATCCTTGCCTGGATACCGATCTTTGCAAGGTTTGAAATCATGGCAACACCGACCTTAAGCCCTTCAGGGTTGTAGGGGCGGGGAACCGGCATTGACCAGAGCGTGATTTCGCCCAGACCTGCGCCATCTTTAAAACCGGCTTTTTCAAGTTCTTGTTTGGCAAGCTCCACATCAAATACGTATCCTGGGATGCTCTGATTATATCCCCACATGGTCGGCGGAATCGGGTTCTTTGCAACCTGGCCCATCCCCTGATAGATATTATCAACAATGGCTTTTCTGTCGAGGGCGTGGGCAACGGCTTTTCTTAAGTGCAGATTACTCTTCCAGGGTTCCTTTGTAAAGTTAAAAGACAGATAGCCAACATTCATGCCCGGCTGAGATATCAGCTGGAGGTTGGGATCATTTTTTGCCAGGGGAATATCTGCCGGATTCGGGAACTGGCAGACATTGATGGAACCGGTTTTAAGCTCAAGGAATCGTACGGAGTTTTCAGGGATAGATCTGAAAATGGCTTTATCAAAATAAGGGCCACCGGTTTTATCCCAATACTCTTTAAATTTTTCAAGAACAATTTTATCATCCTTTACCCAGGAGACAAATTTAAAAGGCCCGGTACCAACAGGTTGTCTTAAAAATTCTTTTGGGTTTGCCAGAAAGGCTGTCGGGCTGATAATGTCGGCGAAATCCATTCCCATATTGGCCAGGAAAGGGGCTTCTACTCTTTTCAGGTTGAATACAACAGTATGTTCGTCAATTGCTTCAATGGAACCGATGGTGCCGTCCATTTCCATGGATGCCCAATACTCAGGCGTTCTATCCTGGGCAGGTATATCATAGCCTTTCCCTATAAATTTAACGTTTTTCTCCTTCATCATTCTGCCGATGGAGAAAACAACTGCATCTGCATTAAAAGCTGTGCCGTCATGAAATTTGACGCCTTTTCTCAAATGGAATGTATAGGTCAGGCCATCTGCAGCAATATCCCAGGATTCGGCAAGGCCGGGCTCCAGGGCAGTTGACTCGTCCTTGTATGCAACCAAAGCTTCAAAGATATTGTCACAGACCATA
>CALGRI010000334.1 GCA_937880875.1 uncultured Pseudomonadota bacterium
GCGGTGCTGCCAATGGTGTTGTTGTGGCCACAAAAGCCCTGCTGGAGCATCTGCCAAAATTAAAACAATTGCCCCAGTTTAAAAATATGGTCATTCCCAAGCCTTTGGAAATGGATATTCTCATCCAGGGGTTTGGAGCAGTTGGGGCTCATGTAGCACGAATTTTTCATGATTATGATCCTGAAAACTGTCCTATTATCAAAGGGATCAGTGATGTAAACGGCTACCTTTTAAATAATGAAGGACTGCCATGGAAAGAGCTCTTTGACATGTGGAAAGAGTTTGGTGCCGTCACACAAAAATATTTCCATGATAGAATCCTTCACAAGGAAGGTCATGAATCCAACCATACGGTTTTTTCCAACTCTTCTGACAACCTTCTTACAGAGTCTGCATTCTGCCTGGTTCCGGCATCTCCTGTATTTAATTACCTGGATGTGGATGCCTTTTCCAAGCCATCCATGACCACAGACAGGATGGGAACCTGGCAGATCATTGTTGAAGGGGCAAACACCTATTCTCCAAACCCTGCCAGAAAAGCAGAGCGCAGAAGAATGGAGCGCCATGTCTACAGGGGCAAAGGTGTGCTCATTGCAACAGATTATCTGGTAAATTCAGGCGGGGTCATCTATGCTGCCCATGAAAGGATTGTGCCGACACCGGATCATCTACTGATCCCCAAAGACATTCTTGGCAACCCAACTGCCATTGAAGCCTGGCTTGAGAAAAACCAGGATGATTTTGCAGATCTTGCTGAAATCCGCAGAAAAACCGCTGTTGAAAAGCTTGAAACCGTGATTCGGCGAAATATGAAGGAGCTGGTTGACGGCCTATGCAAGGATGCTGACAGTCTGCCCTGTGAAATTGCAGAAAAAATAAGTGTTCAGCGAATCGCCTCCATGGAAAAATCACGAACGGCATATTGTAATTCTCAACGTATTAACGTAGTTTAATGCCTTAACATTTAAACCAACCATGTCAGGAGAAAACAATGACTGCCGATGTCTTTTTCATGGATTTAGAGGCTAACTCAAAAGAAAATCTTCCCCAAAAGCTTTCAAGACTTGTTAAAACAGCAGGCATTGAAAACATCTTAAACGGAAACGATCTGACTGCCGTAAAGATCCATTTTGGCGAACAGGGCAATACCGCCTATATCCGCCCGGTATTTATCAGAAAAATCATCCAGACCATAAAGGAATACAAGGCCACCCCTTTTCTCACCGATGCCAATACCCTCTATGTGGGTACAAGATCAAATTCTGTATCCCATATTAATATAGCCATTGAAAATGGATTTTCTTATTCCTCTATGGATAGCACACCCATTATTATTGCCGACGGACTCATGGGAAAGAGTGAAACAAAAGTTAGCAGTGGCCAGAAAAACTGCAAATATGTTTATATTGGTTCTGAAGTTATCAGCGCCAATTCACTGGTTTCCGTGGCCCATTTTAAAGGTCATGAGCTTTCAGGATTTGGCGGGACGCTGAAAAACCTTGGCATGGGATGTGCCTCCAGAAGGGGAAAACTTGACATGCATTCCAATGTCAGCCCCAAAATAAAACGGAAAACCTGTATTGGATGCGCTGAATGCGAAAAGCACTGTCCTGCCCGTGCCATTTCTCTTGAAGAAGAAAAAGCCTATATTGATAAAGATAAATGCATTGGTTGTGGTGAATGCATTGTCAGGTGCCCCACCCAATCTGTAAATATCAACTGGAATCAGACCATTCCGGTTTTCCTGGAAAAAATGATGGAATACTCCCTTGGAGTTCTTAAAAACAAAGAAAAAAAAGCTTTTTTCATCAATTTTATTACAGATATTTCACCCAAATGCGATTGCCTGTCTTACTGCGAATCCCCCATTGTCAACAATGTCGGCATTCTTGCCTCCACAGATCCCGTTGCCATTGACCAGGCCAGCGCCGACCTTGTCAACCAGCAGAACGGTTTGCCCGGCACTGCTCTTCAAACAAACCTAGCTCCGGGCGAAGACAAGTTTAGAGGTCTTTATCCCTCTGTTGACTGGGAACATCAGCTTGACTATGCCCAGAAAATAGGTCTTGGAACAAGAGCGTATAAACTGATCAAATTAAAAACACTTTCGTATAAAAAATAATTCAAGGAGCTGATTCCGTTTTATTAACTATTTTTAAAAGGAGTTATTATGGCACATGGGAAAAAAATCACCGGATTTGTTATTTTTTGTCTCACAATCTTCATGGCAGCAACTGCAATGGCGAAAATGCCAGGCCCTGATCCCAAAGAGCTATGGGAGCACATCACAAAAACCTCCCCCTATACCCAATGGAAATTCTGGGACGACCATAAGGGAATGCTGGAAGGAGACGAACCCCATGGATCTTTCCATAAGGTCTATGTCAATGACATAGCCTATGGCTCATCTTCGGTTCCCCTTGAATACGGAGCCATCGAGGTAAAGGAAAATTATAACAAGAAAGAAAAACTCATGGCTATTACCGTCATGTATAAAGTCAAAGGATATAACCCGGAAGCCGGCGACTGGTTCTGGGTAAGATATTCACCCAAAGGGAAGGCAAAACCCTATGGAAAGCCAAAGGGATGTGTCAACTGTCATAGCGGAGCCGCGGATAATGATTTTGTCTTTGTTCACGAATTTAAGTAGGGTTTTGCGGTATGATATGGAGTAATATGTTAAGGAGAATCGGAACACATCTGGCACGTTATTTATCGAAACCCCGGGATGAGTCCAGATTAAGCACATCAAGAGCCGGTGACCTCGCCGCCAGCCTCCAAAAAGGAGATGTATTGCTGGTGGAAGGCACCAGCAGATTCAGCAGTGCCATCAAGTACCTTACTCAGTCCAGTTGGTCCCATGCAGCCTTGTACATCGGTGATGCTCTTAATGGAGCAGACGATACCGATGAAGGCCTCAACCTGATCGAAGCAGATGTTATTGAAGGCGTTCGTGCTGTTCCACTCAAAGAATACGAATCCATTCATACGCGTATCTGTCGTCCAAAAGGCCTGGCCAGAGAAGAAATTGATAAAGTATTGCACTATGTGATCGACAGAATGGGCCATACCTATGATTTGAAAAACATATTTGATCTTGTGCGTTATTTTATTACAACACCACCTGTACCCGGCAGATGGAAACGCCGCATGCTTGCCTTTGGCAGCGGTGACCCCACCCGTGCCATCTGTTCATCAATCATTGCCGAAGCATTTCAATCTATTCACTACCCCATATTGCCCG
>CALGRI010000335.1 GCA_937880875.1 uncultured Pseudomonadota bacterium
CAAAATTTTTATCCTTTATTTTTTAATATCTTGTGGATAAAATAAAGCCAAACATGATAAAAGTCAAAAATTATAAGGAATTTAGATAACAGGATCCTGAATATCAATGGATAGCAAAGAGGACAGATACAAACGAAACTATCCCATTTCATGGGAGCAGCTCCACAGGGATTCAAAAGCCCTGTCATGGAGACTTCATGACAGGGAAAAGCCATGGAAAGGGATTGTTGCCGTCACCCGGGGCGGTCTTGTTCCCGCTGCAATTATTGCCCGGGAACTTGGGATATACTATATTGACACGATCTGCATCTCCACCTATGACTGGAAAGAACAGGGGGAGCCGAAAATCCTTAAGAATATGGATGGTTCCGGGGAAGGACTTTTAATTATTGATGATCTTGTGGACACGGGCTCAACAGCCAGGATTGTCAGGAAAATGCTTCCGAATGCCTATTTTGCAACCGTATATGCCAAACCTGCGGGTAAACCTCTGGTGGATGCTTATGTGACGGAAGTCAGCCAGGATACCTGGATACTCTTTCCCTGGGATTCGGAATCTCGGTTTGTGGAACCGATTTCAGGAAAATAAAATTTCCTGCCCGGCAGATTAAATGGTACTCCCGGGCAGGGCATTGTATTATTTTCTTTTATCTATGATATTTTTGTGGGCCATCAGCCGGATGGCATTGATCTTGATAAAACCTTCCGCATCTTCCTGGTTATAACCGCCTTCAATATCCATGGAAGAAAGATCCTGGTCATACAGGGATGAAGGACTTGTCCTGGCTACGGGGTATGCCGTGCCTTTATAGAGTTTTAAAGTGACTGAGCCGTCAATGACCTCCTGGCTCTTATCAATGGCCACCATGAGAAATTCCATTTCAGGGCTGAACCAGAACCCATTGTATATCAGTTCTGCAAATTTGGCAGACAGCATATCTCTTAACCGCATTACTTCGCGGTCCATGGCAACGCCCTCAATGTCTTTGTGGGCTTCGTGGAGAATGGTGCCACCCGGGGTTTCATATACGCCGCGGGATTTGATTCCCACGAACCTATTTTCAACCATGTCGAGCCTGCCAATGCCATTTTCTCGCCCCAGTTGATTGAGGTATTCAAAAAGTTCAAGGGGGTCAGTTTTAATTATATTATTTTCAAGATTCGTGACTTTAACCGGGATGCCGTCCTTGAATTCAACTTTAATCTTTGTGGGTTTGTCAGGGGCTTTTTCCGGGGACACTGTATGGGAATAAATACTTTCTTCGCACTCATGGGCTGGATCTTCAAGGATGCCGGCTTCATGGGAAATGTGCAGCAGGTTGTCATCTTCACTATAGGGTTTGGATGCAGACTGTTTTGTCGGGATACCGTGTTTTTCAGCATACTCAAGAAGATCGGTTCTCCCCTTGAAAGCGTTTAAAAATTTAGCGTTTTTCCAGGGGGCAATTACCTTGATTTTTGGATTCAGTGAATAGTATGACAATTCAAACCTGACCTGATCATTTCCTTTTCCTGTTGCGCCATGGGATACATACTCAGCACCGACTTGTTTTGCAATCTCTATCTGTTTTTTTGCAATGATGGGGCGGGCAATGGCTGTTCCTAGAAGGTATCGCCCTTCATATATTGTATTGGCTTTATACACGGGAAAGATATAATCCGTGACAAATTCTTTTCTCATGTCTTCGATAAATACTTTGGATGCACCAATTTTTAATGCCTTTTGTTCTGCAGCCGGAAAGTCTTCCTTCTGGCCGATGTTGGCCATATAGGCAAATACTTCATAGCCTTGTTCCAATAGCCATTTTAATATAACAGAGGTGTCAAGCCCGCCTGAATAGGCTAGAACAACTTTTTCTTTTGACATTGGATCTCCTTTATTCTCTTAAATTCCAATTGGGTTTAAATTTCATGGCCTATTAATGAAGAAAAAAATGTAAATAGTCAACAAGAAATGGCTTTGGGGATTTCAATATTTGACCATCCTGGCATGGCTAAAAAGCCAAAGGAATTGCCATGATGCTTCCTTCAACGGACATACCCAGGAATAAGACAGGGTCATTCAATTTCCTGGAAGCGTATAAACAGGGCCAGTCCCAAAAATACAAGACAGATACCGGCAATGGCAAGGCTGTTGGGCAAAGGTGCGTTAAGGATGACTATTTCCCCGATAAGCGCAAAGATTACCTCACTTGCCTGGGTTGCATCAACGG
>CALGRI010000336.1 GCA_937880875.1 uncultured Pseudomonadota bacterium
TAATTAAAGGATTTGCCATGGATACCTACATTCCCACCAGAGAAGATGCATTTGCATTATTAAAAAAATATAATCAAAAACAAGGATTAATCCGCCATGCTCTTTGTGTTGAAGCTGTCATGGGCCATTTTGCCCGCAGGTTTAATGAAGATGAAGAAAAATGGCGGGTCATAGGCTTGGTGCATGACCTTGATTATGAGAGATTTCCTGAAGAACATTGCCATAAATGTGTTGAATTGTTCAAAGAACACCATTGGCCTGAGGAATATATTCGGGCAGTCATCAGTCATGGTTGGGGAATTTGTACTGATGTGAAACCTGAAACCAATCTTGAGAAAACACTATATGCCATTGATGAACTTACAGGCCTTGTGGCAAGTTCAGCCCTTGTCAGGCCATCAAAAAGTATCCTTGATATCAAGGCAAAATCCGTGAAAAAAAAGTTTAAGGACAAGAGTTTTGCCGCAGCCGTTGACAGACAGGTGATCCTCAAGGGCGCGGAATTCCTGGATATGGATCTTTCCGAATTGATTACACAAGTCATATTAGGAATGCAGCCTGTGGCCCAAGACATCGGGTTAAAAGGAAATCTATAAGGGCCTTCCCGCCCATTCGACCATCCACATGGTAAGGAGCAGGACAACAGGCTTTTACAATAATTTATCGGATGCCTCTTTATGGGAATTATACGAGCATGCCGCCGTCACAGATTAGGCTTGCACCGGTGGTAAAGGAAGCAGCATCAGAAACCAGATAAAGCACAGCTCCAACCATTTCTTCAGGCGATGCATAGCGACCCATGGGAATCTGATCCACAGCATACTTGCAGATCTCCTCAGAAGAGATGATGGCACTGGCAAACTTAGTATCTGTAAGCCCGGGTAAAAGGGCGTTAACCCGAATTCCCTTTGGGGCAAGTTCCCTTGCCAGGGTCTGGGTCATGTTCAGCAGTGCCGCCTTGGTGGCTGAGTATACTCCCTGGAACAACCCCGGCTTTATGGCATTTACAGAGGACACATTCACAATGGCACCTTTGCCTTTCATCATGGGAACAGCATATTTGATCATAAAAAAAGGGCCTTTCAGGTTTACATCCAGGGTCTTGTCCCAGATCCCTTCATCTGCTGTGAGCATTTCACCAAAATGGGGATTGGTGGCGGCATTGTTCACCAGGATATCCACGGCCCCATATTTTTCCATTATTTTTTCATACATGGCCTTGATCTGATCCGGGTGACCCATATGACAGGCCATGGCCTCTGCGCTATGCCCCTTTTCCCTGATCCCGGCGGCTGCAGCTTCAAGGGTTTCAGCCTTCCGGCTCACCAGAATACATTGTGCGCCGTATTGGGATAGTTTCTGTGCAATGGCCAGGCCAATTCCCCGGCTGGCGCCCGTGATAACCGCAACTTTTCCTTCCAGATCAAACTCTTTCATGCGTATTGTTCTCCATTTTTTAAATTGAAATATTAATTAAAAAAATTACAAATCAGATGATTCAATGACCTTGAGAGCTGTTTTTTCAAGGCCAATGACAGCAAAAATCAACAACGCAAACCTCTTGTTGTTAGTGATTTTGTGAAAATATCGGTAATAAATCTGCTGGGCAATGACAGCCAGCCTGAACAGGCCAAAACAATAATAAAAGTCAAACTTCCGTGTACTCCGACCGGTTCGTTTTTCATAATGATCCAGTATTTCCTGCCGGGTCATGGCACCTGCCATATTGGTGGGCATGGTTCGCATCATCTGCATATCATCGGGATCATTTCTTTCCACCCAATAGGCAAGAGAGTTGCCAAGATCCATCAAAGGATCACCATAGGTTGCCATTTCCCAGTCCAGAACACCAATGATTTTTTCCGGCCTGCCAGGATCCAGGACCACATTGTCCAGCTTGTAATCATTGTGTACAATGGCGGGGCGATCTGTATCTTTTGGCATTTTGTCTTTCAGCCAGGCAATGATGGGTTCACAGTCCGGTGCATCCTCAGTTCTTGCCTTTCGGTACCGGTTGCTCCATCCTTCCACCTGACGTTGAACATAACCGGCTGGTTTTCCAATAAAATCCAGACCGGCCTTTTTTACATCAATGGTATGGATATCTGCCTGAAGATTTGTGAGTGCCCTGCACAGGTTTTCTGCCTGTTCCCTTGTAAAGGAAAGTCCTTTGGGAAGGTCTTTTCGAAGGATGATGCCGGATAATTTTTCCATGACAAAAAAGGGGCTTCCGATGATGGCGGTATCCTCTGTAAATGCCAGGGGTTTCGGGCAGTAAGGGAAAACCGGATGTATTGCCTTAAGTATCCTGTATTCCCGCCCCATGTCATGACCTGCCTTCACCCTGGCACCGATGGGGGGGCGCCGCAGCACCATCTGCCGGCCCCCCATATCAATCAAATAGGTCAGGTTGGAAAACCCGCTGGGAAACTGGGTAATAGTCATATCACCGGTCAGGCCCTGAATATTTTCCTGTAAAAACGCTTTGACTGCAGATGGATCAATCTT
>CALGRI010000337.1 GCA_937880875.1 uncultured Pseudomonadota bacterium
AGGGTGTCAGCGCCAGACCTAAAGCCGTGGCGGCGAGCAGGTAGAGAACAAGGACGGAAATGGCGTAAGCTGAACGTGAGAATCTCCGTGTCAGCTTGTCTACAAGGCTTTTGGCTGGAGGGTTCTTGGAATCGTCTTCTGCAAAATATTTTGGCTTTTCGCGGTCGTCCATTTTTTGCCTCCAGTGTGTTGCAGTCAGATAGCCACTAAATTGTTATATTGCCCTGATGTGACCTTGTGTTAGCCGCTTGTTTAACCATTTGATCGGCATGAAATTCTATATCGAACTCTTCAGTATCTCATTCATTTCCCGTTGCATATCCGACCTGCAATGCCTATTTTTTTGATAAATCAATATCAATGTTTCGACTTTGTGTAAAGAAATATTCAATTATATTTGACTAACAACAAACGAATTAACAAATCTTCCATTAATCTATATTGGATTAAATCACCTCCCTATTAAAATTCCCATACGAAAGGCTGGCGGGGTATTATTTTAATATACAAACCCGTTTTGATGCATAGAATGGACAGCGACATATAAATCCCAATTTTCAAATTTCAAAATAAATTCTACCTGTAAAAAATTTGTACCAAAAATTTGAAAATGTTCAAACTCACCTACTCAAAACCTCCACACCCGGTTTCCGCAGCATGCTTTTTTGACTTTGGATATTTTCGACAATGTTCTGGTTTTACATCATGAACCCGGCAAATGTATTTATCCTGCCTTGGAAGTTTCCTCAACCATGGACACACCTCCACACATCATCACCTGTTTTTGGGCTGATCCAAATGTCATAAATATAATGACCTTCACCAAGGGTTATTGGATGAACCCACTCCAGAATATCAAACCGTCCTTCTCTTTCCCACATGGCAACATCTTCAATAGTACATCCATGAATAACACTTCTATGACCTATGGTAACGCCGTTCCCTATTTTTAATGGAATATTTTCATCAGCGTGGCACATAATCCTTGAAATCTTCCTTCCCAAGTGCAATATACCAATAACAGATTCAGTCCCACATTCATCATATTCCCGGAAAGGAGACTTCATGGATCTATCTGAAGAGAAACGGGATTATAAAATGTTCAAAAAGTGGTTCGATGTGATTTGTTCAGATATGACCTGGGATTATGGGTATGGGGATATTGATTTTTAAGGAAAAGATCGGTAAGTGTAGATTGATTTTCATAGGATAATATTCTGGAGTCATGCATGCGTCTTGAATGTAATAGTCTGAATTTCACATACCCGGGCAGTAGGATTGCCGTTATTAATAACCTTTCCTTTTCCATACAAAACCCGGGATTCAAAGCCTTGTTCGGCCCGTCAGGAGTTGGGAAAACATCTCTTGCAAAACTTATTGCCAACTCAAAGTTCCGGGGTGCAAAAGATATCGTCACGGAGAATATGGATACCATCCTTTACTCCTATAACCTGGAAAGGCTTCCCGGATGGTCCAGTACTGGAAACCATCTGAACAAAGTGACCTCATCTGAAAAACAATCATTAAAAGAACAATTAATAGAGATTTTTGAATTAAATGATGTGCTGGGCTCACGGTTTTCTAAGCTTTCCATGGGCCAGCAGAACAGGATGAATCTTATCCGGTATCTTGTGCAGGATTTTGATCTTTTAATTCTGGATGAAAGTCTTGCCAATGTCGATGAGAAGCTAAGGGAGGCCATAATCCTTGCTATCAAAGAATTGTTTTCCGACAAAATGTTTTTATATATTTCCCACAATCTCATGGAGGTATCAAAATTTTGCAGCCAGATACTTGTTTTTGGGAAATCATCGGAAAAGAAAGATTCCTTTGTGATAGACGGGCAGGATTGCAAAAAGGGTTATCTTCTGGATAAAAAAGAACTGGATATTACCATGCTGGAGATTATGAATGCTTTTTAGACGAATTTACCAGTTTTTAATCGTATATATAATTGGGATATCCTTTTTATTGATGATCAAGATGGGTTTATCCCTGTCTGATTATGTGATCCCTGGTGTTCCCCTTATCCTTGAAACAGCAGGCCAGGTTTTTAAAGAATATTTTTTTGATGTGATGAGCACAATGTCTGTCACCGTGCTTGGTCAGTGTCTTTCCATTATCCTGGCCTTTGCCGTTGGTATCAGTGGTCGGAAATCTTCCTGGGTCGGTTCTTTTATTAAAGTAACGGCATATAATATACAGGCATATCCCATTGTTGCCCTGGCCCCTATTATTTTTATCCTTCTGGGGGATGGATTTATTCCAAGGCTTTTGATTGCCTCCATGATCTGTTATTTCCCCCTTCTTTTATCTGTATTGGGTATCATGGCAACCCCCGTGGCAGATATTGAACATTTTTATATTGTCACCGGCAGGATGCGGTGGCAGCTTGAGGTTAAAATAAGGGCATTTGAAAACCTGAGCAAGCTGACAACGGTGATATCGGGCAGCGCAACCCTTGCCATGGCAGGAACCATTGTAGCGGAATTTATCGCAGCCAATGCCGGGATAGGATATAGCATCAGGATTGCTTTATATCAAAGCGATCTGGCTAAAATCCTGGTGGCTTTATTTATGATCGGTATCATTATTTCCATATACCAGGGAATACTGGAAACAATGGGTGAGCAAATTAAAACCAGATGGTCCATTTCAAAGGGAGGAGAGGTCTTATGAGAAAAAAACTTTTTTTATTTCTCTTGTTTTTATTGGTTCTGGTGTGTGCAACACCATCTTTTGCCAAGGGAACCCAATTGAATTACAGACTTAAATGGCTGTTTAATGCCAGTGTTGCAGGGGATATTTATGCGGATGCCCAAGGATTTTTCAGCGATGTCGGCCTGGATGTCACGGTCAAGGAGGGAAGTCCTGAAAAAAATGCAATTAATGAATTGGAGCTCGGATATGCTGCTTTTGGCGTGGCTTCTGCCGATCAGGTCATCCGTGCCCTTGACAAGGGGGCTAAAATCTTTGTTATTGCTCAGCTTTTCCAGGTAAATCCCATGCAATGGATATACAGGACGGATCAGCCCGAAATTAAAACCCTTCAGGATCTTAAGGGCCGTAATATAGGTATCACCTTTGGCGGAAATGATGAGACCATTATGAACACCCTTTTTGCAAAAGGGGGAATTACAAAAAAAGATGTCACCATCACAGGGGTCAGGTTTGATTTTACGCCGTTTTTCAAAAGAAAAGTTGATGTATGGCCGGTATACCTGAACTCCCAGGGGGTTATACTTAAAGATAAACTGGCGAAAGAAGGAGAGGATGTCTATTTTTTTAATCCAGCAGATTTTGGTGTGAGTTTTGTGGCCAATTCCGTGATTACCTCGGAGGCCATGCTGAAAAACAACCCTGATCTGGTTGAAAAATTTCTCAAGGCCCTGCTTAAAGGCTGGGAGGCTGCCATGGACCCGGCAAATGAAGCTGGAATTCTGGATGCTGTGAAAAAACTGGATACAAGTACCAGTGATGATATTCGAAAAAAACAGCTCAATGCCACAAGGAGCCTGATAAAACCGTCTGCATCCATCAAAATAGGCTTCATTGATATGGCTGCCTGGAAACAGACTGAAGCCATGATGCTGAAAGAAAAACAGATTAAAAAACCGGTGAGTATAGAGACCCATTTGATCCAG
>CALGRI010000338.1 GCA_937880875.1 uncultured Pseudomonadota bacterium
TATTTTATCGCATTCCAGATTTCCATTGCCCCCACTTTTTTATGGATATTGTTTGGTTTCTTTGGAACGTCAGGAATTCTTTCCTATGCAGCTTTGTCTTCTCATTTTCCTATCCCCTTTTATGGCATTGGCTGTCATGGTAACAAATGACTTTTACCTTCACCAAAACCCTTGATCAAAAAGTAATTTGATTTAAAAATGTATATTAAATTGGCAGACCAAATAAAAAAGGCTTTGAGTGAAAATCACTGAAAGCCTTTCTTGTTGTGGTGCCCAGGGACAGAATTGAACTGCCGACACGGGGATTTTCAGTCCCCTGCTCTACCGACTGAGCTACCTGGGCTCAAACAACAGAAGGGTTTATATTATTTTTGGTTATTCATGTCAAGGGAAAATGTTTGAAAGATTGCGTTTTTAAATATCCCCAAGGATGTGCTGAACAAGGGCACAGCTTGAAATGGAAGCTGTTTCAGCTCTTAAAATTCTGGGCCCAAGGGAATAAGATAAAAATCCTTTTTCCTTAGATTGAGTTATTTCATTTTCTGAAAATCCCCCTTCAGGTCCAATAAGAATCAGTATTTTTTTATTGAAAGGTTTTTTTCCCAGTGTATCAAGCCTGCGGGTCGCCTTTTCCCAAAAGGCAATTTTTAAATCATGGGAGTCGGCTCTGTTTAACAATTCATTAAAACTTAAGGGTTTTGAAATTTTTGGCAGCCTGCTTCTCCGGCATTGTTTTAAGGATTCCTTGGCAATGATTTCCCATCGCTGATGTCGTTTTTCCATACTTTTTTCATTTGGGGTGGGAATGGATCGTTCACAATAAAAGGGGACCCACTCATAGATGCCAAGCTGGGTAATATGTTTGATCACAAGATCCATTTTTTTATCTTTGAGCATGCCCGAGCACAGGGTAATATTTACTGGAGATTCTGTTAAAGAGTCATGTTCGGCGATTATATCAATCCCTATATTGCCCGGAGATGTATAAGCAATGATGGCGGTATAATCTTTGCCCTGACCATTGGTTATATCGATTCTGTCTCCTTTATTTAACCTTAGAACCTTTAAAATATGTTTTGCATCCTGTCCATGGATGCTTGCTTTTGATGGTATGGAATCGATTTCAGGAATGATAAATTTTTGCATCATGAGATTGTTTAAACCAAAGGAGGGGGCATTGTAAATGGCTTTTTTAAATAGTTGACACTTTGATCTGGCTTTGGTATTTTTTGGCGGTTGCAGATATTGGACTAATATTGTTTTTTATCTTAATCAAGTGAGGACATTATGGTCGACAAGACAGATTGGTATGATGATTTTATGAAAGAAGAAAAGACAGATGAGGAAATTGTTGAGCTGACGGATATTGTTGAAGGGGGAAAAGACCTCTCAACACAGGAGGATATCA
>CALGRI010000339.1 GCA_937880875.1 uncultured Pseudomonadota bacterium
GCTGAAACACAGACCGATATGGTATTTGCCATTATCGGGGTGTTAATTGGTATTGAGCTGGCCAGACGGGTAGTGGGCAATGTATTTGTTTTTTTGGGCGTAGTCATGCTGACCTATGGAGTTTACGGGTATCTGGCACCGGATCTGGTTTCCCATGCAGGGGCTCCGTTTACGGAGTTGTGTGTCAGTATATTTTATAAAAGTGATGGTGTGTTTGGAATTATGGCCAATGTTCTGGCCACCTATGTGATTTTGTTTGTGCTCTTTGGTGCTTTTTTAGAAAAATGCGGCGCCCAGAAATTTTTTATTGATTGGCCCCTTGCTGCAGTCGGTCATACCATCGGCGGGCCTGCCAAGGTTTCGGTTATTGCATCAGGACTTTTTGGCTCCATTTCAGGATCAGCCATTGCCAATACGGTTTCCACAGGCATGTTTACCATTCCCATGATGAAAAAATCAGGGTTCCCGCCCCATGTGGCCGGAGGAATAGAACCTGCTGCTTCCATAGGCGGAATGTTCATGCCCCCCATTATGGGTGCCGGCGGTTTCATCATGGCAGAGCTCACAGGCGTACCCTACTCAACTATCATGCTGGTGGCTATATTTCCCGCCTTGATGTATTTTTTCAGTGTTTTCTGCATGGTTCATTATTATGCCAAGATACATAATATTGTGGGCGAAAAATCAGAAGTTTCAGCCATGACAATTTTTAAAAAAGAATGGTTCTATATCATTCCATTGGTGGTCATTACCATTTTTATGCTATATGGGTTTTCGCCAGGGTACTCAGCTATTTTAGGGCTTGTGTCCTGTATTGTCATCAGTTATGCCAGAAAAGAGACACGGATCGGTCCCAAAAGATTTGTTCTAGCTTCAAGAGAAGGAACTATCAACAGCCTTAAGATTGGTGCAACCGTAGGTATTATCGGTATTATCATCGGTGTTTTAACTTTCTCGGGCCTGGTGCTTACCTTTGCCGATATCATGATTCATATGGCAGGCGGTTCTTTATTGCTGACCATTTTTCTGATAGCCCTTGCATCACTTGTGCTGGGAATGGGCGTGCCGGTGACAGCAGCTTATCTTATCACTGCAGTGGTTGCTGTTCCTGCCCTGACCCATCTGGGAGTAAATGAACTTGCAGCCCATATGATTGTTTACTGGCTGTCCCAGGATTCCAATATAACCCCCCCCGTCTGTATTGCCGCATTTGCCGGTGCAACCATTGCAAAAGCCAATATGTGGAAAACCGCCTTTACATCATTCAAATTTGCAAAATTTCTATACCTTGGCCCCATCCTTTTCGGATATGTCCCTGGATTTTCCCTTGATGGCAGTTCAACCGATATCATTAAAGCCTTTGTTTTAATATTCTTCGGAACCTGGGCCTATTCATGGTTTCTCAGTGGTATCTGGATTGGCAACATAAAAGACCTTTTTAAGAAAAATCCAGCATAAAAGACTTTCTTTAAAAAATTGAATCACCCCTGACATTTTGTCCTTGTCAGGGGTGATTTTTTTATTTTCATGAACCATAAATTTTTTATTTAAAAAATTAGTTGCATCATCAACGATTTTGTACAATAGTAGGTGGAAGAAAGCTTAGCAAGCCGGAATAAATTTTATTTGTGATGATAAAGACTTATTGATTTGATAATAATTTAAACTTGAAAATAAGACATAATTATATGGAAACATTTGAGAAAGTTATTGATTCTTCTATTGCATATTTGGTGGGCCGAACATCCAGATCAATTATTAAAAGACTGACTAAAAAATTTTCAGATGCCGGGTTTGATGTAAGCTATGAACAATGGAGCATCCTTGTTCATCTGTATCGCAAAGACGGGCAGACCCAGCAGGAGCTCTCCAATATAGCAGTAAAAGACAAGGCTGCCATTACAAGGCTTTTGAATGTTCTGGAAAAAAAGAATATTGTGTTAAGAATCCCGGACAGGAATGATAAGCGAAGCAAATTGGTCTATCTGACCAATAAAGCCAAAGCTTTTAAAGCAGATTTGATTGCTGTTGTGGAAGAATTGTTAGAAGAGGCAGAGCAGGAAATTTCTTCAAAAGAAATGGCCCAGTGCAAAGCCACTTTAAATAAAATATTCTCTAATTTTGACCGGCTGAATAATTGACTTAAAATTCCACCAGTTTGTTTTGAATAGCATACCGGGACAATTCAGCATTGTTTCTTAAACTTAGTTTTTTTAATATTCTGGATCGATAGGTATCAACGGTTTTGATACTGAGATTATAGGAGATTGCGATTTCCCTGTTTGTCGAGCCCGTGGCAAGCTTTCGCAAGACTTGAAGTTCTCTCATGGACAGGGATTCTGTAAGGCTCCCTTTTTTATTTCCCCGGATCACTCTAAGGGCCAAAGCTTCACTTGCCTTTTCAGTCAAATATCTTCCTCCGGCATGAATTTTTTTTACAGCTGCCACAAGCTGTTCAGGAGCAGACTGCTTTGTGACATATCCCATGGCGCCTGCTTCTATTGCCCTGATAACATATTGCTCTTCATCATGCATGGTCAAAATAAGGACTGGCACATCCGAACAATAACTGGTTAACCGGGCCACTACCTCAAGCCCATCCATGCCTGGCATGGAAATATCAATCACTGCCACATCAGGTTTTTTATTTATAGCCTCATCCAAAGCAGTTTCCCCGTCCGCTGCTTCAGCAATCACCTCAATCTCATTGCTGTCTTCCAGAACTCTTCTTAAGCCTTCCCGGACAATATAGTGGTCATCTGCAAGAAGAACCTTAATCATGCATTATCCTTTTACTTTTACTTTACAGCAAATACTTGTTCCCTGGGACAATCGGGAAGAGATATCAAGTTTTCCACCGACAAGATTGGCCCGTTCTCTCATTCCTTCAAGTCCGAATCCGTTAATGCCGTTGTTATTGAGAACATCAAATCCACACCCGTTGTCCTGTATTAAGAGGACGATTTCTCCATCTTCTGTTTTTAATTCAACTATAATGGTTGTGGCCTTTGAGTGCCGAAGGGAGTTGGTCACAGCTTCCTGGCCAATTCTATATAATGCAGTGGAAAGAGTATTGTTGATTTTGGGGATCTCACCGTGCTTGAACACACATGAAACATTAGAACGGTTTTCAAAATCAGATAGCAAAGATTCCAATGCATCGACAAGTCCAAGGTCATCCAGTACCCGTGGCCTTAAGCGGTAGGCCATGTCCCTGACATCATTAATGGTATCATCGATTAAGGAACACATTTTCCCGGCCCTGTTTCCGGCATTTTCATCAAAGCGCTTTAAAAATTTTTCAACCCATACCGCATCAATACGCAGGGCAGTCAGCACCTGTCCCAGGTGATCATGGAGTTCTCCTGCAACCAGTGCTTTTTCCCTTTCCTGGGAGGCAATAATGTTTTTGGACAGATTTTTTAAATTATCCTGGGCTTTTTCAAGCTGGAAGGTCCTCTTTTTGACCTGCTGTTCAAGATCCTGAGAATATTGCGATAGCTTTTCCTTGGCGATTTGAAGATCTTTTTGAGTATGATTTTTTTCCGTTACATCCACACTCACAGCCAGGGATCGGACAACGTCGCCATTTTCATCCCTGACCCCATAGCAGGATAGCAGGGTATCCATTTTTTCGCCGTTCTTTTTAACATAGGTATAGGGAATATCTTTACAGAATCCAGTTCTGAAAAATATAGGGAAAATAACATTGATTGCATATTTTTTTGATTCAGGTGTGAAAAAGCTGATGAGCGGTTTGCCAATGATATTTTCCCTTTTGTATCCCATCACTTCTACCCAGTGATCAGAAACCCGAATGATTTGTCCTTTAATATCAATTGAATGAAGCATGACCGGGGTTTTGTGGTAGATATGTCTATACCTTTCTTCACTGAGTCGAAGTTTTTTTTCTGCTTTTTTACGTTTTGTAATTTCCTGGATCCCCAGCAGGTAAAGAATCAACACCAGAATACCGGTCAGGATTAACACGGATGTGGTAGCAGGTCCGATAACCCTGACAAAGGGCTTGGATACCTGCTTTGTAATTGCTTTGTAATTTCTTAAGTTAATGATTTTCCAGTCAGGATAATTTTCCACACCCAGGCTTGAAAAAAGGTATTGGGCATTGTTTTTATCTGTTACATAACCAGTTTGATTCTTTGAAAACCCGGTCCAGGCCCAGGGACCATTACCAAATTGTCTGGAATTTTCTATGGTCTGGATTTTTTTTTCATCCGGTTCCCATAGGAAATTAAATTTCAAGTTGTCTTTGTTGGAGATAAAAATAACCCCGTCAGGATCAATGAAAAGGAGAGTATCATCAGATTTTGGAAACAGCTTTGTTTCAACAAATTCCACTGAAGCCTTGATGACGACTACCCCAAGGACATTATGACGGGTTTCATCATAAACAGGGTGAGAATAATAAACACCTCTTTTTCTGGAAGTGGTACCAAGGGCAAGATAGGTTGCAGGCATGCCAATGATGGCTTTTTTATAGTAGGGCCTGAAAGCAAAATCTTTTCCCACAAAACTGTCCGGGGCATTTCGATTGCTGGAGCATAGGGTAATCCCATTTTTATCCATAAGATAGCTGACTTCAAGATCAAGGGATTTTGTAAAATTATCAAGAATCTGATTGGCTTTGTAAATCGATTCCAGGTTGGTATTGTTAAGCGCTGTGGCTAATTCTTTAATACCTGAAAGAGTCTTAACCGGCTTGATATGCTCTGAAAGATAGGTGGATAGCTGGTCTGTCAAAAGGTTCAGTCTGGAATATGCGTCGGCTTCTATTTTTTGAAAAGCAGCTTTTCGAAAAGAGTAATAATAGAAAAAACCCCCGGCGGCGGCCGACAAAAAAGCAAGCAAAGCCAATATTAATATGATGATTTTAAGTCGCATAAAGACAAGTATATCTGCATGGTCTAATTTTTTCAATGATTTTAAAAGGTTAATTAAGAGGATAAAACATTGTTTGTTTTTTCCCTTTTAAAAAACACTGTGACCCTGTAAGATGCCTTATATTATACATAAATTATAATTTTTTAACATTAGAAAAAGGGGTAAATCTATGCCGGTCATAATATTTAATGCATTTTCGTTCTTACAGAAAAAATTAAAAGAAAAACAAGTTGGATATTCAAATGTGACCATGACGTTGAAACCAGGAATCCGTGCAAAAGATTTAATCAGGCAGGTTCAATTAGAACCTGAAGAGGTTGAGGTTGTGTTTATTAATGGGAAAGTGGCTTCAATTGATACGATAATTCAAGACAATGATCGCGTGGCCCTGATACCACCTGGAACTCCAGGACCCTACAGGGTTCTGCTCGGGTTCAAAAATAAAAACTTATAGTGACAGAAGGCAGCAACCATATTCGAGCATTTATTGCCATATCTCTTCCAAAGGAAATCAAAAAATTTTTTCAGTACCACTTATAACAAAATAGTTTTACCATTTCAAAAAATGGTTTTTGAAATGTCTTTTCAAAAAAGTCATGTCTTGTTTAATTTTTTTAGACCCGAACAAAAGTTTCCTTTTCATATTTGCAGAACCATTTTTTATTTTCTTGTCCAGTTTTAAAAAGCAAACAAATTTAATTAAAAAATTTAATTTATAATTTGTCTGTAAATTTTTATTTTTTCATGGACGCGAAAAAGTTTCAGCATATTTCTTTTTTAAAATTTTTTACAACTATGTTATGCACATAGCATTTTTTTCAACGTATCAAACTACAAAGGTTTTTTAACTTCAAAATTAATTTGCAATTTTTTTAATTCAAACAAATTTTAATCTAAAAGATATGACTCATATCAATATGGGCTTCAAAGTGTTCTTTTAAGAGGCGATAGTCCCTCTCTTTTAAATTGAGCATGTCATCACATGGATAATTTGCGTCTAATCCTATTGCCTTTAACCATTTTAATAAAATTTGCGAGGAATCAAAAAACCCATGCATATATGTTCCAGAAACTCTACCGTCCTCTGATATGCATCCATCTGTGTTTGTGCAGGGAATGGAGTTTCTGGAACTGATTTTAAGAAGAGAAGCTCCTGCCTCACTTAAGGATGTATACCCCATGTGGATTTCATATCCTTTGCCTTTGGCATCTTCCCATTGAAAATCGCTTAAAGTCGTCGTTTTTGGAGCCTTTAATATAGTTTGAACAGGCAAAAGATTGAGAGCTTTTGTCTTTCCCGGAGTTCCCTCAAGCCCGTCAGGATCATCGACAAATTCACCCAGCATTTGATAGCCACCGCAAATTCCAAAAATGTATCCTTTTAATTTATAATATTCGTGAAGAGGATCTTTAAAATTCTTTGTTAACCACTCGAGATCTGCACGAGTATTTTTCGATCCCGGTATAATTACGGCATTAAATTTTGTTAAATGGTGCGGCCTGTCAATAAAAATTGTTTGAATTCCCTTTATCTTTGACAGGGCATGAAAATCCGTAAAATTTGCAATATGGGGCAGCCGGATGATGCCGATTGCCGGCAGATCAGGGTTGAAGTCTTTAAAATTAGTGCATTCTTCAATCTCCACCGAGTCTTCAGCGTCTATTTTAAAATGCGTATACCAGGGAAGAACACCCAAGACCTTTTTATTTGTCTGTTTTTCAATCCATTCTACCCCATCTTTAAACAGGGCGATGTCTCCTCTGAAACGATTGATAATAAATCCTTTTACCATGTCCCGGTACTTTTGCGGGAGACACTTAAGTGTGCCGATAATCTGTGCAAAAACACCTCCCCTGTGGATATCTGCCGCAAGGATGACATCTGCATTGGCATATTCGGCCATTGCAAAATTCACAATGTCATTGGGCATCAGATTGACTTCAGCGCAGGACCCCGCACCCTCCAGAATTATTCGTTCATAGATCTGTTCAAGCCTGTCAAATGCTTGGCAAGACTTTTTAAAATAAAAGCCCTTGTTCCTATGATAATCCATGGCAGTATGATTCCCATGCACTTTTCCATTGAGAATGACCTGGGATTGTTTTTCTCCTGTTGGTTTTAAAAGGATGGGGTTCATATTGACGTGGGGAGCAATTTTAGCGGCTTCTGCCTGGACAATCTGGGCACGTCCCATTTCAAGGCCTTCGGGAGTAATGCCTGAGTTATTGGACATATTTTGAGATTTAAAGGGTGCGACCTTAACGCCCCTGTCTGCAAGGGACCTGCAAAGAGCCGCGGCAAGGATACTTTTCCCAACATCAGACCCAGTTCCTAGAATTGCAATATTTTTTTTCATCATTTTTCTATTCCAATCCGGGCTGTCACGCCTTGCTTATAATAGTGTTTGATTTCTTTAATTTCCGTAACAAGATCTGCTCTTTCAATTATTTTTTTTGTTGCGCCCCGTCCTGTGATCACCAGTTCAACATTTTTGGGTTTCATATCGATCAAGCCTAAAAGTTCTTTTTCTGTTATAATATTGAACAGGACCGCAACATTTGCTTCTTCCGCGATGACCACATCATATTTGTTCTGTTTTAAAATTTTGCATAATTTTTTATACCCTTCCACGCCTGCAGCTATATCTTCATCCGATGGTTTGCCTTTAATAAAGTTGCCAAGGCCGTATTGTTCAATGGTGATATTTTCAAATTTGGATAATGCTTTTATCTCAGAATAATCCCCTTTTTTTAAAAATTGCCCAATGTAGACTTTTAGTCCGGCGCCATCAGCCCTCAGGGCAAGGCCCAGGCTCGCTGTTGTTTTTCCCTTGCCATTGCCGGTGTATATTTGAACATATCCTTCCATTGTAGGTCTCCCAAAGTGGTTTTCGCCATCTTTAAATGTTATATTTTTTTGAATATCCTCTTGGGGTAAACAGAAAATCCAGGTATCTTAGGGAAGCACTGGAACCGATAAACAAAATAGTCTGCATCCCAACCTGCGCCATATCCATTTGATCCAGGGTTGAAAATGAGATGTTTTGATTCTCTCTCATGGCTCCTGTGATAATTCCAACAGGTGTTGTGCCTTCCCTGTGTTCCAAAATAAGCTCCTGTGCCCTTTTTAACTGCCAGTCCCTTTTTTTGCTTTTCGGGTTATACAGGACAATTACAAAGTCTGCCATGGCAGCACAAGTCAGCCTTTTTTCTATTTTTTCCCAGGGGGTTAGAAGGTCACTTAAAGAAATCGCCGCAAAATCATGGGTCAATGGTGCCCCAGCCAGGGCAGCACCTGCGGCTAAGGCTGGAATTCCCGGAACAATTTCAATAAACAAACCCTGTGCGCTAGCAGGGCCTGTTTCTTTGTCTTGAGCCCTTAAAAGGTTTATATCTCGTTGTTTGCAGACTTCAAAGACAAGGCCTGCCATGGCGTAAATGCCTGGGTCTCCACCTGAAACAAGGGCGCATGATTTGCCGGCTAAGGCATGTTCGATGGCTTTTTCAACCCTCTCCACCTCTTTCATCATGCCCGTTGAGATGATCTCTTTGCCCTGTACTAAATCTGCAATCAAATCTATATAAGTTGTATATCCTGCTATACAATCCACCTGTTTAATAATTTCAATCGCCCGCTGTGACATGTAGGCAATGTCTCCAGGGCCGGTACCAATAACATAAAGCATCATTTTTTTATTGCCACGGCCAGGGTGACATCCTTGTTTTTCTTTTTTGGAACAATCAATTTTCCGTTGTTGGCTGCCAGAATCGCTGCTGCTTCGCATACACTCTTAACTCCTAAATGTTTCTCTACCATTTTTGATGGTGTCATAATGGTTTTTACTGAATTTAAATTTTTTTTGTCGTAAAAAACTATTTGAATTTTCATTTCCTTTGAAAGAGCTAATAAACCTAACTCATCCTTTTTGATCTCTGCTGTTGCAAATTGACAAATGCTGTTAACTGACAAGTTTTCTTTTTTTAGAACCATAAATAAAAATTGTTTAAGCTCTTTGCAGCTTGTTCCCCTGTTGCACCCAATGCCTATGCTTAAGACAGGCGGTCTTAAAATTAGAGTTTCACGTGAAACGTCTCTGGTTTCGTAGGAACAGAATATTTTCCTTATTGCATGATCCTCCATGCTTTTATCCGTCCAAAAGGGTTTTGGCAGATCATTTTTAATGAAGTCGAAAGGGTCAAATAAACTTACAGGTTCTCCCATAAGAAACGCCATGTTAATATGTTTTATGTTCTGGGGGGTTTCGATAAAAAGGCCCTTATCTTTTGCTATCAAGTCAATGGCCGGCAAATTATTTATGTCTGTTGCCGTGGTTATGACAGGAGTACAGGAAATGATGCCGGCAATTTTTTTTGTAAGCTCATTTCCGCCCCCTAAGTGGCCGGAGATAAGACTTATGGCATGGGTTCCATTGTCATCCACCACCACGACGCCGGGATCGATAATTTTTGAATTCAATAAAGGTGCAATGATTCGAAC
>CALGRI010000340.1 GCA_937880875.1 uncultured Pseudomonadota bacterium
TCGCTGCTATTGTTACTCATCTTTCCCTCCCTTATTTGCTGCAACCTTTTCTTGTGCCGCTTCAACAGATTCAAAAATCTGTATATATCCTGTGCACCTGCAGATATTTCCGGCAAGGGCATGCTTGATCTCTTCGCGATCTGCATCAGGTTTTTCATCCAGCAAAGCCTTGGAAGACATGATCATACCAGGTGTGCAGAATCCGCACTGAATCCCGCCATTGTCCACAAAAGACTGTTGAAGGGGGTGAAGATTCCCCTCTGTTGAAGCAAGACCTTCAATGGTTTCAATGATTTTCCCGTCAGCCTCAATGGCCAGATAAAGGCAGGAATTTACGGCCAGTTTATCTATAATAACAGTGCAGGCGCCGCATTCACCATTTCCGCACCCTTCTTTAGTTCCAATAAGCCCCAGTTCCTCCCTTAAAAGGTATAACAGGGTCCAATGTTCCTTGATATCATGCGAGATCGTGTCGCCATTTAATAAAAAAGATATATTTGTTGTCATGGGTATTGTTTCCTTCATGGTTGATTAATGGCCGGCATTTATTAATTCTAGGCATTTAATGCCCATTCTTTTTACATGGACCCGGATCATTTCTTTTCTGTGCCAGGCTTTTCCCCTGACAGAGTCCCTGACCTTGGATTCATCTGCTGCAATTTTACCGGCTTCTATCAAGAGGGCCTCGCCAATTTTTTTTCCTTTCAGCAGTTTTTCAGCATCAAAGGCCCGCATTGGGGTAGGGGCGGCAACACCCAGGCATATTCTTGCCTTGGTACAGATTCCCTGGATTTCATCCAGGCTTAACAGAATCCCTATACCGATCAAGGGCAGCTCCATGGCAGCCCTGCGGCCGAATTTGATATAGGCGCTTCCCGTATGGGGGGCCTGGGGCGGAATGGTAATTTTTTTAAGGATTTCCATGGGTTTTAAAATGGTTTTATAGGGTGAAACAAACAGATCCTTTACCGCGACAGACCGTTCTCCTTCAGGACCGTGAAGAAGAGCCACGCCATCCAGAGCAATCAGAGGGATCGCACCATCGGCTGATGGTACTGCATTGATCAGGTTGCCGCCGATGGTTCCAACGTTTCTTACCTGTAAAGACCCGATATTGGAGACAGCATCATAGATAATAGGATATTCATTCTGGATCATGAGAGATTTTTCCAGGGTGGCATGGGTGACCATGGCACCAATGGAAAGCTCGCCCGTTGCAGCATTTTTATGCAGCTCACTCATTTCTTTTATCTTTTTCAGGGAAATCAGAAAGTCCGGTTCCATCCATCCTTCCTTGACCTTGACAATCACATCTGTCCCCCCGCCCATATATTTGGCAGTCTCGCTGTGCTGGCCATGAAAAGCAATGGCCTCTTCAACGGTTGTGGGGGATAAATACTTAAATGCTTTCATTCTGTTTCCTTTCTTTAACTGCGGTTATCAAAGATACGCCTGGCTTTTCCTTCAAACCGTGGCAAATCACCATAGTTGCAGATGTGAGCATCACAGCTGACCATGATTTTTGATTGCACGGTTTTTTTAATTCTGGTTTTTATATCATCCATATTTGCTGGATCAAGTCCCTGCCTTATTTCTGCCTTGACGGTCATATAATCCTTACCATCTTCCTTTCTTTCAAGATGCAGCTGGTACTCACTTCCCACTTCAGAAATGGAAGACAGAATTTCATCAATCTGTCCGGGATAGATATTAACTCCCCTTAAGATTATCATGTCGTCGGAACGGCCCATGATTTTGTCATGCATGGGAAGTATATTTCTGCAGGAACATGGGGCGTTGATTTTACGTGTCAGATCCCTTGTCCTGTATCGCACAAGAGGGGACGCTTCTTTGCACAGGGTTGTGACCACCATTTCACCGATCTCACCGTCTTTAACTGGTTCCAGAGTATCCGGGTTTAAAATCTCAAGGATATATTTGTCTGCCCAATAGTGAATCCCTTCATGCTTATGGCAGTCAAGTCCGGTTCCCGGGCCGT
>CALGRI010000341.1 GCA_937880875.1 uncultured Pseudomonadota bacterium
AACGGAAACTATCCGATTAATGATTTTAAATCCGGTGAGTCATGGCGGTTATTTAAAATCATGGGAGAATTTGTAGAAGGCATTGATGCGTTACACAATCTTGGCCCTGCAGTATCGATTTTCGGTTCTGCAAGAATGAATGCTGACCATCCATATTATCAAAAAGCTGAGAACCTTGCTGCATTATTTGCCCAAAAAGGATATTCTGTTATTACGGGCGGGGGCGGCGGAATTATGGAGGCTGCCAATAAAGGGGCAGCAAGAGGAGGTGCTGAATCTGTGGGGCTTAACATCAAACTGCCATTTGAACAAAAACCAAACCCTTATGCGACCAAGCAAATCGAATTTAATTATTTTTTTGTTCGAAAAGTGATGTTTTTAAAGTATGCCCAGGCCTATATTATCATGCCGGGAGGCTTTGGAACCCTTGATGAGTTGTTTGAAACAATTACATTGATTCAGACAAAACGTATTCGAAAAATGCCCATTATAATGGTGAACAAAGACTATTGGGATGGTTTGATCCTTTGGGTAAAAGATAAACTTTTAAAAGAAAAAATGATTTCTGAAAAAGACCTTGACCTGTTTCATCTTTTGGATGACCCGGAAGATATTGTTAGGGTCGTAGAAAAATTTTATATGAATAATTTATGAAATTATTTGAACCAAACACAAAAGACCAATCTTTAACACATACATACAATGCTGAATCAATTGAGGTCTTAAAAGGTCTGGACCCGGTCAAAAGAAGGCCCGGGATGTACACTGACACTTCAAGTCCTGATCATCTGGCATTTGAGGTAATTGACAATAGTGTGGATGAAGCAATTGCAGGATATGCGACCCAGATTGATGTTGTGTTAAAGCAGGATCAATCCATTATAGTATCTGACAACGGGCGAGGAATGCCTGTGGATATCCATCCTGAAGAAAAAGTATCAGGGGTGGAATTGATCATGTCAAAACTTCATGCCGGCGCTAAATTTTCCAATAAAGACTATAGTTATTCAGGCGGTCTTCATGGTGTCGGTGTTTCTGTTGTCAATGCCTTGTCTTCCTGTTTGACAATCCGCATAAAAAGGGATGGGCAGGAATATGGCATTGGCTTTAAAAACGGAATCAAAACTGAAGATCTGGCAATTGTCAAAAAACTTGCCAGCAAAGAAACCGGGACATCTCTTCATTTTTATCCTGATATTTCCTATTTTGATAAGCCTTTATTTTCAAAAACAGCCTTAAAAACAGCACTGAAATCAAAGGCTATTCTTTGCAAGGGACTTGTTACAACATTTTATGATGAAGACTCAGGAGAAAAAGACACCTGGAAATATGACCAGGGCCTGGATGATTATCTCAATGAAAATTTAAATGGGGGAAAATGTATTTTCTCCCGAACTTTTGCCGGGGAGATTCATGGAGATGATATCAAAATAATATGGGCTGTTAACTGGACCATAGAATCCGCTTCAAACCCTGAAGAAAGTTATGTTAACCTTATTCCCACACGATTGGGCGGAACCCATGTCAATGGGTTTAGATCCGGGCTTTTGGAATCTGTCAGAGAATTTTGCAAGTTCAGGAATCTTTTACCAAAAGGGTTATACCTCGCCCCTGAAGACATCTGGGACAATATTGGGTATATTCTTTCTGTCAAACTTTCCGATGCCCAGTTTTCAGGGCAGACAAAAGAAAGGCTTTCCTCCCGCCATTGTGCAAATCTTGTAAATCTTCAAGTCAGAGATGCCTTCAGCTTGTGGCTGAATCAAAACATTGAGGAAGGTGAAAACCTTGCTGCTTTTGCCATTGAAAATGCTAAAAATCGAGTAACAAAAGCCAAAAAAGTGATTAAAAAAAGGGCTTCTAATGGCACCATACTTCCTGCCAAATTGTCCGACTGCACAAGTATTGATCATGCAAGACGGGAATTATTTTTTGTGGAGGGGGATTCTGCCGGTGGTTCTGCAAAGCAGGCAAGAGACAGGCGTTTCCAAGCTATTATGCCTTTACGTGGTAAAATATTAAACACATGGGATCTTGAATCTTCTGCTATTATTGAATCCAGAGAAATCAGGGATATTTCCCAGGTTTTAGGTGTAATACCCGGTTCAGATGACATTTCCAAACTCAGGTATAATAAAATATGTGTGCTGGCAGATGCTGACTCTGACGGGCTGCATATTGCAACATTGATGTGCGCTCTGTTCTTAAAACATTTCCCCCAGATTGTAAAAAAAGGACATGTCTATATTGCCATGCCGCCATTATACAGAATAGATGTGGGAAAAGAAGTTTTTTACGCATTGGATGACTCTGAAAAAAACAATATCATCAAAAAAATAAACCGCCGTAAAATCAAAAGCAAAATAAATATTCAAAGGTTTAAAGGGTTGGGTGAAATGAATCCGGCCCAGCTCAAGGAGACAACCATTTCACCCGATTCCAGACGACTTGTCCAGTTATCTGTCGATGATGGGTCTGAAGAATCTTTAAAAGAAGTCTATGAGATTATGGATATGCTCCTGGGGAAAAAAAGAGCAAATGACAGAAAAATCTGGATAGAATCAAATGGCAATATAAAAGAGATTGAGTAATGAAAGAAACACTTCCGTCCGCAATTGAGGATTATGAAAAAATACCTTTCCAGGAATTTACCCAGAAAGCGTATTTAAATTATTCCATGTATGTTATTTTAGATCGTGCCCTGCCCCATATTGGAGACGGTTTAAAGCCAGTACAAAGAAGGATAGTCTACGCCATGAGCCAATTGGGGTTAGCGTCCACAGCAAAATTTAAAAAATCCGCAAGAACGGTGGGAGATGTACTGGGTAAATTCCATCCCCACGGGGATACTGCCTGCTACGAAGCCATGGTTCTTCTGGCACAGCCTTTTTCTTTAAGATATCCTCTGGTTGATGGTCAGGGGAACTGGGGTGATCCCAATGATCCAAAGTCCTTTGCCGCCATGAGATATACAGAATCCAGATTATCAAAATATGCTGATATTTTTCTTCAGGAAGTTGATCAGGGGACTTCGGACTGGGTACCGAATTTTGATGGGACCTTAAAAGAACCCAGACTTCTTCCTGCCCGGCTACCCAATATTTTATTAAATGGCTCCACAGGTATTGCCGTTGGCATGGCAACCAGTATTCTACCCCATAACCTGCGTGAAGTTTCAAAGGCATTAATTCACTTAATAGATAATGAAAATACAAACCTTGATCAAATCTGTAAATTTATCAAAGGCCCTGACTTTCCCACTGAAGCGGAAATCATCACCCCTTTTTCAGAGATAAAGGAGATGTACCGGACTGGAAACGGCAGGATTAAGATGCGAGCCAAATTTCATGTTGAAGATTCAGAACTCATTTTCACGGCTCTTCCCCACCACGCTTCAACGGAAAAAATTTATGAGCAGATCGCTTCCCAGATGGAGGCCAAGAAATTGCCCATGGTCAGTGATATAAGAGATGAGTCAGACCATGAAGACCCCACACGTCTTGTGGTGATTCCACGCTCAAACAGGGTTGATCTTAATGCATTAACTGATCACTTGTTTGCTACGACGGATCTTGAAAAATCATATTCTTTTAATATGAATATGATTGGAATTAATGGCAGGCCCCAGGTTAAAAATCTGCTTGAGGTCCTTACAGAATGGCTCGAATACAGGGCAGAAACCGTAAGAAAAAAATTAAATTTCCGACTGGAAAAAATTTTAGACCGTCTTCATATATTAGAAGGCTTTCTTATCGCCTTTCTTAATATGGATGAAGTGATTAAAATTATCAGAAAATCTGATCACCCCAGAAAAGACCTGATCAAGGCCTTTCCATTATCCGAGCTACAGGCAATAGCAATTCTTGAAATCAGGCTACGCCAACTTGCCAGGTTAGAAGAAATAAAAATACAATCTGAACAAAAAGACTTGAATTCACAACGGAAAAATCTTGAAAAAATCCTTGGCAATGAAAAAACATTTAAGGAATATATAAAAGAAGAAATAAACTCTGATGCAAAAGAATATGGTGATAAAAGACGATCACCCATAAAGAAACGGAAAGAGGCAGAAAAATTTTCTGTTACAGATGTAATGGATATAGAACCGGTCACCATTATTTTGTCTAAAAATGGCTGGATTCGATCTGCCAAGGGGCATGAAATTAACCCTGAAACGGTTAAGTTTAAATCCGGGGATTCGCTTTTAGGGCATTTAAGGACAAGAAGCGACAAACCTATCATTTTTCTGGACAATACAGGCCGAAGCTATATGCTGTTTTCCCACACACTTCCTTCGGCCAGGAGTAATGGAGAACCTTTAACCGGCCACTTGTCTATCCAGCCCAATGCCCACATCAAATTTATGCTGTCAGCTGAAAATAATAATCATTTCCTTATGGGTTCTGACAATGGATATGGATTTATCGTTAAATTCGATGATTTTTTAACCAATTATAAAAATGGCAAAGCAATTGTCACTTTAAAGGAAAATCATGAATTATTAAATCCCGAGGCTGTCATTGATCTGGAAAAAGACAGCATTGCCGCGATTACGTCTAAGGGCAGGCTTTTGATATTTAAATTAAGGCAATTGCCTAACTTAAAAAAAGGTAAAGGAAATAAAATTATTTCCATCCCCAAAAAAGAACTGAAGTCAACGACCCCAGAAATACTTAGCTTCCTTAAAATATTACCATTAAATGCAAACCTTTTTATCTATTCCGGCCGGCATTTTCTTAAATTGAGCCCGGGCAACCAAAAGGATTATACTGGAATGAGGGGTCATAGAGGGAAAAAACTTCCCCGGGGATACCAGAATGTTGATCGTGTGGAAATTATTCCGATTGAACCAAACGGAGATAGTGCTGATTGAACCAGATAGAGATTAAAAATGAAAATTTTTTGTTCTAATTATTTTATTTTAATAATTCTTCTCAGCCTTTTATCTTTTTTTATTTTTTTATCTGTATTAATCCATAACAAGGAGTTTAGTTTTAATCTAACTCGTTTGGAAAAAATTAAAAAAACAGGGGTTCTAAGACTTATCACCAATAATTCCATTAATACCTACTATTATTATAAAGGACAACCCACTGGCTTTGAGTATGACCTTGCCAAAGAATTTGCCAATTTTCTCGATGTTGATCTTGATGTTGTTACCTCAGGCTGGAACAATATGTTTGCTTATCTTGAACAGGGGAAAGGTGATTTTATTGCATCAGGGATTTCGATAACAAAAGAGAGGCTTGAAAAAGTAAACTTTTCAATTCCCTATATGAAGATTCAACAACACATAGTACACCATAAGTTAGTTTTCGGACCTAAAAATATTGAAGACCTGACCTTCCGAACCATAGACATCCGTCGTGGGACTTCCTATCATTCACGATTAGAAGAAATTAAAAAATCAGGAATTAATGTTAATTATATTCTTCATAACAACATTCCAACAGAAGAGCTCATCCGCATGGTCCATGACAGGAAAATAAAATTTACAATAGCTGATGATAATGTGGCTTATTTGAGTCAGAGATATTATCCGGATATCCTTATTGGGATACCTCTTCAGAAAAAAGAATCTCTTGCCTGGGCTGTCAATAAAAATGATTCACAAATGCTGGAGCAAATTAACAAATTTTTCCTGTATGCAAATGAAACAGGGATAATGCAACAGATATCTGATAAATATTATGCAAATATTGAAGATTCAGATCCTTTTGATCTGAAAAGTTTTCATCAAAGAATTGAAACCAGACTGCCAAAATATAAGAAAACAATTATTGAGGAATCCATAAAATATGATTTTGACTGGAAACTTATTGCTGCTGTTGTGTACCAGGAATCCCATTTTAATCCAAATGCAAAAAGTTTTACAAATGTCAGGGGTTTGATGCAGGTAACAAAAGATACGGCAGAAGAAATGGGTATAGAAAACAGATTAAATCCGTCACAAAGCATTAAAGCAGGAATAAAATATCTTGATAAAATGTTTAAAAAATTCGATTATATCGAAGATGAATATGAAAGGATACTGTTTGCTTTGGCCAGTTACAATATCGGGTATGGACATGTAATGGATGCCATGCAGATCGCAAAAATGATGGGACTGGATGAAAAAAAATGGCAAAATTTAAAAACTGCGCTACCATTATTATCAAAATCAGACTATTATAAAGAAACCAAACACGGCTATGCAAGAGGTTGGGAGCCGGTTCAATATGTTGAACGTATCCTTACCTATTTTGATATACTTAAACAGAAAAAAAGAATTTAAACATACATGCATCCATCAACAAATAAAAAATTTGACTTGATCTATTCAATTTACTACTTAAAAATTCAAGAGTTTTATAATAATAATATAAATATTAAAGAGACTGCATAATGGAGAAAAAAATTCTGATCAATGCACTGGATTCTGATGAAAACAGAATTGCAGCAATTCAAGATAACAAACTCGAACAATTTCACATTGAAACAACTGCAAAGGAAGTCACACAAGGCAATATTTATAAAGGGATTGTCACAAGGGTTGAACCAAGCCTTCAGGCTGTCTTTGTCGATTATGGTGCACCTAAAAATGGTTTTCTTCAAAAAAACGAAATCCATACAGACTATTTTCAGGATGTCGAAGCCGGTGCAAAGGCTTTGTTTCATCTAATCAAAAAAGGTCAGGAACTTATTGTTCAGGTGACAAAGGACCCGATTAGTCAAAAAGGGGCCATGCTGACAACCTTTATCTCACTACCTGGAAGATTATCTGTTCTAATGCCGGGAAATTCAACAAAAGGTGTATCCCGAAAAATCAGTGATGAAGATGAAAGAAAAAGACTTGTCAATATTATAAAAAAAATGGATATCCCCTCAGGCTTTGGCATGATCGTGAGGACTGCCGGTAAAGACTCCACAAAAACCCTGTTGACTGCTGATTTAAAATACCTGATGCGTGTATGGAAAAACATTGACAAAGAGGCGATCAAAAATACCGCACCATCACTGCTCTACAAAGAACAGACCCTTGCTGTCAGATCTTTAAGAGATTATTTTACATCAGACGTTAATGAAATCCTCATTGACAGTCCTGAAATTTTTAAAGAAGTACAAACTTTCATGAGCATAATTGCTCCAAAACAAAAAAAAATAGTCAAACTTTTCAAAGGTGACAAACCCATATTCAGTAAATATCAACTTGAAGATCAGATTGCTTCTATTTACAAAAAAGAGGTCCCCCTCAAATCAGGAGGTTTCCTTGTAATTGAACAAACAGAAGCCCTGGTTTCCATTGATGTAAATTCAGGAAAATCTACTAAAAAGAAAAACATTGAAGAGACCGCCTTTCATACAAATTTTGAGGCCTGTGAGGAAGTTGCACGGCAATTGAGACTCCGCGATATGGGTGGGTTGATTGTGGTTGATTTTATAGACATGAAGGATCGGCGGCATAAAGCTGAAATTACAAAAACACTGAAAAAAGAGTTGAAATCAGATAAGGCTAAAACAAAAATAGGTGGAATTACACCATTTGGGTTATTGGAAATGTCACGGCAGCGGATCCGGCATTCCATTACTTTTGGCAGCTATGAAATCTGCAGACACTGTAAGGGCAGAGGTCAAACTCCTTCTGTAGAAACCCAGGGCCTTGCCTTCTTAAGACAATTGAACTTGAAAACAATAAAACCTGAAGTTAAGGAAGCAACAGGGATTGTACCCAGTGACGTGGCCGGCTATCTGTTAAATAAAAAAAGAGAGGAACTATCTGAAATTGAATCTAAAAGATCCATTGCCATTACAATTGAGGGGGATCCCAAAATGATTTCCGGGGAAAATAAAATCATTATAATTACCCCAAATTGAAGCTCTTTCTTGACATAAATCATTCTATTGTGTATCTGATGCACTTTTGATCTTAAAAAATAATGGAAAAAATATGCTCCAGAAAAAAAATAGAAAATTATTAATACTGGTTGCAGTGGTTTTTGTCGGGGTGCTCTTTTGGAGTATACCGTATTTAAATAAATTCCAGGAAAACAATTTAACGCCAACAAATAATAAAACGGTAATATCACAAAAACCTGACACCAATAACCAGAGGCCCCTCGTTAAAACAGATAAAACTATTGCCGGTGGCAAGACTGTGAAAGCAGAGGAAATAGCGCAGGGCACGATTATTGTTTTACCCGACATTGATTATAAAAATCTCAAAAAAGACGAGAAATTAAAGCAGCTCATGGTATCCCGCAAAGAGGAATTGGGATTTAAAAAAAGTCTTGACATGATTGTCAAATCGGATGAAACGTTTAAGATTGGGGATGTCCAAATCCCTTTAAGAGATATTTTAGAAAAAGCCAGCTTTAAAAAAGGACATGTTTTCGAAGAAGAAATTGGGGACTCTGGAGCTGTCCAGCCTGAAATAATAAACAAATTCGGGATTTATGTAGTTCAGCAAGATGATAATATCTGGAACATTCATTTTAATATTTTAAAAGAATTTTATGAACATCGGGGAATAAAAATTTCACCTGTTGCAGATGAACCGATTTCCAAGGGAATGAGTTCAGGCGTTGGAAAAATTTTAAAATTTTCCGAAACCATGGTTATTATATACAATTTTATTGAACAAAAAATAGATTCAAATATTGAACTTCTTGAACCATTAAGTAAGATTATCGTTTACAATATGGATGAAATTTTTTCGTTTCTGCAGGAAGTTAATTATGAGAACATAGACAGAATCCAATTCGATGGGAAGACCATCTGGGTTCCTACAAAAAAATTATAAATTTATATTTCATTTATTCTAAGGAGGATTTATTTTGATTAGCACAGCATATGCAATGGGACAGGGCGGAGCGGGACAGGCCGGTGGTATAGCCGGTTTTTTACCCATTATTATTTTATTTGCAATTTTTTATTTTCTTTTGATTCGGCCCCAGCAGAAAAAAGCCAAAGAACATAGAGAAATGATAGCCAATTTAAAAAAAGGAATTAGAATCATTACTTCTGGTGGCATCTATGGAACCATCCTGAGTATTGACGATACAACCATTGGCCTTGAAATAGCTGAGAAGGTAAAAATAAAAATTTCCCGGGGAAATGTTGCCGCTGTAATTTCCGATTCTGAACCAGTCCAGAAAGAAGATAAAAAGAAAAAATAAATCCATTAGGAGTAATTAGATTGAAACCGTTTACCTTTAAGTCTGTATTAACTATAGGTGTTATTTTGGCAGCCATTGTCTGTTTGGTTCCTACCTTTTTTAATTGCTGGCCCCATAAAAAAATCAATCTGGGGCTGGATCTTCAGGGAGGCATGCATCTTGTACTTGAAGTTCAAAATATCAAAGCAGTTGAAGCTGAGGTGGAAAGAACCATACAGGAAATTAAAAAACAGCTTAGAAACGAAGGTGTGAAGCATCTTGGTATTTCACGTCTTAATGACAACTCTATTCTTGCAAATTTTCCAGATGGTGATGACAAATCAGGATTTGAAACTATTCTTTCAAAAAATTTTGAAAATCTTGTCACCCACAAGCCACAGATTGATAATAATATTGTCTCCTACAAACTAGCCTTGTCGGAAAAAGAAACAGAAAACCTTAAAAAGATGGCCACGGACCAGGCACTTGAAACCATTCGCAACAGAATTGATGAGTTTGGCGTAAGTGAGCCTGATATCCGAATCCAGGGCGGAAACAGAATCCTGCTGCAGCTGCCTGGCATCAAAGATCCTGAAAGAGCCAAAGATCTTATCGGGAAAACCGCGCAATTGACCTTTCAACTGGTTGATGATGATGCTGACGTCAATGCTGCCATAAATGGAACGCCTCCTGTTGGTGATGAACTCCTATATCAGACCAAATATAATCCCGGCTCAAGCGTACCAGTCAAAACAGCATTTTTAATTAACAAAAGAGTTCTCCTGGATGGCAGCCTGTTAACAAATGCAAGAGTTGAATTTGACCAGTTTCAACAGCCCCAGATTGGCATTGAGTTTAATAGAAAAGGTGCCAGGATTTTTGACCGCATCACTGGTGAAAATATCCACAAAAGGCTTGCCATAGTACTTGATAAAACGGTTTATTCAGCACCAGTCATTCAAGACAGGATTGCCGGGGGAAAAGCAGTAATAACCGGTAATTTTACTTTGAATGAAGCAAAGGATCTTGCCATTGCACTGAGAGCCGGTTCTTTGCCGGCACCGGTCAAAATTATTGAAGAACGCACAGTAGGTCCCACACTGGGTGCAGATTCCATCCGCATGGGCCTTATTTCAATGATGGTTGGCGGATTTCTTGTGATTTTATTTATGGTAATCTATTATAAAAATGCCGGCTTTATCGCTGATCTGGCCTTGATTATTAATATTATTCTTATCGGCGGAGGCCTTGCAGCTTTCCAGGCTACCTTAACACTGCCTGGAATTGCAGGTATTATTCTTACTATCGGTATGGCAGTTGATGCCAACGTAATTATTTATGAAAGAATCAGAGAAGAATTAAGATCTGGAAAGACAGCTCTGGCAGCAGTACATGCTGGTTTTGACAAAGCAGCCCTTACCATTCTTGATGCCAATGTCACCACCTTGATTGCAGCCCTGGTTTTATATCAATTTGGTACAGGACCCATTAAAGGATTTGCAGTTACCCTTTGTCTTGGTATTATTGCAAGTCTTTTTACAGCACTGGTTCTGTCCAAAGGTATTTTTAATTTTGTTTTAAAGAATAAACCATCCAAAAAACTAAGTATATAAAGGAAATAAATAATGCAGCTTATCAAGTCTGATATCAATATAGACTTTATTGGTAAACATAACATTGCATATGCTTTATCAATCATTCTTATTCTCTTGAGCATCGGGTCTCTTATTGTTCATAAAGGGCCTAATTATGGCATTGATTTTGTTGGTGGAACAATCATCCAAATTAAATTTTCAGAACAGGTTCCCGTTGGAAAAATACGGTCTGGTTTATCCAATATAGGCTTTAACGATGCTTCAGTACAGAATTTTGGACATGACCAGGACAATGAGTTCTTAATTCGAACCAGCAACCTGGAAATGACCGATAAAGGCTTGTCACAATCCATTACAGATGCGGTTAAGGCATCAACCGGAATTGCTCCTGAAATCCGGAGGGTGGAAATGGTGGGTCCCCAGGTTGGTAAAGATTTAAGGAAAAAAGCGCTTTTGGCCATTTTTTATTCCCTGCTGTTTATCACCATATATATTTCAGGCAGATTCGAGTTAAAATGGGTGCTGTCAGGTGTAACTGCTGGATCATTAATGACTGCGGTCTATTTTCTATCTGTATTTAATGTAAGTATGATAGTACTTATTACAGCAGCATTAGTTATAACACTGGCATTATTTTGGATTTTACGTCTCAAATATGCCATGGGTGCGATTGTAGCCTTGTTACACGATGTATTGATAACCATTGGCATTTTTTCAATCTTAAACCTGGATTTTTCTTTGCCCATTATTGCTGCCTTATTAACCATCATCGGGTACTCCCTAAACGATACTATTATTGTCTTTGATCGTATCAGGGAGAATATAAAAGGCGCTAAAACCGCGGATTCACTTCCGCTTCTGTTCAATAAAAGTATAAATGAAACCCTTTCAAGAACAATTTTAACATCGACAACCACATTGATTGTTCTTTTTGCCCTTTATTTTCTGGGTGGCGAGATTATTCATAATTTTGCCTTTGCCATGATTATCGGTGTAATTATCGGTACATATTCTTCAATATTTGTGGCCAGCCCCATTGTTCTTTTTGCTCACAAAAGGTAATTTTTTGCTTTTTATAAAACATTATTTTATAAAATTACCTAACCTATCGAATTTCCTGTTTCCTGCGGCCCAATAAATAAATCCGCAGGAAACAATAAAAATATGAATACGTCTTTTGAAAAATATTTACCCTGGTTTACACTAAGGGAGATTCCTTTTTTAGGGAATACAATGGTTAAAAAATTGATTGATCAATTTCAATCTCCTGAAAAGGTTTTAACCGCTTCTGAAGCCCAATTAAAAAAAATTGATAAGATCTCTGCAAAAATAATAAATAACATCACCCATTACAAAACATTTCAGGACAAAGCCAAAAAAGAATTGGACCTGATTTTAAACAAAAATATAAAAATTGTAACATTAACCGATTCATCCTATCCGGCCTTGTTAAAACAAATCCATGATCCGCCGCCTTTTTTAACCTATTTGGGCGAACTGGACAACAGCGCCCCCTGTATCTCTGTTGTCGGTTCAAGGACTGCAACCGCCTATGGGTTGAGCACATCTGAGAATCTTTCATACCACCTTGCCAAAAAAGGATTTCAGATTGTCAGTGGACTGGCAAGGGGGATTGATGCGAGAGCTCATCAAGGGGCCTTGAGAGCACAAGGAAAAACCATAGCGGTTTTGGGTTCAGGACTCAATAAAATATATCCCAGGGAAAATAAATACCTTTTTAACGCTATTGCAGATAAGGGTATAGTTTTTTCAGAATTTAAAGCCGATACCGAACCTTTTCCATCAAATTTTCCCATTCGTAATCGAATCATTGCAGGATTATCCTGCGGCACCATTATTGTTGAAGCCGCCAAAAGAAGCGGCTCCCTAATCACTGCCCGTCTGGCAGGTGAATATAACCGGGAAGTATTTGCGGTTCCCGGAAGCATACAATCCCAAAAAAGCCAGGGCACGCATGCTTTATTAAAACAAGGTGCCAAGCTTGTGGAAAACGAGATGGATATCATGGATGAACTCCATCATTTCATCCATTTAAAAGAAAAAGATCAACCCGCATCTTTACAAAATCAAAAAATGCCCCACTATAAGAGCTGTAAACCGCCTGGTCCTGAAATTTTAAAGTTTATAGGACCCTACCCGGTCCATATTGATGTATTAATTGAAAACAGCGGGATGAACAGCTCGCAAATTACGTCCCAGTTGCTTGACTTGGAACTTGCGGGAAAAGTGAATCGCCATCAGGGTAACTATTATTCTATCTCGGAGGAAAACAATTGACAAAACCCCTCATCATCGTAGAGTCTCCAACAAAAATTAAAACATTGAAAAAATATGTGGGAAAAGAATTTAATATTGCTGCAAGTGTCGGCCACATAAGAGATCTTCCAATAAATACCCTTGGTATTGATATTGAAAAAAAATTTAAGGGTAAATATGTCAATATTAAAGACAAATCCAAAATCATTGCAAATTTAAAAAAACTGGCCAAAGATGCCAAAGAGATTTACCTTGCCCCTGACCCTGATCGTGAAGGTGAAGCCATTGCATTCCACATCATGGATATTTTAAAACAAAAAAACCTGATTTTTCATCGTGTTCTTTTCCATGAATTGACAAAAAAGGGGATTCAAGAAGCATTACTGCACCCGCTTAAACCAGATGCTGATAAATATGATGCCCAGCAGGCCAGAAGAAAACTGGACCGCCTGGTGGGTTATCAGATCTCTCCTTTATTATGGCAAAAAATCCAGAGAGGATTAAGTGCTGGAAGGGTTCAATCCGTTGCCGTTAAAATTATTTGTGACAGGGAAAGGCATATTTGGAAATTTGTTCCCGAAGAATACTGGACTATTACGGCCGACCTTCTGGCAAACTTTCCTCCTAATTTTAATGCTGATCTCATTAAAATTAATAATAAAAAGGCAAAGATTGAAAATCAAAACCAGGCTTCAAGTATTTTAAAAGACCTTGAAAATGCACAATTTGTCATCCATGAAATAAAGGCCAAAACAATCAAACGCAATCCTGCACCACCTTTTATTACAAGTAAGCTTCAACAGGATGCCATCAATCGCTTAAGATTTTCCGCACGGAAAACCATGATCATTGCACAACAGCTTTATGAAGGCGTTGAGATTGGGACAGGGGGTCCTGAAGGCCTTATCACCTATATGCGTACGGATTCAACCAGAATAGCAGCAGATGCTGCAAATGAAGCACAAAAATTTATCTCACAGACCATGGGAAATGAGTTTGCTTTAAGCAAACCCCGATTCTTTAAAAACAAGAACAAGGTACAAGATGCCCATGAAGCCATTAGACCCACATCTGTCTTCCATTCTCCCAAATTGCTTAAAAATTTTCTGACTCCTGATCAATTTAATCTCTATGATCTGATATGGAAACGGTTTGTTGCATCACAAATGACACAGGCTATCATTGACCAAAAAACTATTTTGATTCAGGCAACGGATAAATATCTTTTTTCAGTCAGCGGTTCAACAATTCGGTTCCCGGGATTTATGAATCTTTATTCCCAGGATCAAGAGTCCAAAGACAAGGATATTCAAGCTCTGCCCGATGCAAAAGTCGGGACTGCTTTAAAAACTATAGAAATTATCCCTAAACAGCATTTTACAAAACCCCTGCCGCGGTTTTCCGAAGCATCCCTTGTCAAAGAGCTTGAAAAAAACGGTATTGGTCGACCCAGTACTTATGCTTCCATCCTATCCGTGATCCAGGACAAAGGATATGTTGACCTTGTAAAGCGGTATTTTATTCCAAGTGAACTGGGTTTTATTGTAAATGATTTGCTGGCTGCATCTTTTCCAAACATTTTAAATATTTCCTTTACAGCCCAGATGGAAACCAATCTTGATAATGTTGAAACCGGTAATTTGGAAGAAGTCCAATTATTAACAGATTTTTATGCTTCTTTTAAAAAAAGCCTGGAAAAGGCAAGCCACGACATGATCAGTGTAAAAGGGGTTGGGGTTGACACTGATTTAAATTGTCCGTCCTGTGGAAAACAAGTGAATATAAAAATTGGCAAAAACGGACATTTTCTCGCATGTACTGGATATCCTGACTGCTCCTTTACCAGCAATTATCTTCGAGATGAAAAAGGTAATCTTTCAATTGTAGAAAAAATCATTGATAATACCAAAGTCAAAGATTGTATAAAATGTGGCAGCCCCATGGTTCAAAAAGAAGGCCGCTTTGGCCTGTTCCTGGCCTGCACCGGATACCCTGAGTGTAAGCATACTGAATCTGTCAATGGTGAACAAAACGGTAAAAATATCGGTGTGAACTGTCCGCAAACCGATTGCCCAGGAACGATTATAGAGAGAAAGTCAAAAAGAGGTAAAATATTTTTTGGCTGCTCAAATTATCCAGACTGTACCTTTGCATCCTGGGATAAGCCAGTTAACAAATCATGCCCTGATTGCAACTCTGTCTATCTTGTTGAAAAAGAAACCAAAAGAGATGGAAAATCTTTAAAATGTCCTGAAAAGGATTGTGGGTTCAAAGAACAGCAATAATAACACTAAATTATTCATTCACCCTTTCTACATATTCCCGGGTTCTGGTATCAATTTTTACCATCTGACCCGGGTCAATAAAAGGAGGGACCTGGATCTCAAATCCTGTTTCAAGTATCGCAGGTTTTGTGCTTCCTGTTGCTGTATCACCTTTTGCCCAGGGTTCTGATTCGATCACTTCCAGGTGGACAAAATTCGGCAATGTAACACCAATAGGAAGGCCATTATATAATAGAACAGTACAAATGGTATTGTCCTTTAACAGATCTATTGTGTCTCCCAATTGATCTTTTGTCAAAAAATGCTGCTCATAATTGGCTGTGTTCATAAAACAGCAATTATCTTTATCCGAATAAAGGTATTCCATTTCCTGTTCTTCAAGATCAGCTCTATTAAATTTGTCACCGGATCGATAGGTTCGTTCATACTGAGTACCTGTGATCATATTCTTTAATTTGCATTTATATAAAGATTGCCCTTTTCCAGGTTTTTTAAACTCAAAAGCAATAATGACATAGGGTTCACCATCTATTTCAAACTTTAAACCCTTTCTTAAATCACTTGCCAAATACATACACACTCCTCAATTTATTTTTCAAAAATAAAAAATTTTATTCTCATTCATCTTTTAATCATATTAAAGGTCAATTGGCAACATTAAGGATAAAAATAACTTGCTTTTTTGGCCATATTATAGGAAATATCATAGTTTAGGGAAATTATTAATATAGGAATAATTTTATGATCATTGTTATTGATTTTGGTTCACAATTTAATCAACTTATTGCCAGAAGAGTTAGAGAAAATGATGTGTATTGCCAGGTAGAACCTGCCAGTATTTCTCTGGAAAAATTAAAGAGCCTTCATCCCCAGGGCATCATTCTTTCCGGTGGACCGTCAAGCATCTATGAAGAAAACAGTCCAACCATTGATAAAGCACTTTTTGATCTTGGCATCCCCATCCTTGGCATCTGCTATGGGATGCATTATATGGTACATACCCTGGGCGGAAAAATTAAAAAGGCAACTAAACGTGAGTATGGATTCGCAAGCCTTGACGTTAAAGACCCTGATCCCTTATTCAAGGATATGGATACTGGCTTTCAATGCTGGATGAGTCATGGAGATTCTGCCATTGAATTGCCTGAAAATTTTGTTATTACCGCTTCCACCAAAAACACTGCCATTGCAGCTATTGCAAATCATACAAAAAAATTTTACGGCCTTCAGCTTCATCCCGAGGTTGAACATTCCATAAACGGATCATTAATGATTCGCCATTTTTTATTTGATGTCTGTAATTGCCAGAAAAACTGGACAATGAAATCCTTTTGCGATGGTGCCATTGCTCAAATTAAAGCTGCTGTTGGTGATAAAAAAGTGATCATGGGACTTTCAGGCGGTGTTGATTCATCCGTTGCTGCGACCCTTATACATAAGGCCATCGGCAAAAATTTATTCTGCATCTTTGTTGACAATGGTCTTTTAAGAAAAAATGAAAAAGAAACTCTTGAAAAAAGCCTGATCCCCGACCTTGATTTAAATATAAAATTTGTTGATGCAAAAAACAAATTTTTAACCGCCTTAAAAGGTGTGACAGATCCTGAAAAAAAACGAACAATTATTGGAAACATTTTTATAGACGTATTTGAAGCCCAAGCCAATAAAATCCCAGGCGCACAATTCCTAGGCCAAGGCACCTTGTATCCGGATATTATTGAATCCAAATCCGCTTTTGGCGGACCCACCTCCATTATCAAATCTCATCATAATGTTGGGGGCCTGCCGGAAAAAATGAAACTCAAACTCATTGAACCATTACAACTTCTTTTCAAAGATGAAGTTAGAAAACTTGGGACAGAACTGGGCATTAAGGATGATCTTATATGGCGCCAACCCTTTCCCGGCCCTGGACTTGCCATCAGAATCATGGGTGAAATCACGGAATTCAGGCTTAAAATTTTAAGAGAAGCAGATGCTGTTTTGCTTGAAGAAATCAGGGAAGCTGGGCTTTATAGAAAGGTATGGCAATCTTTTGCTGTCCTCTTGCCCGTGAAAACTGTAGGGGTGATGGGAGATAAAAGGACCTTTGAAAATTGTATTGCAATAAGAGCTGTCACCAGCAATGATGCAATGACTGCGGACTGGGCAAAATTACCCCACGATCTTTTAGGCAAAATTTCAAACAGGATAATCAATGAAGTTGAAAATATTAACCGGGTTGTTTTTGATATCACGTCCAAGCCTCCCGGAACCATTGAATGGCAATAAAATAATAGGAATAGAATAAAAAAATGAATTTAAAAGATTTCAAACCTGATATTTCAAATTTCGACTCTGGAGAAAAGAGCCTTAAAGATTCTGACAGCCAGGTCTCAGCATCAATATATCACGAAGAAATCAATACCTTGAAGATAGAAAAGCTTTCCAACAGGGTAACAATTATTTCCATCATTATTCCCTGCCTTATCGGCGCTATTCTCGTTTTTGCCTACCTTGATATGAAAGAACGGGTGTTTGATGTTGATGCGACCAAACAAAGCCAGGTCGACAAGATTTCTCAACAACTGGAAGAAAAATTAAATGCCCTTGATGTAAAAATAGCCAAAAACAGATTTGATCTGGATAATAAGCTGCCTGAATTTGACAAAAAAAGTGTTTCACTTGAAGGACAAATCACAAAATTAGCAAGATTAAAGGCTGACAGCGAAACAATTAATGCCCAGTTTGCCAAACTTGAAAACCAGTTTACTAAAATTGAAAAGCGGGTTGCAAATAATGCAAACCAGGATAAAACAACGCTGCTGGCCATTGAAGGGATAAATGAACAGACCCTTTCAGCCTTTAAAGAAAGTAAAACTCAATTTGATAAAACTGCCCAGCAAATAAAAAATGAGGCCGATCTTTTAAAAAATCAATTTAATGCCCGGCTGTTGGAGTTATCAGATTATGATCAGCAAATCGGCGAGCTTAGAAAAGATTTCAGTCTTATGGATAAAAGATATAAAAATTTAGAGACTGAGAGTACCTCTCAAGCTATTGTTGACAAACAAATTAAGCAATTGGAAAATGATTTAAACAATCTCATGAATACTCTTGATAGCCGGATAGAGACCTTGAATCAAAAACTTGTAGCAAATATTTCACGGCTGCAAAAAGATATTGACCAGCTGTCAAACAGACCATCAGACAGTACCGAGCCAAAACCTCAGATAAATATTGATTCATCAAAATCTGGAACTATTGAAGAAAAGCCTTTGAAACAATAATTTGCAATAAGAAATTTTGCATAACCCGTTCCAGGCTGATCGCCTTACGTCCGCTGGATGGACATTGCTACAAGCTCTAACCTGAAGGTCACAC
>CALGRI010000342.1 GCA_937880875.1 uncultured Pseudomonadota bacterium
GCATTATTGATTTTCAAGTCTGGCAAGGGTTTAAAAATATCACCATCATAGGAAAGAATTGATACATTTGAATGACTCTCATCCGTATTGAAACCACCACTGATATTATCAATAATGAGAATTTTAATGCCTTTTTCATAAAAATCTTTGTGTTTTCTAAGAACAAAAGAAATGATGCCGACTGTTTCCTCTTTTTCACCAAATTGAGTATCTTTATACAGCCTGACAGGCGACAGGCCTTTATATCTGACGATGAAGGTTCCAAAATATTTCAAAATAAAACCACTAAAACCCTTACCATTAAATTTATGCATAACACCCCTGTCCCATTTATCAGGAGGTAAAAATTTAAAATAGGTTTTGTTGGTTCCCAGCAGCAGCCCTACTTGTCTGGCCTGCATTAATTTTAACGAAAAAGCCAAAAGAAGATCTAATGTATTTTTCTTTTTAAAGACAATACGTTCAAATTTGTCTATATCAGGCAATTCGTGTTTCATTTTTAGAATAGGGGCTTAAAAAGACGTCAGTACTGCTGTTATCTATATCTGTCTTATAAAAAAGATTTTGGAAGATAGAAATCTCTTTTGTCTTAAAAGAAATCAAAGACCCTATAAAAAAAATATGATAAATGCGATAAACATTATCAGAAACAATCTTCAATAACTTGTCTTTCTGTTTTTCCATCTGCAATATCCAATCATTTAAGGTCTTTACATAATGGGTTCTGTAATTTTCTGCATTAAGCAGTTCAAAACCAGAAGACGATGCCAGGTTCACAAGGTCATGCTCAAACATGAGCTCCCCTCCTGGAAACATGTATTTATCCAGAAATGAATTTTCAAACCCTTTTTTCCTTTTTATATTAGTGGTGATGGTATGCTGCATAAAAAGGCCACCTTTTTTAAGGCTTTTATGAACGGTTTTAAAAAAATTGCTCATATTGGCTTTTCCCACATGTTCTGACATGCCAATACATGAAATTTTATTGAAAACTTCAGTGCCAAGGTCCCTGTAATTTAAAATTTTTATATTTATTTTATGGGAAAGCCCTTCGGTTTTTATCCAGTTTTCAGCATATTTTTTTTGCTCGGAACTTAAGGTAATTCCCGTTACATCCACACCATAATGCTTGGCTGCAAAAACAGCAAAATTACCCCATCCACACCCTATGTCGAGAAGTTTATCTCCCTTTTCAAGCCGTAATTTCCTGCAGATAATATCCATTTTTTCATTTTGCGCTTCATCCATTGTCGCTTTTTCACTTGTATAATATCCACAAGTGTATCCCATTGTTTCCCCTAAAAACAATCGATAAAAATCTCCGGGAACATTGTAGTGATATTCAATATTTTCCTTTTCTTTTTCCTTTGCTTTCACAAAAAGATTGGAAAAAAATGTAAGCATCCCCTTTCGTTGATCTGTATTGAGCAATTTATCGCAAATAAGCTCATAAAGCTCTCTTATACTGCCGGATACATCAAAATACCCTTTTACATAGGCTTCACCAAGAGAAAATGCACTGGGGGAAATCAGGGCTTTAAAAAATTTGCGATCTTTAATTAAAATTTTGTGTTTGATATCCTGCTGAGCCGTGGAATATCTATTGCCGTTTGTATCAATAATTTCAATGGGGATCATTTCCCGGTTAAAGGTTTGAATAAATTTTTTTAAAAAAAAGGATTCTTTTTTGATAAGAGTTTTCATAATTTCTCCTTTTACGTGTGACCTTCAGGTTACGCGTGACCTTCAGGTTATAGAAGATTGAGATTATAAAAAACCAATTTTATACAGGATTTATAGATTTGGACTTATTATATTAAATATTTTAAAAAAATAAAGGTTTATCTTAAAAAATAAAAATATTTTTTTATTTAAATTTGATGGAACCGGACAAACCCCAGTATGTTAACGCAAAACATAAGGGTATATTGACTAAAAAAAATCGCAGTGCTTCAGAAAGTTTTGCCTGAATATTATCATCATTCAGGCGATCGCCTTGAGAATATTGCGGGTTTCCAAAAGGGCCTTGGAAATATTATTTCTTTTTCTTCCCAATTGAATTTGAATGCTGTCTTTTTTAATGAATTCAAAAAAGGCCATACTCTTTAAAGCACTATTTAAAGAATTCAGAGGTTTTTTTCTGTGTTTTTCAGAAAAACAAAGGGTAAGGGTGTTGGGAGTTATATCAAGCCGCTGAACCCCTGCCTTTATACAATACACCCGCAGCATGATTTTTAAGAGCATATTTTCAGCCTCTTTTGGCAGTTTGCCATATCGATCTGTCAGCTCCTTTTGTATATCTGATATATCTGAAACCATGGTAATCCTTGACAGCCGTCTATATAAGGTTAATCGCTGTTCAACGGATTCTATATAACCATCTGGAAAGCCGGCAGACATGGATGCATTAATTTCAGGTTCCAAAGGTTCAATGGTTTCTTCACCTTTTAGATCATGAACAGCCTGATCCAGCAGTTTTAAAAACATGTCATACCCGACAGCTGCTATATGACCGGATTGAGAAGCACCAAGGGCAGTCCCGGCACCCCTTATCTGCAGGTCTTTCATGGCTATTTGAAATCCAGACCCAAGATCTTTGTGCTCCATCAAAGCGGACAACCTTTTCTTTGCGTCCTTTGTCAATGTGTTTTCATCTGTAATGAACAAGTAGGCATAGGCCTGATGGTCACCCCGGCCGATCCGACCTCTTAATTGATAAATTTGAGAAAGCCCGAACCGTTCGACTTTATTGATAATCATTGTGTTTGCCGAAGGGATATCAAGACCGGATTCTATGATGGTTGTACAAACTAAAACATCAATTTCAAAATTAACAAACTGGAACATCACCTTTTCAAGCTCGATTTCTGAAAGCCTGCCATGGGCCACACCTATTTTTGCCTCTGGAACCAATTTTTCTAAATTCTGTGCAGCTTTGAAAATGGTCTTGATATTATTATGCACAAAAAATATCTGGCCCTTTCGTGACAATTCCCTTTTAATGGCATCCTTGACAATGACATCGTCATATTTTGAAATATAGGATATGATTGGTTGTCTGTCTGCAGGAGGGGTTGTGATCACAGAAATATCCCGCATACCCGTGAGTGACATATGAAGTGTCCTGGGGATCGGCGTTGCCGTCAAAGCCAGTACATCCACAGAGCTTCTCTTCTTTTTTAATGTTTCCTTATGTTTTACCCCAAAACGTTGTTCCTCATCAATCACCAAAAGACCCAGTGATTTAAAATCAACATCTTTTGATAAAAGCCTGTGGGTTCCAATGACAATATCCACAAGACCTGAGTTCATTGCCTTGAGGATTCTTGTCTGTTCTTTTCGCGTTCGAAACCTTGATAAACATTCAATATTCACAGGATATTGGGCAAACCGCTCCTTAAACGTTAAAAGATGCTGTTCTGCCAATATGGTGGTGGGCACCACAATCGCCACCTGTTTTCCATCGTTTACCGCCTTAAAAGCAGCCCTGATGGCCACTTCGGTTTTGCCATATCCCACATCGCCGCAAACCAGCCGGTCCATGGGAATATTTGCCTCCATGTCCAGATGAACATCATCAATGGCCTTTAACTGATCACGTGTTTCATCATAGGGAAAAGCTGCTTCAAAATCATTGTAATAATTATCCGGCCTGGAAAATGAAAATCCCTTATTAACCTTTCTTTGTGCATAGAGATTTAAAAGATCAGCTGCCATTTTCTCAACCTCTTCTTTTGCTTTGGCCTTTGATTTTACCCAGGCTTTGGACCCGATTTTATCAAGAATCGGAGTATAGCCATCCACCCCTATATACTTGCCAATCATCTCAATGCGATCAACAGGTAAATATAATTTATCATTATCCAGATATTGAATAAGGATAAAGTCCTGGGAAATATTGCCCACTTTTAAATTGCAGATTCCTTCAAATTGTCCCACACCATGTTCAATGTGAACAACAATATCTCCATTTTTCAATTCTTCCGGCGTGATAAACTTGGTTTTTAAATCTCTTCTTGCACTACTCTGTCTTCGAATCCTTTTTTTGCCGAAAATTTCATTTTCAGTGACAAGGGCCAGGCCATCTTCTTTAAAAACAAACCCTGAAGACAAATCTCCAAACAGATAATAAATCCCTGGCTTCTTTTTAATTGCTGCCCTGAAGTTATTACACGGCACAGGTTCAATGCCATAGGGTTGCAGCAATGACAGCAGCCGTTTTGCTTGAGATTCTTGACTTAAGACACACAGGACTATTCTTTTATGGGCCAAATGATTGTTAAACCAGTCAACCAGAGGGATTAAAGGATTATCTTTAATCCCCTCTCTTTTCAATGATGAAGACAAATCCGTGTTATCCTGAAACGCAAATAAGCGTTGCGGCAAATGTTCTTCTACACAAGGACCATTTACCAGGTCAAAGGATTTAAAGGATATCTGTTTTTTTGATTTAATAAACGACTTTATCTTATCCCATTTCAAATAAATGGAGTCTGGTTCAACACAAAGCCGGCTCTCCGCTGCAGTGGCTTTATAATTGATCAACGCCTTATTTTCAAAATCCATTGCCCTGGATTCAAGATCGTCGGGAGAATCCATCACCAAAAGCGTATTTTCAGGAATATAGTCAAAAAAAGTATCTAATTCTTCATAAACTATGGACAGCATACTTTCAACACCCGGGAATCTTCCAAATTCACGGGTTTCATTCACATATGCTCTGATTTTTGATGCTTCAAGTCTGGCAAGGGTTCCGGCCTGTCTGAGACGGGCCAGGATATGGGGCAGATTTTCTCTGGTCAATATTGCTTCTGTTGCCGGAATAATGATGGTTTCATAAATTTCCTTTACCCCTCTCTGGGTAAAGACAGAAAAATACCGGAGGGATTCCACCAGATCCCCAAAAAATTCAATGCGCACGGGATATTTTTCACCTGGAGAAAAAATATCCAGAATACCGCCGCGCACTGAATACTCTCCTGGATCTTCCACAAGAGACGTTTTGTTATACCCGCCGGATTCAAGCTTCAAAATCAAGGCATCCCTGTCAATTTCCTCATTGGCAATGACCAGTTCGGCAAAATCATTCAAGTTTTTCTTTGGAATCAGTTTTTGTAAAATGGTGTCCACAACCGTTACAATAATTAAAGGTTCTGAACCTGAATTCATGATTTTTGATAAAGACGCAAGCCTGTTTGTAGATGTTTCTTTATGGTAGGCCAGGGATTTGAAAGGCAGGATATGATATCCCGGGAAAAAAACAATTTTATCTTTTTTGTCCGGCAGAAAAAAATTCAATTCATCTAAAAACTCTATCGTTTTTTTTGTATCCTTTAAAATAACAAGGATTGAAACCTTAGAAGATGAATACCATTTAGAAGTCAGATAGGCTTTATGAGACCCATCTGTCGGAGTGATCACCACACTATTATCAATATTTTTAACATCTTTGATTAAATGCTTTGACATATTTACCTGAACACACCGAATTGAATGGATAGAAAATTTCCTTTAACCTGAAGGTCACTCGTAAAAATCATGGTCTTGATTTAAAGGAAACTTTGAAAAGAATCAAGAAAAATTAAAACAAAATTATTTGAATTTATTTGCCAGGCCATTGTCAATTACATAGATGCACGCCTCATTGGCCCCCTGAGTTGTATAGCCAAACTTCTTGGAAAGATTGTCTAACATAAATTTCACATCTTTTTTAATCCGTTTGTCATGGGCTTTAAATTTATCCGTGTCAAAATCTTTGATGGCATTCCTGAAATTTTCATTTTCAATAAAGGGTTCCAGCACCCGTTTTTTCAGGTTGTGAACATATCGCTCGTATAAGGATTCAAACAGACGGGTTTCCATAATATTTTTCCCTTCAATCATGATCTCATGAGAAAGTGCTCTGGTTGTAAATTCTTTTAATACATCATTTCGGATTTCCTGTCTTCTTTTGGTTTCCATATTTTCAGACAGAAGCCTGTTTTCAATACTTTCAAGAAAGGCTTCGGTCACATGGATCTCTTCTTTTGTAAAAATACACTTTACAATTGAATCAATGTCGTTGGTCACAGCAGAAATGTAATTTTTAATATCTTTGACAATCCGCTCCTCGTTGTAATAATATAATGATTCTTTCACCTGTTGAAGGATGCTGTAGTCATACATTCGTAATAAAGATTCAAGAAATCCCGGGGGGATTATTTTTTTAGGCTGATCATCCAGCTTTCTGAAAAAAGTGCATAAGTCAGACATATTGATCAACCGGTCTTCTTTTGCATATTTTGAATAGAATCGATCAAATATTTTAATGGCATCCCGGCCGGACAGCCCTTCTTTTCCATAAATTTCAGATTCTGCAATAATTATTTTAAGCATATTATTGTCCAGGGATTTAATATCTTCTTCTCCCAGCCATTTGGGAACATTGCCTGAAAACAATTCCATTTTTAACAGCAGGAGCTGGTCATCACAAAAATTCTTATATTTTAAAGGATCTTTTATCCACTGGGTCAAGGCCAGTGATTTTTTGCCGATTCTCGTGCATATGATGATCCTGGCAAAATTTTCAAGAACCATGGGAAGAAAACTGCCTTCAATGTGCCGGCCGAAAATATTATGATAAATCTTAACCTCTGTCTTAAAATCAAGGACATAAGGAATATTAATATATTGAATCCGGTCTTCAAAAGAAGGAAAATCACGAATACTACTTTTATCCTCAGGATTCATTAAAGCAAAAAACAATGAATCCACCCTTTCTTCAATATCTTCTACCTTGTGAAGCCCTTCACTGATAATGTTGTGAAGTTCAACCATGCGATCGATGTTGTGGGCCTTGATGTCCATGAGGGCATAAATCCCGTTATTGATTTTTGCAAATCGTGAATACAGGTAATGGATCACATTACTGTCCCGGAACAGTGCGTTTATTCGTTTTTGAAGCATTTGATTGTAAATAATATTTTGTTTTAACGGCCTGTCCCCGGGGTTAAATACACTGATACCGTTTCCAAGGCGCCGGTTAAAATAGTAAGGCCTGGCATAAAGCATTTTAAACACTTCGGTGGGGTTGCCCAATCGTTCCAGTAACGAATAATAAATTGAAGAACAAATCGTACAGACTTCTTCTTTAAACACCCATTCATACTCTTT
>CALGRI010000343.1 GCA_937880875.1 uncultured Pseudomonadota bacterium
CCTGTCTGTAGGGAAGACCTTTTAATACAGCTGATCTTATGTATTGAGATGTCATCACTTCTGCCATGGATGCCCGGGTCATACGGGCAACATACCCAAAATCATAAACCACCAATACCATGGCAGGAAGGATCAGTTGTTTGAACTCAAATCCTCCTGACATGGAGCTTGTTCCCGGTAGCCATTTTAAACCAAATACAAAAAGGGCGGAAAAAAACACAGCGCTGGCAAATTCAGGCACAGATGTGGTTAAAATGCCAAAAACAGATATGGCTCGATCCAGAATAGAACCCTCCCTCATTCCGGATAAGACACCCAGGGTTAATGACAAAGGGATCAGGATGGCAAAAGTCCAGAAGCCTAAGATGGCTGTATTCCATAACCGTGGCAAAAGCACGTCTTTTACCGGGCCTTTGTAGCGAGTGGACGTTCCAAGGTTGCCTGTGGCAAAATTGCCCAGCCATTTTACATAACGTAACACCACCGGCTGGTTGTATCCCTGCTGATCCCGCCACATTTCTTTTTGTGAATCAGAGGCAAAATTACCCAGAACACGTGTGGCCGGGTCACCTGTAAGCCCTGTTTCCAGAAGCAGGAAAAGAATTATGGATACGACAATCATGGTAAAAATCATGAACCCGATTCGCTTTAAAAGCAGCAATACCATTCTGACTCCTTAATCTTAGAACGTGGCTTTAGAGTCTGGTAAGGGGGAAACATCCCCCTTACCAGATATTACTATGTTGTCAATTAAGCCAGAGAAACCTTGTGAAAGCGATAGTATCTGACCGGATCCATCTCAAAACCAACCACATTATCTGAAACTGCCGTAAAAACAGATCTAAAGAAAGGTTGTACCATGACAGCGTCATCCTGGAGGATTTTTTCAACCTTTTCCATCTTGACCCGACGGGCTTCAACATTTAATGTTGCTTCTGCTTCGTTCAGGGCGGCATCAAATTTGGGATTATTGTAGCTGGATTCATTCCAGGGGACCCCGGCACGGTAGGCCAGGCCCAGTACCATGACAGCCAGGGGCCGGTGGGTCCAGGAGGTGAGGCTGAAAGGTGACGATGTCCAGATATCCCAATACTGTGCCATGGGCATGACATTCATATTTATAGTAATACCGGCTTTGGCACAGTCTTCTTTGAGCACGGCAACGGAATTCTGCTCCCAGACCCCGTCCGTATTTCCCACTGTGCAGGTGATTTCAATCCCATCGGGATATCCTGCTTCGGCAAGCAGTTTTTTCGCACCGGCTATGTCCTGTTTAAAAGGAGGCAGTTTAAAATAATCGGGATGGATACTGGCTACATGATGGTGTTCTGCAACAATCCCTAAGCCCTGATGGGCAATGTCAAGATTTCTTTGGGCATCACAGCATTTTTGTACGGCTTTACGCACGCGGATGTCGGTAAAGGGTTTTTCAGTGACCTTCATACGGATAACGCCGGTTTGTGTAGAGGGGATCGAGACAACCTTTATTCCCGGAATATTCTTGGCAGCTTCAAGGGTTGTCAAATCAAGGTTGTAGATTACATCCACCTGTTTTGAAGCAATGGCAGCCAGGTAAGCCCCGGCATCTTCACCCAGGTCAATAATACGAATCTCATCCAGAAAGACTTCACCACCCCAATAGGGTTCCTTGCGTTTTTTCAATACAGCTATCTCACCGACCTTGAATTCAGAAAGCGTGTATGGTCCGGTACCGACGGGATTTTTAGTCAGGTCCCCGCCCTCTTTTTCAAAATTGCGGTGAACGATGGGAGTGGGATAATTGTAAAGGTTTTCAGGAATAGACAGAACGGCTGATTTAAGGTTAAGTCTGACGGTATGATTATCTACTTTTTCCACGGCATTTTTGATCATGCGCTTGATGGGATTGCCTTTGGCATCTTTTTCGCCAGAGTCTTCGATCATGGCGTTAAACAGTCCCAGGTTGGATGATCCGGTTTTCGGGTCAAGCCACCGGGTAAAGTTAAATACAACATCATCTGCAATAAAGTCATCGCCATTTGACCATTTGACCCCTTTGCGGAGGTGAAAAGTCCATGTTTTCAGATCATCTGATGCTTCCCAGCTCTCTGCCAGGCCGGGTCTGGTGACATTATCCGGTCCGGTAATAACCATGTATTCAACAATATGCCGACCGACAATAGATTTCTGGGTCCATGACCAGGTGGCGGGATCAGCCATTTCCTGTACCTGCATCGCATATTTTAAAACCCCGCCTTTTTTCTGGCCGGCATAGGCTGTTGAAATCAGATCAGGTAAAATCTCTTTACCCAGTATTGCGCTTGCAAGGCTATAGGCAGTTGTAGCCGATATGCCCAATAAAGTTGTTGTGCGTAAAAATTCACGGCGGGAACATTTTCCTTCCATGAGGCTTTTTTTCATTTCCTCAACACCGGGATGCACTCTTTTAGCTGATAGATTTTCTTTTTTTTCGGCCATAATTTAATTCCTCCAAAACGTATTAAGTTTTTAAAAATGAAACGCTTACCAAGTAATCAAAAATAAAATTTATATTCACTAAAGTGATTAAAAAGTGATTATCTCATTTTCGTATCTTAGAGATGAATCTTACAGGATTCATCACTTTGATTATGATTGCTGCGCCTGTGGCGAGTTTATTAGAAATTTCAAGTGAAAGTCAAGAAATAATATAGTCAAATGAATTTTATTCATTTTGTAATACAGAATTAACACATCAATAATATTATTCTTTTTAAGATAGTGCTTATAAAGTCAGGTGCGTTATCTGGCGACTATATAGACATGTTTATTCGTTAATTCTTATCAAGAAAAAGGCCTGAATGCAACCAGCAATTCATAGTTGCACTCTTTTTTAGCAAACGGGTTAATCTTCAGGAGGAGGTGTGTTCTCA
>CALGRI010000344.1 GCA_937880875.1 uncultured Pseudomonadota bacterium
CAAAGTATTAAGCAGCCTTCTCCCTTTTCCTTTTTCAGCAAATTCCAAAGCTTTATCAAGCAAATCTCTATTCTCCATAAAAATCAGTGTACAAAATATAGTGGTGCAAGACAAATAAATTTTCAAAAAACCACATCAATGATCAGCAACATTTCCCTTGTCATTTTATCCCAGATCATCTAACTATGGCTTTTTTACTTTTATTCAAAAAGGATTTCCATGCCCTGGACAGGTGAATTAATCGCCATTGGCACTGTATTTTGCTGGACCATCAGTATCCAGTTTTTCGAAGCTGCGTCCAAAAGAATAGGGGCAACTGCCGTCAATATTATCAGGCTTACAGTCGCCCTGATCCTTTTCAGTCTTTTTTTATTTTTCAGGCATGGGTATATCCTGCCTGTTCAATTTTCTGCCCATGCCTGGTTTTATCTTTCTCTTTCCGGGGGAATCGGTTTTTTTATAGGAGATATTTTCCTTTTCAAGGCCCTTGTTGAAATAGGGCCAAGGGTTACCATGCTGATCTTCAGTCTGTCTGCACCCACAACAGCCCTGATTGGCTGGGCATTTTTAAATGAAACATATATCCTTCATCAATGGCTGGGCATGTTTGTTACTCTTTCTGGTGTGGGAATCGTCATTCTTGAACGGAATCAAAAAATGCCGCTTCTTTCAAAACTGAAAACCAGAGGTATCTCGTTAAAAGGTATTCTGTTTGGATTTGGCGCCATGTTCGGACAGGCTGTGGGGTATATTTTAAGCAAAACCGGCATGCAGACAGACTCTGGATATCTGGATGCCTTTTCTTCAACCCAGATCAGGGCGTTTGCGGCCTTGCTATGTTTTCTTGTTTTCTTTACTGTCACTGGAAAATGGGGAAAAGTTATAACCGCAGTTAAAGACACAAGGGCTGTATTATTTACGGCCACAGGTTCTGTCTTCGGCCCATTTTTAGGGGTATCTCTATCCCTTCTGGTCCTTCATTATCTTACAACGGGGGTGGCCTCCACATTTCTATCTCTTGTTCCGGTTTTCATCATCCCGTTTTCAATTTTTCTTCACAAAGAGTACGTATCCATCAGGGCAGTTGCAGGAGCTGTGACTGCCGTTTTCGGCATTTATTTTCTTATGATGTAAATCGCCTGATTGGCTGAAAGGTTACCCGATTGGCAAGTGGATACTATTGAGTTGCAATTTTCCCAACCTTTTTTTGTTTTAAAACATATTGGAAATTATTGCCAGGATTGTAATCCAAAGGGCTATCTTGTATGATGCGCCACATGAATATTAGAAGCAAATCTTAAAATACAGGCATTAACCATGTTTCTACCCACAACAAAACAAGAGGTGAAAAAGCTCAACTGGAGCCGACTTGATGTAATTCTTGTGACAGGGGACTCTTATATTGATTCACCTTTTATGGGCATTGCCATCATAGGCAAAGTTCTTGTGGATAAAGGATTTCGTGTGGGAATCATTGCCCAGCCTGACATGGACAGCAAAACAGATATTTCAAGACTAGGGGAACCCGCTCTTTTCTGGGGAATTACAGGGGGCTGTGTGGATTCCATGGTTACAAATTACACTGCCTTGAAAAAAAGAAGGAAAAAAGACGATTATACTCCCGGCGGGTTTAATAACCGACGTCCTGACAGGACAGTGATTGCCTATTCCAATCTTGTTAGAAAATATTTCAAAAATACTTGTCCCAT
>CALGRI010000345.1 GCA_937880875.1 uncultured Pseudomonadota bacterium
CCATTTTAGAGGTTTCTGGAAAATTCTTTTTCCAGGATTAATTTGATGAAATCCAGGGCTTGATAAAATTTACAATGGCTTTATAAACCCTTTTAACATCCTGCCCAATTAAAATTCCATGTCGATCATAATCAAAGATATAATACTCTTTGATCTTTGATCCCAATTGGTCAAATAGTTTAAGAGTTCCTTTAGGATCAACCACAGGATCTTTTCTGGACTGTAGCACCAGGGTTGGCTTATTCATGGTTTTCAGCTTTGGTTCAAGTTGTTCCATGAGTTTTTCAAGCTGGCGTATACCTGCAATAGGGTTTCTCACGTAATTTATATGGGGGTTTTCAGGATGATTTTCAATAAACTCTTTTGCAATGGCATCCAGATGAATTGTTTTTATCATGGAGTTCCAGGTATCAATGGCCGGGACAAAATATGATCCCAAGTCCTTAAGTCTCATGGGAGGTGCTACAGCAAAAACAGCATCTATATCATCCACCCTTGTGGACAGGTCCAGAGCAAGTCCTGCCCCTGTTGAAAAACCACCGACAAATATTTTTTTACAGGAGTGTTTTAAAACAATAAATGCCTCTTCAACAGATTCTATCCAATGTTCAAACCTGGTTTTTGCAAGATCCTCGGGTGCTGTCCCATGCCCTTTCAGCCTTGGTGCATAAATAGTAAAGGATTTTTCATGCAGATACTGTGCAAAGGCTTTCATCTCTTCAGGAGCTGCCATATACCCATGAATCAATAAAATGCCTGCAGTTTCAGTCTCATGTTTTAAAAACAAGGGCTTTCCAATATTTTTTCCCTTTGATTCTCCTTCTATATAGTGGTCATTATAATCCCTGTAAAAATCATTATCTATTTTTTCAAGGATACTATCCTTTACAAGACTCTTTATTTCATCATATGATTTTTGAGCAATTTTTTTTAAAAACTCTTCAACCTGCCTTACTGGTTCTATTTCATTGGCCATGACAAGAATGGGATTTTCTATCCTGATGGTATGAAAATTTGATTTAATAGCAAATTTGCTCTGATCTTTAAATATTTTGCCTTTATTGATTTTGATAATATTTGTATTCTCGGCAATTGCAAAAAAATTGGCAAATCGTTTAAACCGGTCATCTGTAAGAAGATGGATTTGATTTTTAAAAAACACATCTGCTAAACAGCAAGTTTTTTGGGAAACAAGCCAGGCAATTGCAAAATAAACCTTGCATTTGAACTCATAGATGTCAATTCCCTCTTTTCTATAAGGAAAGTGCTTGAGGATACAGGCCAGAATATGATCATAATTAATTGTTGTCATGGCATATACGTCTGACATATATTTTTCCATGATTTTGACGGACAACTGCCTTACTATCTGTTTTGCTGTGATATCATCATCAAAATTGATTTTTCGCCTTATAGTCAGCATGCTTTCAATATAGGGATCATTTAAATATCCCTTGATATTAATGGGTTCACCAAACCGGATATTGATATCCACATTGGAAAACAGCATGTTTCCTTCTGTCATCAATTCGTCCATTACCCTTTTTGAAGGATTTTTCATCACTATCTGGGCTATTTTACTTAAAATATTTTCCTTTGGGCTTGCAGGATAATAGGTTATGTTAACAGGAACAATATGGGTTTCCTGGTTAAGAATCTGATCAATATTTTCTATTTCAAAGAGGTTAACAAGTCTATCAAATTCAGATTCATTCAACTCTTTCATTCTTCTGAGGCGTTCGCGGTAAAATCCACAACGCAAAGCCAGGATGGCAGTACCCGTATGGGGTCGTCCGACTGTCTCGTCATCACTGAGAACAAACTCATCTTTTTTCATAAGTTTTTTGTTCTTCACCATCATGCCTTCGGGAAAAATAATCCATTGAGCCTCTCCTGACAGCAATGTCTTTAATATGAGTTCATCCCTGTGGGGGTCTTTTGTTGATACAGCACCAAGATTGTTTAAGAATCCCTGCAAAACCGGCACATCAAATAGTTCTGCCGAGGCAAGGGACCAGATCTCCTTTTTTGTGATGTTATGAATGTGAAAGGGGAGAAAAATGGTTTCTATCCTTGTAAAATGGTTGGCAGTAAAAATAACCGCTCCATCGGGAATGTTGTGCTTTCCCGAAATCTTGATATTTGCATTTGAAAAACCTGAAAAAGTTTTAAGTGTATAACTGGATAATTCAAATGCAAATCTGTTCATAATTCACACCTTAAAAACAAGATTGTTTATCTATGGCATTTATAATATAACATCAGTGATGTTAATATAAATCTTGACCCTGTAAGCGATAATACTTAATGTGTCTGTTTTGTCAAAGAAAATTATTCATACAGGACAAAAATTGGAGGTTTAGATTGTATTCAAAAATAATGATACTGACCTTTCCACCGGAAGTTGCCCAAAAAGCACTGGTCTGTCAGTTAACAAAAAAATATGACCTTTTATTTAATATTTTAAGTGCCAAAATATCCAATAAAAAAGAGGGGTATATGGTGCTGGAAATTTCCTCAGTATCTAAAGCAGGATTTAATAAGGGCATAAAGTTTTTAAAAAACCAGGGGGTTTGTATATCCAGTCCTGAACATCAAATCTATAAAGATGAGGAGATCTGTACTCATTGCGGCTCCTGCACCGCAGTCTGTCCGACGGAAGCCCTGTATATCAAACGCCCTGAAATGGAAGTTATTTTTGACAAGGAAAAGTGCAGTGTGTGCGAGCTTTGTATTTTAACATGCCCCACAAGGGCCATGGGGCTGTTTTCTTCAAATACCCAGGAAGTTGCCGGATGAAAAACCCGGTTGTTGCTGTTGCGTTAAGTGGAGGGGTTGACTCCCTTGTTTCAGGTTATCTCTTAAAACAGAAATACAAACATGTTTTTGGCATTCATTTTACAACGGGTTATGAAAAAGAGCCGGCAGATCATACCGGTCTTGAAAACCAACTTGGGTTTCCTGTCATTTGTATTGATCTTTCTAAAGTCTTTGAAAAAAAAATTGTTCAGTATTTTATCCAAACCTATCTTAAAGGCAAAACCCCAAACCCCTGTATTATCTGCAATAAAGAAATAAAGTTTGGTGAACTGTTAAAAATAGTTCAAAATATGGGAGCAGATTTTCTGGCCACAGGCCATTATGCCACCGTTGTTAATCCGATTTCTTTCCCAAATAAAAAAATTTCCCATTGCTATCTTGAAAAAGGAACCGACCCGCTAAAGGACCAGAGCTATTTTCTCTCAATGTTATCCTGTGACCAGCTTGAAAAAATTATTTTTCCATTGGCAGGGATGATAAAACAAGAGGTAAAGGCATTTGCCAGGTCAAAGCATCTTGCCCCTCCCCA
>CALGRI010000346.1 GCA_937880875.1 uncultured Pseudomonadota bacterium
ATATGAAATTGACGGCATGGTGATCAAGGTGGATGATATTTTTTTTCAGCGGCAATTGGGTGAAAAAATAAAAAGCCCGCGATGGGCCATTGCCTATAAATTCCCCGCCATGCAGAAAACCACTGTCATAAAGGACATTATTGTCCAGGTCGGCCGGACAGGTGTCATAACCCCTGTTGCCATACTGGAACCCGTCAATATCGGCGGTGCAATGGTTTCAAGAGCAACCCTGCACAATGAGGATGAAATCAAAAGAAAAGATATCCGCATTGGTGACACAGCACTGGTTATGAGGGCAGGGGATGTCATCCCCAAAGTGGTGAAAATCATTGTATCCAAAAGAAAGGGAGATGAAGTCCCTTTTAAAATGCCGGTTCATTGCCCTGTCTGCCAAAGTAAAATAGAAAAAATCAAACTGGATAAATCCAACATTAACAAGTGTGTCAATGCATCATGTCAAGCCCAGTTAAAGCAACGGATCAGGCATTTTGTTTCCAAGAAGGCCTTTGACATAGACGGACTTGGAAACAAGATCGTTGATCAATTGGTGGATGAAGGGTTGCTCGGATCATTTGCAGATGTTTTTTGCCTTGAAAAAGAAAAACTTGCCAGTCTTGACCGCATGGCACAAAAATCGGCATCCAACCTGATCCAGGCCATAGCGAAATCAAAGATAGTTTCTCTGAGACGCTTTATTTATGCATTGGGCATTGATCATACAGGAGAAAATGCCGCCAAATTGATTTCAGAACAATTTTCAAATCTTTCGGATATTATGGAAACATCAGAAGAAAGGTTAATTCAGATTAATGGAATAGGCCCTGAAACAGCATCATCGGTATGTCGATTTTTTTCTAATTTTGAAAACCAGATGAATATCAAAAATATTATTGCCCGGGGTGTTACCATTATAAATGAGCAACCAATTATTATTGAATCCTTTGAGAACATATTTAACAATAAAAAAATTGTGCTCACTGGCACACTGCAATCCATGACGCGCAGTGAGGCTAAAAAAATACTTGAAAACCTTGGCGCGGATATCACATCAAGTATCAGTTCTAAAACCGATTTTCTCATTGCAGGGGAAAAGGCAGGATCCAAACTTGAAAAAGCTGAAAAAGCAGGTGTTCAGATACTGGATGAAACCCGGTTTAAAGCTATGCTTAAAGATTATCTATAAATGCAGGGGTCGCCTCTTGTTATCAATTTCAATGGTTGTTTTTGAATAGGTCAGTTTGTTAATGATCTTTCCGTCCTGAAAATGAATAATATCAACGCCTTTTCTGATTTCAGTTTTATCTTCAAACCCCGGTTCTGTTGAAGGCCATTCAAGAACCCAGCGATAGAGAACTTTCTGGTGCTGTTCATCAATAAAGGTTTCTTCTTCCATGAACCTGAAGCCACCATGATTTTTAAACCAGGGTTCCCAGGCCTTTCTAAGGGATTTTTTCCCTTTTATATAGGCACCGGTCCAGTTCTCAAAAAAAATATCTTCATGGAAAAGGGACAATACCTTATCAATGTCATATTTTTCCCAGGCAAGATTCCATTCTTTTAACAATAATTTGATTTCTTTGCGTGAAAGCTTCATTATTTCACCTATATTTAAAGGTTTGTTAAAGGTTTGTGTACGCCTTCCTTTTACCATAATATTTTTGCCCGGGCAACCCATGGTCAGCAGTGTCTGGATGAGCAGTGCCTTTATGATGATTTAATCAAATAGTGCATTAATAAAAAGTACTGGATCAAATTCCTGAAGATCCTCGATCTGTTCTCCTACGCCAATATATTTTATCGGTAGTTTCATCGTACTCGCAATGGCTGCAACAATACCGCCTTTTGCCGTGCCATCAAGTTTTGTCAATGCTATCTGGGTCAGTCCTACGGCTTCGTCAAATAGGTTGGCCTGGGAAATGGCATTTTGACCCGTGGTTGCGTCCAATACCATGAGGACGTCATGGGGCGCACCCGGCAATTTTTTATTAATGGATCGCTTTATTTTTTTGAGTTCCGCCATTAGATTTTTTTGTGTGTGGAGTCTGCCGGCAGTATCAATTAATACGATGTCAATATCCCTGGCAAGAGCTGCTTCAACAGAATCATAGGCAACGGCTGCCGGATCAGCCCCTTCTTTATGTTTGACAATGGAAGCGTTGGATCGATTTGCCCAGATTTCGACCTGCTCGATTGCCGCGGCTCTGAATGTGTCTGCTGCAGCAATGAGTACTTTTTTCCCCTGGGAGGTATACTTCATGGCAAGCTTTCCCAAAGTCGTGGTTTTGCCGGTCCCATTGACACCGACAACCATGATGACATGGGGTTTTGTTATGGGTTGCTCATCTGGGGCATCGAAATTGTCTGTAGCCAAATTGTTCGGGAACAATCCGATTAATTCCTCTTTTAATACCTGTTTGAGTTGTTCTGAACCGGACAGTTTTTTGGCTTTTCCCTTTATTTTTCCCATCATTTTCATGGTGACATCAATACCCAGATCAGATGAGATCAATACCTCCTCTAATTCTTCAAAAAGTGCTTCATCAATCGTCTTGCCTGAACCAAAAAGGTCATTGATGTCAGTGGTTAATACCTTTCTTGTTTTTAACAGCCCGGTTTTCAGCCTTGAAAAGATGTTGTTGCCCTGTTCTTTTTTTTCCGGACTCTTTTTCTTAAATAAATTAAACCCCAATTTGTTTGCTCCTTAAATATAGTTTTATTGATGATCCTTACCATTTTTCTTGAATTAGAATCAAGGACTGCTGCTTAAAATTTGAACAAAAGATTGACTCAAAGGCAAATGTGTCATAGGTATCCCTATTAATTTAAATAGTGAAGAAAAGGGGTATGGTACAAAAAATTAAAAAACAATGGTTTTTAGTCAGTCTTGTCCTTGTTTTTGCTGCTGTTATGATTGATTCATCCAATAGTCTGTTAAAAATCGGACTTGTTCTAAAGGAAAACCGTGGTCCGGAAATAATGATATTTTTAATCTTTATTATTTCCGGCCTTTTGATAGAAAGTGACCAGATACAAGCCGGAATCAGGGATATTAAATCAACAGTTTTAGCTTTGATAGTCATTATTATTGTTGCCCCAGTAGCCGCTGGTTTGCTTTGCCTTCTCCCCCTTGAAACCGGGGTGATCCTTGGGCTTTTTATCGTGGCTGTAATGCCCACGACATTGTCTTCCGGTATTGTGATGACGGGAGCTGCAGGGGGTAATATGGCCCATGCGCTTTTTATAACGATCCTGTCGAATTTCATTGGCATCTTTTCCATTCCTGTCATCCTTTCGATTCTTTTGTCATTTCTTGATCAGCAAAAAGAGCTGGTGATTGACCGGAGTGCTATTATTAGTAAATTGATCCTACTGATTCTTTTCCCTTTGATGATCGGGATAGTGGCAAAGGCCAGAATTTTTAAACCCGATCAATTGAGTAAATTCAAATTCCAGATCCTGAACCAGTGGATGATCATCAGTATTGTTTTTATTTCCCTTTCCGGGTCAAAGCAGGTGATTTTAGGCAGTGGCCCGACCTTTTTTTACATACTGGTTCTTGTGAGTGGTTTTCACTTAATGCTTCTGGGGTTTTCTTTTCTGCTGATAAAATTTTTCAGGGTGGAAAAAGGTCGCTATGAAAGTATTATTTTTATGGGATCACAAAAGACATTGGCCTTATCTGTCATGATCCAGGTGACTTATTTCAGCGAATTCGGGACAGCACTACTTGTCTGTGTCATTCACCATATCGTTCATTTGATGATGGATGGATATTTGAGTACAAAAATGAATCAAGGTCTTTCAATTAAAAATAAAGAATGATAACAGGAGTGAATATGGAGCCTTTGAATCGTGAATCGCTTGAATTTTTATTGAATCACCCGAAAACAGGTCATGTGACCTCGGATGTCAATACTGAAACCATTGAAAGGCGGTCCTTTGCTCCAAAGAAAATTAAAATTTTTTCTTCAAAGTATACAAATATCAAAGAGTGTCCGGAATATAAATTAAGCAATAACAAGGAAGCCACAAAATTGCTTCCTGATGTTATTCATAACAATGTTCAAAAGATTATTCCTGGGGATGAAATAACTGAAAAAGCCAAACAGGCATTTAAGAAACGTCGAAATATTGGTGTGTTTTTTTCAGGTGGACCTGCACCTGGCGGGCATAATGTGATTGCAGGGCTTTATGATGAAGTAAAAAAGTATAATTCAGAATCTAAATTGTTTGGATTTCTTTCAGGACCTGACGGTTTGCTTGAATCAAAATATGTTGAAATTACCCAGAGCCTTGTGGATGCATATCGGAATATGGGTGGTTTTTCCATGATCAAGACCGGGAGAACCAAAATCGATTCTAAAATAAAAATGGCATTAGCATTAAAAACGTGCAAGGAACTTGGACTTGAAGCCCTGGTGGTGATCGGAGGAGATGATTCAAATACAAATGCGATCTTTCTTGCTCAGCAATTTAAAAGTGCTGGTATTAAGGTCATTGGTGTTCCCAAAACCATTGACGGGGATATACAGATAAAAACCGATGACAAAGAAACACTTTGCGCAATATCATTTGGTTTTCATACAGCAGCAAGGGCATTTTCACAAAATATCAGTAACCTGACAACGGATGCCAGTTCAGACATCAAATACTGGCATGTTTGTAAAGTAATGGGAAGAGTCGCAAGCCACCTGACATTGGAATGTGCTTTTCAGACCCATGCCAACCTTTCTTTTGTTGGTGAAGAGCTAGCTGATTATACAGATCATCAGAGAATTGAAAAAGCCCAAAAACAAGGAATAATTGATTATACTGCCTATGGCATGACATTGCGCCATTGGTCCAGATTAATATGTGATACCATTGTTCGAAGAGCTGCATGTGGAAAAAATTTTGGTGTGATGATCATTCCGGAAGGGATTCTTGAGTTTATAAATGAAATTCAGATATTTATCATCAAATTGAATACTATTATTGCGGATTATAATCATATTCATGACATTGATTTTCACACCTCATTTCCCACATTAAATACCAAGCTTGAATACTTAAGGCGCCTGACCCGGGGTATGGGAGAAAAAAATAAGTTTTCAATCTGGAATTTAAGGGATGATGATTTATTCAGCCAGCTGCCCTCATTTTTTCGAGAAGGCCTGCTTATGGAAAGAGATACCCATGGCAATTTTCAATTTTCCCAGGTAAAAACCGAAGAGATTATCATGGATATGGTCAAAGAATACCTAAGCATTTTAAAGGAGCAGGGAAAATACAAAATTGGTATTGAAAGATTCTTTTACAAGTCAATTATGAAAAACTCTAAATTTAATCCAGATAAAATTGCAAAAATTATATTTAAAGATCCTGAAGATAAATATCTGTTAATTAAAGAATCCATCATTTCCATGAAAACATTGAAACAGGTATTAATCAATAGTGAGGTGATCAGTCAGGATGACAATGTACCTAAACCTATCACCCGGATATTTAAAAAATCTGACCCTAAATTTAAAACACAGACCCATTTTTACGGATATGATGGCCGGGGTTCTGATCCAAGTAATTTTGACTGCAATTATACCTACAACCTTGGTATTACAGCATTCCATCTCATTGCAAATGGGGCAACAGGACAAATGGCTGCTATTAAAAATCTTGAGAAAAAGTTTGATAAGTGGGAACCCATCGGTATCCCCATTGCAAAATTGATGCGCCTTGAGGAAAGAAAAGGAAAGCTGGAACTTGTGATTGAAAAAAGTCTGGTAGATTTAGATTCAAATGCCTTTAGAATTTTTAAAGCCTTAAGGGAAGGATGGATGGCTGCTGACGAGAACCAGGATCGATACAGACGTCCAGGGCCGGTGCGTTTTTCAGGAAGTGCAGAGGAAGACCGACCCATTACGCTGCTGCTCAATTCCATTTAATCAGGCAGACTATTTGGTTTTTTGGGGTTGATAGGAACACAATGGTTCTTGGGCCAGATAACTGCCCGTCGCCTCATAGGCTCGG
>CALGRI010000347.1 GCA_937880875.1 uncultured Pseudomonadota bacterium
TCTGTCGGCGGAGTCTGGACATTTGGTAATTTTCGCACCAAAGATTCTGTATTGTTAAGACATAATACCATCAACGATGATGAGCCAGTGTCTCTTAATAATTTTGTTGAGTTGCAGAAAAGCATTCGAAATATCAATTGTATTGAAAGGTCGGAATTCAAGGTGCTGGGAATTAAGGAGAATTCTGACCAGGTTTTTTTTATAGCAGATGTTGAAGAAAAAAAATCCTATTTTCTTCAAGCAGGCCTGGGCTATGACACGGCCAGGGATGCTTATTTTTCTTTGTCTATAGGAGACAGGAACTTTATGGGAATGAACAGGGAATTGTCTCTGAAAGCTGAAATTTCAGGAACCGGATATGAAACCATACTGGGAATAAAGGATTTTGATTTTTTATCCCAAGATATCATATCCCGGCTTTCTGTTTACGCGTCCCAGGAAGAATTAAAAAATCAGGACTTTGGTTCCCGGAAATATGGATCAGAACTTTCCTTTGAAAAAGATTTTTTTCAGCACCTGAAACTGGGCACAAGTTTTAACCTGGAATCCCGGGAGCAGTATCAGGTGGGTGCCACAAAAGAAGTTGATCCTGAAATTTATGATACCAGGGGCATTGCAATCATTACCCCCTTTTTGACCTGGAGTACTGTTGATTCATTTATAAAGCCAACCCAAGGATTCTATTTTAACGCATCAGCCGGATACAATAAGGATATTCTGGAAAATCTTGATAATTTCATAAAATACCGAACCAAAGCCAAATATTATTTCCAGCCCTTACCAGGACTTGTGCTGGCATTTCAAGGAATGTACGGATTTATCCAGGACCTTAGCAATGATGCACTGTTTCCGGATGATCAGCTCTTTTTTCTCGGAGGGATTTCCGATGTAAGGGGTTTTGGAGAAAACGAATTGTTCATTGACAGTCTTGGAGACCCTGTTGGAGGCAAGACACAGATTGCAGGTTCAATTGAAGCCCGCATTGATCTGGGTATGAATTTTGAGATGCCTATTTTTCTGGATGCAGGCTCATTAAAAGACACGGGTATTGAAGGTATTAACGAAAAATTTAAATTTACCCTGGGAACAGGTATCCGTTACATGACCCCCCTTGGTCCTGTCGGACTTTTATATGGATATAAACTGAACCCGGACGACAATGAGGACGCAGGCCGGTTTCATTTTTCAATCGGGTATACTTTTTAGGTACTTTCAAATAGTCAAAAAACGAGGGTTTGTTCAAAATGAATTACTAAGGTACCATCTGGGTTAGTCTAACTTGGCTGGGAACGACAGATAAAAAAAAATGACGGATTGAAAAATATAAATAATATCAGGAGGGAAAAAACAAATGACAATACTTAATAGTGCGCTGACAATAAAAAATATGTCAATTAGAAACAGGCTTGTACTGCCCCCTATTACAACAAACTACGGGTCATCCAAAGGTTTGGTTACCCAAGATATCCTTTGTTTTTACAAGGAACGGTCCAAAGATATTGGGCTTGTAATTGTTGAAGCAACTTCTGTTCAAGCAACTGGGCGTATTGTTCCAGGAAGTCTCGGGCTCTGGAATGATTCTCAGATTCCAGGCATGACAAAGCTTGCAAAAACCATACAGCAGCAGGGTGCCCGGGCCGTTGTACAATTAAATCACGCAGGGCCACGGTGCCCACCACATAAAAATAAAAGACACGGATTTTCGCCATCTGGTGTGGCTTTTCGTCCGGATGTTGAACCAATTATCATGAATACCCAAGACATAGAACAATTGATAAATGATTTTTCAAAAGCAGCGATTCGAGCTTCCAAAGCCGGATTTGACGGTGTTGAAATTCACGGGGCCCATCTGTATTTACTGAGCCAGTTTTTATCTCCATTGACTAATAAAAGGGATGACCGCTATGGTGGTGATGCCAGAGGCCGTGCTACCCTGGCTTTGGAAATCGTAAGAAAGGTAAGAGAAGAACTGGGATCAGAATATCCTATTTTTTTCCGGATAAATGCCCTGGAAAGAATTGATGGGGGGCAAACCCTTGATGATGCACTTGTCATCGGCAGGTTACTGGCAGATGAGGGTGTGGATGTTTTTGATGTTACCCTGATTGCCCATGGCGGCTGGAAACTCCTTGATGATAACCTGACGGTCACACGTAACCTGCAGGTCACAAGTAAAAAATTGCTTGGGGGATCGTCAGCTTTGCCCAAAGATCAGCCTTCAGGGGCAAATATTGCCCTTACTGCTGCTTTCAAAGAAAAAATCGAGCTTCCAGTGATAGCAGTGGGAAAGTTTGGTATTGGTCATGCAGCTGTTAAAGCTGTTGAAAATGAAAAAATTGACATGGTTGCCATTGGTCGGCAGATGATCTGTGATCCTAAGACAGCCAGAAAAATGCTTGATGGAAAGGATAATGATATTATTCCATGTGATGAATGCCTGACCTGTTTTGCCACCATTGGAAAAGCTGTTCCCATGGCGTGCAAAGTCAATAAAAATTTACCTTTTTGAAAAATATTAGAGAGGTTAGTTATATTTTTTTTTAAGCCAGGATTCAAAATCAAGAGATATCTCTTTAGGCACGGGTGGATTAATCTCTTTTTCCATGCTTTTATTGGATCGAACTCCTTGGATTTCAAGAGATTGTTTAATGTCGCTCACCTGTTTTATCAGTGTGGAAAGCCTTGATTCAATATTAAAAAGAGCTTTCTTGATGTCCGGGTCTTGTTCTTTCTGTTTTTTAGCCTCAGATTTTTGGGAAACAGGTTCTTTTTCAGGCTTATGATGTTTTTTAAGAAAAGACATGCACTTGTCCCAGAAAAGTTCCAGGGGCATAACCCGTATCTGTCCTGTTTTGTTTAGCAGTTTTCGGGTAATGGAATTGATACATTTTGAAGCAATTGTATCGGGAAAAAGTATAACAAAAGGAGTCTGGGAGATGATTGCAGCCCGGACATTTTTATCCGAGGCCACAACTCCCAGGGGTTGGATTTTGATGGGAAGAAATTTATTGACAAGCTCTTTTAACTGGTCATAGGCTTTTTTAGCAAATTTGCCTGACATTGCCTGGTTGATCACGACGCTGACAGGAAGTTCATACTGATGCTTTGAAAGCAGTTTTAACATGGAATATGCATTGGTAAGGGATGTGGTCTCACAGGTTGCCACAAGGATGATTTCATGGGAAGCCATGCAAAAGGAAAGAACCTGGGATGACATATCGCAGGATGTGTCCAGGATAAAATAATCATAATCCTCAAGGTCTAAAAATGCCTTTACAAGGGTATGGGCCTGTGTCTGATTCAGGTCTGCGATTCTTTTCACCCCTGAACTTCCCGGGATAATATCTATTCCATGATAATTTTTAATGATTATATCGTTTAAACCCGATTGTCCTGAAATAACTGATTCAAGATTTTTTTCAGGATAAATACCCGTGAAAATATTGACATTGGAAAGGCCAAAATCAGCGTCAAACAAGCAGACTTTAAATCCTTCCAATGCCAGAGACAAAGATAGGTTTAGACTGATACTGGTTTTTCCAGCCCCATCTTCTCCACTGGTAATTGTAATAATTCTTGCCATAATGATTTACCTAATTTTTGGGAAATGCAATTATTTTTACTTCCCTGTTCTCCTTTTTAAAGGAAAATTCTATGGTTTGATTTTTATATTCCTGTGTAATTTTCCTGTGGCTCTGTATAATAAAGTCTTTAAATTCATTTTGAAGGTCGACGCGTTTTGAATTTCCGATTAATTGCCGAAGCAATTCATATCGTTCATACAACGTCTGGATGACATCATTTTCCTGTTCAGGGTCTTTAATGGATGTCTTAAAATTTAAAAGCAAAGAAAGATCCAAAGGTTTTTTTCTGGCTGGGGCTGTGGCCGTGTCCCTATCGCTTTCATATAGTTCATCGTACAATTTTGAAAACTGCGAAAAAGAAATAAATACATTTTTAAACCGGTATTGGGGAAATAGATCATTCAATTTTCGTATGAACAACATGTTTTCAGGATCTGTAATGCCAAATAGTATTGTATTATCATTTAAACTCAATGGTATACTCTTGTTTTCCCAGGACTTTTGTTGATCCATCACTTGAATCAATACATTTAAGTCTTTTTGGTGATAGATCAAATCATTGATGTAGTTGAATGGAATATTAAACAAATCAATTAATAGGATTTGCATTTCTCTGGTTGAAACAAGCCCTGAGTTAATAAGGCTGCTGATAAAGGGAATATTTTGTTGTTGTGCGTCTTTTTCTGCTCTTGCCACCACCTCTCTGGTCAGTATTTTTTTTGAAATCAGGGCTGATTGAATGGATTGTAATTTATTATATTTATGAAGGACATAATAATTATCCAATGGTGTGATCAAATTCAGATCACATAAAATCATTCCCAAAAGGCGTTTTTTGTTCAGGGGCGAGGTGTCCTGTTCCTTTTCCTGAAGCAAAAGGGCTTCATGAATGTCATCCGGATTTATGAATCCTTCCTTGACAAGGAGTTCGCCGGTTTTCATCGGTTCAACCATTTTTAAGAATATTTTTTGTTGATCCTGCAATGGTTTTAAGCCTTTTTATTTATTTTCTTTCTGATGAACTGACCGGCAGGGTGATAATAAAACTGGTTCCTTTGCCCTGCAGTGATTCACATTTGATTTTCCCATTCAATTCTTTTACAATGGAATGGACAATGGAAAGCCCGAGACCTGAGTTGGAAGATCCTATTTTAGTTGTGGTATACGGTTCAAACAAAGTATCTTTTAGTTTTTCTTCAATTCCTGGTCCATTGTCTGAAATTATGAGTTCAATATTTCCTGGGATTTGTTTTTTTTCGTCAATCAGGATTTTTGGCGAGTCAGGTAAAAAGCGTGTGGTGACGGTGATTTTACCCCCTTTGTCCATGGCTTCTGCTGAGTTTTTCACAAGATTGATCAAGACCTGTTTCAATCCATTCAGGTCTGTTTTGACTTTGGGTATTTCAGGATCAATATTGATGGAAGCTTCAATCTGTCTTGGCAGCAGGATTGATTTTTTTAAAAGTTCCAGTATACTTTGACAAACCTTATTAATATCCACCAGTTCAAATCCATCTATTTTCGGTCTTGAAAAACTCCTAAGTCGGTCCAGCAATCCTGCCACCCGGTTCATCTCTTCACCGATAAACAATAGTTCCTCCTGGGCCGGATGTTTGTCAGGCAGCTTTAGCCCCAGGGTTTCTATATAGCTTTTAATGATTGAAATGGGGTTGTTAATTTCATGGATAACTTTGTCTGTCAGTGTGGAATAGGCTTCCATTTTCTTTTCGTGAATATCAATGGCATAGTCTTTGTAAAACCGGATACCCTGAATGCATACGCCGGTCTGTTTTGAAAAAAGTTTCACCAGGCCTTTGTTGTCATCAAGGTTTTTGGCTGTTGTTTCATCAACCCCCAATACCATTACACCGGATGCTTTTTCTGATGAATATATGGGAATACAATATAACCCTTTTGCCTTTAGCAACCGAATAATCTGTGTGTCTGATATGGCAAGTTCTTCTTCGGCCGTTGTTTTTAAACTGTTTTGAACTTTTAATTCTTTTATGCATTTTATCAAAAGGCTTGACTGGTTTGATAAAGGCAGGGCAATACTTTTTATAATTTTATGAGACTTATCATTGGGGCTGCAAAAACCCGTTAAAAAATCTTTTTTTTCATCCAGAAGAAAATAAAATACCCTGGGAATATTAAAGACAATTTTAAACCCATTGTGTACAATATCCAGAGCAGTCTCAATATCCTTTGCATGCATCAGGTTCTGCAGGGTGCCGTAAAATAAAGACAGGTTTTTTATTTCTGATGTTAACGAATCTTCATAAAAAGCATCCTGTGCTTCCCCCAGCTTGATGTCGAGATTTGTGGCTATCTCCAGGACTTCTTTTTCTGCTGCAATGACAATCTGCTCCAATCTTGCCGGAGGGAGATCTGTTAGTGAGAGAATATTTGGAATTTTTTCCAGGGCATCATGCCTGGCCAGAAAATTTGAAATAAACACTACTTTTACATGGGAAAGGGCGCCTTCAATCTGCGGGATGCTTTCATTGATAAAGAATACAGCATCTGAAATCAGGGGATTTAAATTCCATTGACTGAAAAGCCATGCACTTATTTGTGGCGTATCTGCACCAAACATTTCCATTTCAGCAGAAATGGTCTGTTTCTCATTAGAAGAGGTTTGCAGAATTGCTTTGTAATCTTCAGGAAAATTCTGCAAAAGTACCAAGCGCCCTATATCATGCAGCAGCCCTGCCAGAAAAAATTCCTCTGGGTTGGGAAAATTATTTTCTTCGGCCATTTTCCTTGCAATTACACCGCATTTATAGGAGTGATACCAGATCTTTCCGATAATAGACTCGGGAGCCCTCTCTGAAAAATTGAAAAATCGCATTGCCGAAGTGCTGATGGCAATATTTTGGATAGTGTCTTTTCCAAGGTAATCAACGGCAGTTTCTATGCTGTTCACAGCCTTGGGTAAATTAAGGTATGACGAACCGAGAATCTGCATAAGGCGGGAAGTTAAAGACGGATCCGCAGAAATAATCTCTGTCAGCTCCTCAATACTTGTCTTTTCGCTGTTACAGACCTTAATGAGCCTCAGCATGACCTGGGGAAGCTGAGGAAACATATTTGACTGTTTTATTTTTCTAAAAATATATTTTTCTGCCATTACCCAAAACTTTTAATAAATCGTTAAAAAAATTAAAAATCCTTCTAATTTAAAGGGCCCTTAGTTTTTATAGATATTTATTGCATATAAATCAATACCTTTGGGCAATTAAATTGAAAATTTAATATATTTTTACATAATTTTCGCTAAAAAGGGCTTTTCAGGTTTGTACAAACCTTTTTTGAAAATTAAATGATTTTAAATATTACGAATTTTTCTTGAAAGAAAACAATCCCATTGATATGAATAAGGAGGCCAATTAAAATTGAATTCCCTGTTATTCATCTCTTTATTTTGAGGATTTAAAAATGAAAACCATTGAAGTAAACATTAAAGCCGAATTTATTATCCCCGATGACTGGGAAGTGACCGACCATGTCCCCGACCCAAATTTCCCTGACGATAAATTGAGGGTATTAAAAATTAACGATGAGCATTATGATTTCTTCCCTGAATGTCTGATGAAAATGGAAGATACTGAAAAAGTATACTGGTCTGCAGATGAAGGGAAAACAGAAGATATTATTGATTGTATGAGTACATTTAATGTACAGATTAT
>CALGRI010000348.1 GCA_937880875.1 uncultured Pseudomonadota bacterium
TGGAAGGCCAGGCCAAAAGAACCGAGGAATCCATTAACAGCCTTAAGCTGGGATTTTCTCTTGCAGCAATGGTTATATTTTTGCTTCTGGCCAGCCAGTTTAGATCCTATATCCAGCCTGTAATAATCATGACAGCCATTCCCTTTGGACTCATCGGTGCGATTATCGGCCACTATTTCATGAATCTTGATATCACCATGATCAGTATATTTGGAATTGTTGCCCTGTCCGGAATAGTGGTGAACGATTCTTTGATATTAATAGATTTTATCAATTCAAAGGTCAGGGAAGGTTCAGGGGTTTTTGACTCTGTCATTGAAGCCGGGCAAAACAGGTTCAGACCGGTTTTGTTGACTTCTGTGACAACTGTTGCAGGCCTTTTCCCGCTTCTTCTGGAAACCAGTTTTCAGGCACAGTTTTTAATTCCAATGGCCGTCAGTATCAGCTTTGGCCTGATTGCAGCCACTATTTTAACCCTTGTTTTTGTTCCGTCTTTGTATGTGGTCATCAATGATATGGTAGGTATTTTTATTTCCCAGGATGATGAAAGCCTGTTAAATCAGTAAATCACCTGGGTGGTTTTGGCATCAAATAAATGCATTTCATTTAAATTCATGCCCAGATTAATCTTATCATTTGCCCTGACAATCCGTCTTCCGCCACATCTGGATAAAACCCTGATTCCCATAATATCCACATGAAGCTGGGTTTCATTTCCCAATGGCTCAACAACCAGGACATTGGCGTTAAATATCCATTCCTCTGGAAATTGTGTCTGGGTTTTTATTGGTGTGATTTCTTCTGCTCGAAGCCCGAATACAACTTTTTGATCATGAACCAACTGGGATCCTTCTTTATCTGGAACAGGAATCCTGAGCCCGTGTTCAAATTGGACAAAGGTTTGGTTCTTTTCTATATTGATTTTACAGTCAACAAGGTTCATGGGCGGGGTGCCGATAAATCCTGCTACAAATGTATTTACAGGCGTTGAAAACAATTCAATGGGGGTGCCGACCTGTTCTATGTATCCATCCCTGAGAACAACAATCCGATCGGCCAGGGTCATGGCCTCTACCTGGTCATGGGTAACATAAATCATTGTGGAATTTACCCTCTGATGCAGCATTTTTATTTCTGCTCTCATCTGGATACGAAGCTTGGCATCCAGGTTTGATAAGGGTTCATCAAAGAGAAAAATAGAAGGTTTCCTTACCATGGCCCGTCCCATGGCCACCCTCTGGCGCTGCCCTCCGGAGAGCTCATGGGGCCTTCTTAACAGCAGATCTTCAAGACCCAGAATAGCCGCCACTTCCTCCACCCTTTGCTTGATTTCGTCCTTGGGTGTTTTCATCAGCTTTAACCCAAAGGACATATTTTCTAACACACTCATGTGGGGATAAAGCGCATAGTTTTGAAACACCATGGCAAGGCCCCGGTCTTTTGGTGTGATATCATTGACTATCTTACCATCAATGGAAATCGTACCCTGGGTTATCTCCTCTAACCCTGCGACCATTCTGAGCAGGGTTGATTTGCCGCACCCTGAAGGTCCTACAAGGACAATGAATTCTTTGTCCTTTATATCAAGGTTTATTTCATGGATCACCTCGGTTTTGCCATATTTTTTAATAACATTGTTAAAGTTAAGCTCAGCCATTGAATATCCTGATTCCTGTATTTTATTAAAGATTTATTATTTTTTTAGGAATCATACAACTACAAAAATAAGCATTATGCAAATCTTTTTTAAAAAAATGAATTTAATCTTGACTCTTGAACAATATCCTAATAGATCTGAGTGAATTAAAAAACAATGAAATATTTTGTTTGTATTTGATCTGCTCAATAAAAAGAAATTTTTTAAACAATCCAAGTAAGGAGGAAGATTAGATGAAATTAACAAGATGGTTTTTATTATTAATTATTGCCGTATGTTTTGTATTTCCAGCATCAGTTTTTGCTGAACCCGCTACCATTGACTTTTGGCATGCCATGAGAGGCCCCAGGGGTGATTTGGTTGATAAAATGATTGGGGATTTTAATGCCTCTCAATCAGAGTACAAGGTTGTTGGAACCAACAAGGGGAATTATGATGAAGTAATGAATGCGGGAGTTGCCGCTTTCAGAGCAAAAAAACAGCCCCATATTCTCCAGGTTTTTGAAGTGGGAACCCAGACCATGATGCTTTCAGGCGCCATTTATCCTGTTTTCACACTCATGAAGGATGCCGGCATTGAAGTGGACTGGTCCAGATATATGCAGGCCGTTCTTTCCTATTATATGAATGCTGACGGCAATCTCATGTCCATGCCGTTTAATTCGTCCACACCGGTTATGTATTATAATGCAAGTATGTTTGAAAAAGCCGGTATTGAGCCCTTATCAAAAACTGATCCCATTACATGGGATGAACTGGGTGAAATTACTAAAAAAATTGTTGATGGCAAGATTGCTCCGGCCGGTATGGTTACTGCTTGGCAGTCCTGGACCCAGATAGAAAATTACTCTGCCATCCACAATATTCCTTTTGCCAGCAAGGCCAACGGGTATGAAGGGCTTGACTGCGAGCTTCAGATTAATAATCCCCAGGTGGTGAAACATATCACAAGACTTAAATCATGGGCAGATGACAACCGGTTTATGTATGGCGGTCAGAAATACCAGGGCCCGTCAGCTGAATTCGTAGCTCAAAATGTTGCTGTATATATAGATTCCATCAGCGCTATTGGAAAATTGAAAAAATCAGCCAAGGATTTTAAATGGGATGCCGCTCCCCTTCCAGTGGAAGCAGGGACAGCCAAGCTTCAGAACAGTATCATTGGCGGGGCATCTTTATGGGTACTCAATGGCCACTCAAAAAAAGAATATAAGGGGGCCGCAGAGTTCTTGAAATTTCTGGCATCCAATGATATGCAGGAATACTGGCATAAGGGAAGCGGATATTTCCCCATCACTATTGATGCATATGAATCTTTGAAATCCAAAGGGTATTATGACGCTGAACCGCTTCAGGAAGTGGGGATCACTCAGCTTAACCGGGCAATCCCGACTACAATTTCAAGGGGATTGAGGCTGGGTTACTTTGTCCAGATCAGAAATATTATTAATGAAGAACTGGAACTTGTCTGGAATGGGAAAAAATCTCCCCAGGAAGCGTTGGATAATGCCGTGGCAAGAAGTAATGACCAGTTGAGAACCTTTGAAAAAACCTATAAATAAATAGACACAAAAGGGGTCAGATCAATAGATTTAATATTTTTCTGACTCCTTTTTTTGCCCCAGAAAAAATCAAGATAAAACCATGATAAAACGTTCGTTCTTCAAATCAAAATATTTGCCCTATCTGTTGATTTTACCCCAGATGGTGGTTACTCTGACCTTTTTTTATTGGCCGGCTATCCAGGGACTTTCTCAGTCTTTTCTTTTAAGTGATCCCTTTGGAAGGCAGTCTAAATTTGTATGGTTTTATAATTATATTGGACTTTTTACAGACCCCCTTTACCTGAAATCGATTCTGACTACTTTTTTTTTCAGTCTTGCTGTTGCATTTGTATCCTTATCCCTGGGACTTTTTATTGCCTCCATGGCAAACAGGGCGCTTCGCGCCAAAGCATTGATCAGAACCATGCTCATCTGGCCCTATGCTGTGGCGCCGGCAATCTCAGGCATCCTATGGCTTTTTTTGCTCCATCCTTCCTATGGCATTGTTGCCTTAGGGATCAAAGAATGGCTTGGGGTTGACTGGAATCCGGTTCTCTACGGAAGCGATGCCATGGTAATGATCGTCATGGCCAGTGCCTGGAAGCAGATCAGCTACAATTTTGTTTTTTTCATGGCAGGGATGCAGGCCATACCCAAATCCTTGATTGAGGCGGCAGCCATTGATGGTGCAAGCCCCTTTAAAAGATTCTGGTTCATTTCATTTCCCTTGTTATCTCCGACATTCTTCTTTTTAACAGTGATGAATATTATTTATTCTTTTTTTGAAACCTTTGGTATTATTCATACCATAACCCAGGGGGGGCCTGGGGGTTCTACCAATATACTGGTTTACAAAGTGTATCAGGATGGGTTTGTGGGTTTAAATCTTGGATCTTCGGCTGCCCAGTCCGTGGTACTGATGTCCCTTATCATTGTTATCACCTTTCTTCAGTTCAGATTTGTTGAAAAAAAGGTACAATATGGGGGATAAATATTATGGTTGAAAAAACACCGATACTTGATTTTTTTACCTATGTATTTTTACTGATGGGAATATTTATTGTCGGATTTCCAATCCTTTACAGCCTGATTGCAGCAACCCTGCCTCTGGATCAGGTATCGCAAGTCCCCATGCCGCTTATTCCGGGTGACCAGTTTATGATCAATATGAAAGAAGCCTGGTCAAGGGGAGATCTTGGAACCCAGATCTTAAATTCCGTTATTATGGCATCGGGTATCACCGCGGGCAAAATTGCCGTATCCATGATCGGCGCCTTTTCAATTGTTTACTTTGATTATAAATTCAGGGTTGTGGCTTTTGCCTCGGTTTTCTGCACATTAATGCTGCCTGTTGAAGTCAGGATTCTTCCCACCTATGAAATGGCCGCCAATGTCCTTTACCCCATCCAGGCCCTGTGCAATGTTCTGCACCTGGAGGGCCTTTTGTCATGGTTTGCGGGGAATGATATATCGATTAATCTGAATTGGAGTCTGCTTGATAGTCATACCGGACTCATTCTGCCTCTGGTGGCATCGGCAACCTGTACTTTTTTGTTCAGGCAGTTTTTTTTGACTGTTCCCGAAGAACTGTGTGAGGCCGCAAAAATGGATGGGGCTTCCCCCATGATTTTTTTCAGGAAAATTCTATTTCCCCTGTCCAAGACAAATATTGCAGCTCTTGTGGTCATTGAATTTGTATATGGATATAATCAATACCTCTGGCCCCTGCTGATCACCACCAATCCAAAAATGACAACGGCTGTCATTGGACTTTTAAACCTGATACCCCAGGCTGACGATCTGCCTGAATGGAATGTTGCCCTTTGTGCAACCCTTCTTGTCATGCTTCCCCCGGTTCTGGTGGTGCTGTTTATGCAAAGATGGTTTGTAAAAGGCCTGATTGAAAAGGAAAAATAGCATCATTCAGCCATCTGCCACTATCTTTTCCGGAAAAATAAAATCCAGGTCAATACAATAATGATGAAACCAATAAAAAATTTCCCCCGGGAAAAAAGCGCTGCCATAACTTATCTTTTAACAGATATTGATGATACCATAACCAATGAAGGAAAAATACCGGCCTGTGCGTTCCAGGCCATGGAAGATCTTGACAAGGCCGGTATAAAAGTTATCCCCATCACGGGCAGACCTGCCGGATGGTGCGACCATATTGCCCGGATGTGGCCTGTAAAAGCAGTGGTCGGCGAAAATGGTGCATTTTACTTTGTTTATGATGATCACAAAAAAAAGATGATCCGCCGGTATTTTAAAACAGCTCAGGAACGCAGGCAGGACAAAAAAAAACTTGAGGTCATAAAACAAGAGATCCTCAAATCCATTCCAGGATGTGTTGTGTCAGCAGATCAACCATACCGGGAAGCTGACCTTGCCATTGATTTTGCAGAAGATGTGCCCCCTCTTTCACAGGAAAAGATAGATAGGATTGTCACCCTGTTTGAACAAAATGGTGCCACGGCAAAGGTCAGCTCCATCCATGTAAATGGATGGTTTGGCAGCTATGACAAACTTTCCATGACAAAAATCCTATTCAGGGAAGTACTTAAAACAGATCTGGATTCAATAAAGAAAAACATCATTTTTATCGGGGATTCTCCCAATGATGAGCCCATGTTTGAGTATTTTCCCAATGCAGTTGGTGTTGCCAATGTTCTTGAGTTCAAAGACAGGCTCTCCTTTAAACCTGCCTGGATAACAGAAGGAAAAGGCGGAATCGGGTTTGCCCAGATGGCAGAGATTCTTATTCCATAATCTTTTTATCTCCTTAAGCCACTGAAATAGCAATTTTTTCTGAACAATAATCTAATTTTATTAATCGACATTCCCTTAAAGGTTGCAAAGCATCTGTAAAGCAAGGCTTAAATAAGGCAAAGATATAAAAAGTATATCTGGATAAACACGCTTGCCAGATTTGTACCAACATTCAGAGTGGTATGAATTTTGCTTTTTAGGTTGTCAGAGTGTAAATAATATTATAATGAAAACTGTATCCATCGTTAATATAATATCAATTTTCCTGTGAGGTGGTTTATGACGGATGACAACAATGCGATTACGCCGGAAATAGTTGAAGATGAGAATGAAAATAAAGAGGGCCAACTGGTTCCCCAAAGCCTGAAACCGGATATTTTATATATTATCCCTATTACTGGCCGTCCCCATCTGCCGGCCCAGGTTCAACCACTTATGGTGAGCAAAAAAAGATGGGAAGAGACCCTGGTAAAGGCATCCAAAAATTCAAAGGAACTTCTGGGCCTTGCATATGTGAAAGAAGTAAAAGGCAAACATGTGTATAAAGAGGATTTTCCCAAGGTTGGCTGCATTGTCAGGATGTTGAATGTAGTGGATGTTCAGGGAAATATTCAATTCATTGCCCAGGGGCTTGAAAGATTTAAAATCAAGCGGTTTCTTTCAGACAAACCCCCTTTTGTTGTAGAGGCTGAGTATTTTAAAAAAACAAAAGAAAATGACAATGAGCTTAAAGCCTATGCCATTGCAATTATTAACTCCATTAAGCAATTGCTCTCATTAAATCCATTATACTCAGAAGAGGTAAGACAATACCTGGGCATGTTCAGCCCGGATCAACCCTCGCTTCTGACCGATTTTGCAGCAGGTATTACCACAGCATCTGGAGATGATTTGCAGGAAGTTTTAGAGCTCAGTTCTGTTATATCCAGGATGAAAAAAGTGATGCTGCTGCTACAAAAAGAAATAGAAATTGCAAAGCTCCAAAGCAAAATACAAAAAGACGTCAATATCCAGGTGGATGATAATAAACGTAAATTTTTCTTAAAGGAACAGCTTAAGGCAATCCAAAAGGAACTTGGACTGCAGAAAGATGATAAGACTTCGGATGTGGATAAATTTAAAGAAAAGTTTGCAAACTTAAATCCGCCCGAACATGTGACCAAACGGTTTGATGAAGAGATTGAAAAATTATCCGTGCTTGAAACAGGCTCTTCAGAATACGGGGTTACCAGAAATTATCTGGATTGGGTCACATCATTTCCCTGGGGTGTCTATTCCGAGGACAATATTGATATAAAGCGGGCCGAGGATGTCCTTGACCGGGA
>CALGRI010000349.1 GCA_937880875.1 uncultured Pseudomonadota bacterium
AGATCGTTCGAAATTCTCTCACAAATTCATAACATCAATTATTTTGTATGGTACCTATGTAATAAGTATAATGGCCAGCCGATTTTTTGACTCTGCTATTTCTCCAATTATGTAGCGGGGGTTTTTTGTTGCGAGTTTTACCCCGCCTGATCCCGCAGACCCCGCCCCTTATTTTTGAAATACCTTTACAGGTATTAGAAATCTTGATGCGTGTATCTTTAAACTATATTTTTAAACTCATCTGGTCGGACATCATTAAAAATTATATGATAAACAGACCTGGTCATTAACTTGTTATGTGTGTAAAATAGTCTATTTATATTTTGAAAGGATTTAATTAAATTTTATGATGAAAAAAACAATATATTGCATTCTTACGGTATTAAATATCATATCAATTCTATTCATCTTGCAAATCGAACTAAATTTAATTCCTTTGATATCTTCTCCTTTTAATATTGACACCACTACAAAGATAAACAGCCTTATTTCAAGCATTAGTCAAGGTCTTGTTATAAGCACAATATTTTATTTAGTAGTAATATTCATTCCAGAGTATTTTAAATCTCGTACCATAAGGAAACTTATAAAACCGAGATTAATTACAATTACAAATATGATTCAAATGTCTGTTGAGTACCTAAGTTATAAGTATGAATTACCGCCTCAAAACATATCCTTAAATAATCATAACATTGCCGATTTTAAAAAAATAACAAAGTTACAAAATCAAATCATGAATTTTCATTATAAAGTAATGACAAAAGAAACATGGGTTAATCAGGCCACCGGAGGTTCTAATGAACTTGACCACTTCATGCATGAGAAGGACGTAGTAAAATCTAAAATCGATGAGATGCTAGCCTTGCCTAATATCCAATATGAAGAAGATGAATTAATAGAGTGCTTAGCAAATCTTAGAGATGCCTGGTTTTATAATGGTGTAGAGGCATTTAAAGAAAATGGTAATACTATTGTGTTGAATTTTGATAAGGGCGTTTATGATTATTATAAATGCTACAAGATACTTAAAAAATATATTAAACCATTTTCTTTTGAAATTAATTCTAAATAAGAAACTGCACATAACATTTGCATTAAGCCGGACTTGGCTACAAAACAGCCAAGCCGCTTATGCAAGGCGTTGGGCTGAATAATAATGGACAAAAAAGATATCACAAAAGAGATGCTACATGAGTTAGGAATGTTAGATGTTACAAAATATTCTAAACAAGACATCGCCTTTTATAGTTCGACTGAATGGCGGAATAAAAGTAAAAAATACAAGAATCTTCACCCTTTTTGTGAAGTTTGCAAAAAGGATAATATTAAAAAACCATCGTTAATTGTTCATCATATCAAACGAATTAGTCAGGGTGGTGACCGTTATGATGAAAACAATCTTTTAGCAATATGCAAAAAATGTCATAGCGAAATTCACACAGGTATCGGAATAAGAATTGATTTAGATTTTATAAGGAGCCTTGTTCAAAAGGAGCCAACACCCGAGGATGAATGGTGGGCAGGTGGTTCACATGATTTATATCTCGACAAACAGAAAAAAATTATAGACACAATAAATAAAGCTGAAGCAATAGAAAAAAATGAAATAGAAAAGTCCATAGAGCTATACTTTAATGCTTGCATGTCAATTGATGATTTTGAAGAAATCTTAGCCAATGACCCTTTGCTCGAAAAAGCATATTGTCAGGAATATGGTGTCAGTTCATTTCGTACTGTTCGCTATCCAATCAACAGGTTGTCGTTATTATTAGAAAAATCTAAAAGATATGCTGATTGTATTCAGTTGATTCGTGATTACCGAAAAAAGACTGACAAATGCGGTTTGACAAGATCTGACTTGGAGGCAATTCAAAAAAGAAAAGATAGGGTAATAAAAAAAGTCTAATATTTTTTTGGCCTTGTAACAATGTCGGAGGTTACAAATTCTATTTTAATGCCTAACGAATAAGGATAGATTAAGTGGCAAAAACGCTGAGAAATTATGAAGGAACATCATAATTATGAATCAATGGAATATCCCAAATTGGCTTGAGAAAGAAGTTATAGAACGTGATAAGGTATGTGTCTATTGTCACATTGAGTTTCTCCCTGCCAAAGAGTCCAAAAAACAAATGGCCACATGGGAACATATAGTAAATGATGCCAGTATAGTTACCCGAGAAAATATATCAAGGTGTTGTTTCTCATGTAATTCAAGCAAGGGAGCCAAAGAGCTATCTTTTTGGCTTGAATCCAAATATTGTAAAAATAAAGGAATCAACAAAAATTCAGTTGCTCCAATAATTCAACAAGCTCTGGCTAATCCACCTAAGGTGCTATAGTTATGCGCTTAACAAGGAGATCAAGCGTGACGGCATACTGACACTTATTTTGGCTTCAAGTATATTTCCTGACAATCTTAATCAAATCTATTCATCCAAATTCAACTTTTTAATATAGAAACTATCATTCTGACAGATTTCATTCATTCTACTTTATAGGATACAAAATTTTATAGAGACCGGTTTCTGGTACTACAATTACTAATATAACAAATTGAATCGGTTCATTCTGGATAATAGTTTAATTTTTTCAGGATTCAAAAAAGACCTCGGACTATCCTTTGATAGTTAGCATTGATGAGAGCAATCCGGGTCATTTTTTTGGAGCAAATCACCATTTGGCGGAAATGCCAAGATTGGCATTTCCGCCAAATAGAACATAAGGTATTGCAGGTTACACGAAAGTAAGGATGACAAGACCCCGGTGGTCCATAAATCTGAAAATTTTTCAATATAGTTGAGGTCACCCTGTAGTGCAGGTCTGCTCACCTTGCAACGAACGGATTGCCTGCGATTTTTGTAAAAGATCGAAAAGGCCTGGAATGTCAAAACGGCGGACTGTTTGAGGACATACCTGCCCGCAGTTTCCGCCGTTTAATGGAAGGCCTTTTGATCTTTAATAAATCGTTCAGGCACTAGAGAGTGTAAGGTGAGCAGGCCGGAACGGCTTATAGAGAGGGGATCTCCTTTCTCATGCCTTTACAGGGGTCTGCCATGGCATCCCAGTTTTCAGGATGGTCAAGGAGAGTTTGAATGAAAGGCCAGACCCTGCACATACAGGGAAATCGCATAGGGAAAAAGCTGCAATTATTTATTGCCGAAGTTCCAGAACTCCCGGGATGTATGGCAGATGGCCATAGTTATCAAGAAGCTGTATCAAACGCAGAAACTATTATAAACGAATGGATCGAAACTGCTAAAGAGATAGGACGTACAATCCCGAAACCAAAAGGGAAATTAAATATGGAAACATTTTGCAGTGTTTTATCTCAGACCATTCCTTAGAAATGGTGTTTCAGAGTTTCAGGCAATCAGATAGGTTGCCGTACCCGTGGCAATCCGGGTTTGTTTTTCATTATACAGATCTATTTTGGCAACAACAATTCTGGAGCCTGCCCGGATGATCCGGCTTTTGCATTTAAATGATCTGCCCTGGCCAGGTCTTAAATAATCCACCCGCATGTCTATGGTGGCAGAAGACGTCAATTTTTTTTCAATTAAAGCAAGGGATTTTCCTTCATGGGATTTTGCACAGGAGATGAGTGCAGAAAGCCCACCGGTTAAATCAATAACAGACGCTGTCACCCCTCCATGCAGGACGCCAGCCGTTGAATTTCCGATCAAATCTTTTGTCATGTTAAAACTTGTGACAGCCTGGCCGGTTTCATAATCAAGAGCATCAATATCAATGCCCAGTACCTTGTTAAACGGTAACTTCTCAAGATAATATATTTTTATTATTTCAAGAACAGATTCTATCATGAAAGTTTATTCCTTATTTTTTTCAAGACTCCCAGTGTTTTTGTCATTTCCAGTTCTTCATAATCTCCTGATTGAATGGCAATTTCATATACCTGTCGGGGAGCCTGTCCCCCTTTTTCAGGGTCTGTGAAAATATCATGAATCACCAGAAACCCGTTGGGTTTGATATGGCAGGCCCAGGTCAAAAAATCTTCATGACATGCCTCAAAGGAATGTCCTCCATCTATAAACAGCATTGAAATAGGTGTTTTCCACATTTTCCCGGCAATGCCTGATGCTGCAACAATTGGCACCACTGTATTTTCAAGGGATGTCCGGGTGATGGTTTCCTGAAAAAATGGGAAGGTATTCACTCTTGATAATTTAGGGTCAAACAAATCCGGGTCAAAATACGCTTCATCAAACTGCTGTTCCTCTGATCCCTTATGGTGATCAATGGAAAAGAGAATGGAATCTTTT
>CALGRI010000350.1 GCA_937880875.1 uncultured Pseudomonadota bacterium
GTGATGTACATTGAAATCAATGGATACCCCAAAGTTCCGTCCAGGCCAATACCAAGGGATATTGACCTGAAAAGGTCGCAGGCCTGGATGCTGTTTGTTTTCCCTTTTAAAAGATTATCCCGGATCACCCCGTTTGAAATAATGGCAACATCGGCAAAGGGGTTAAAATCTTCTGAATATTTCTTTATGACAAAGCGTATGGAATCGGCCAGAAAGTTTCCCAGAGGAGATTCTTCCTCTTTAAGTTCCAGATCAAAACCGGTCTGTGCCACAGTTTTTCTGAAGGACAATCCATGCTCCTTTAAAAATTTCTGGTCAATCTGCTCTTCATAGGCCGTAATGATATCTGAGATTTCAGGATCACCGGGAATAGTGTCATCAATGGAAATGGCCTGATAATCTGACACCCGGACCTTCTGGTTTTCAAGGGCAAGCTTGATGTGACCAATCTGCTTGCCATACTCCCAGGCCTGAACAATCAGGGTGTTGTTTATGGTAATCGGGGCTTCCATTTTTGTGTGGGTATGACCGCTGATGATCACATCAATGCCGTCCACCTTTTGTGCCAGGAGCTCATCTTCCGATTTTTCTTTGTTGGGGTTCAGGCCGCCATGGGACAGGCAGATAATAATGTCAACCTTGCCCTTCAGGGTCTCAACCATTTTTTGTGCAGCCACAACAGGATCACTGAATGAAACCGGTTTTGAAAAGGGTGCTTTTTCAGCTGCGTCCAGCCCCATGAGCCCGAATATCCCAAATTTGACCCCCTCCTTTTCTATGATGGTATAGGGTTTGATAAGTCCTTTTAAAAAGGCCTGTTCAAGGGAATCATCATCAGGGCTTTCGTCACTGAAAACCATATTGGACGATAGAATGGCAGGCTGATTGTCTTGTTTTTGGGCAGCATCAAGGATCTGAGCAAGCCCCTTGGGTTTTAGATCAAATTCGTGATTTCCAAGGGTGACAGCATCATACCCCATTTTTCCAAGCAGCTCAATTTCAAAGGCTTTTTCCCTGGCCAGCACATGAAAGAAAGAGCCCATGAGGAAATCTCCACCATCCAGGACCAGGACCGGGCCATTACTTTGATCTTTGATCTTTTTGATCATTGTTGAGATTCGTGCCCACCCGCCAAGAGTATCATCATCCATAACAGTTTCAGGTGTATAATCCTGGTTGGGAGAAAACCCCAAAAAATGGGAATGAAGATCATTTGTATGAATGATGTTGATTTCTTTTTTAGCAGCATTTGCAGTATTAAAGCATATAAAGGCACTCACCAGGATCACAAGATATTTCATAAAACTATTCATGGTCTGCTCCTTTTTTTTCAGTTTTCTTTATTCATTAAAATGCATGGTAAGACTATAAACACCGTTTTCCAATTGAGCCTCCATTGGATAATTTGCCTTTTCAAATACCTTTTTCATTGGCAGGTTATCGGACAATACTTCAGCAGTCAGCCCCATAAGTCCTTGCTCCTTGGCCATTTGTATCAGGAGGTTCAGTATATAGCTGCCAATTCCGAGCCCTTGTAAAGAATCGTCGATGAGAAAGGCCACTTCTCCGTAATAGGAGCGGTCATCCCTTACAAACCTTGCTTCCGCGACAATGGTTTCATCTCCCGGATTACCGCTTAACCCAACAATGGACATTTCTTTGCTGTAGTCGATATTGACATACTCCTGCATTTTATCATGGGCCATGGTTTTGACACTATAAAAGAATCGGTAAAATTTTGCTTCATCAGAAAATCGATAGAAAAAACGACGCATCTGTTCTTCGTCAGATGGTTTGATCGCCCTGAACCTTATGGGGATTCCACCTTTAAAGATGGCATCGCAGGAAATATGGGTCGGATAAAGGTGTGTTGAATGACTGATAAAAATCTGGTTGGCGTAAAGAAGGTTTTTCTCTTTTGCCTGCTCCATAAGGAATTGACGATCATCCGGGTGAGCAATTTCTATCATGGCCTGGGCTCTTTCCCTTAAAGTTTTCCATTTCAGATTGGCCACACCGTATTCAGTTGCAATCATATATACGGATTCCCGAAGCCTGAGTTGATTGGGATAGTCCATTAATGAAAATAATATATTGGATTTCCCTTTAAGGTTACGACTGGTAAGGCCTATTACTGTACATCCTTCTTCAGAAGCTTCCGCACCTTGAAAAAAATCAATTACCTCTCCCGGGCCTGTGATGACCGATCCTGTTAAAGGAAACGCAACACCACCTAACAGGTCTACCTTTTCCGCCTGATATAAGGCAACAAATTGCGGGATTTTTCCGATAAATATGGGGTTGCAGACAAAGTCAGTGCCTTGAAATTCAACCAAAGGGTTGCGGTGGAGCCATTTCATGAGATTTTTTGACCCCATGGCATAGGAAGTCAGAGATTTGCCACGAAATGGAGTCTTTCTTGAATTGGTAACAGCACCACTTTTAACAAGCTCTGCCATGGCATCGGTAAAATAAAGAGAATGAATTCCTAAATCTTTTTTACCTTTCAGGTGTGGTACAAGCGCTTCAAACATTGAGCCGTTTGAAAAACCAAGGCAATCCCCATCCTTAATGACAGAAGCTACATTTTCAGCAACTTTTTTCATCTGTTCACTAACTTGATATCGCTCAAGGGGAACCGGCTCTTTGGTTGAGTTAACCAGAAGATCAAAATCTTTTATGGAAACAAAGGTGTCTCCATAGGTAAAAGGCATATCGCTATTGATTTCTCCAACAACCAGGCTGGCTTTATTCATGGCTTCCCTCGCAACATCCACAGCAACACCAAAACTGCAATAGCCAGCAGAATCTGGTGGTGTGATCTGGATAAAGGCCACATCAATGGGAATTTTCCCTTTATTAATAAGTTCAGGGATTTCAGATGAATAGGCTGGAATCAGGTCTATCAGTCCAGACTTAATGGTTTGTGATGAAACAAATCCTGAAAAAAATGTTTTTAAACGATAATTTTGAATGTGGAGATCTTTGACAGAGAGGATTACATTTCCCTGGATGGCCAGTTGAACAAATTCAAGATCCCTGACATTGTTTTCATCAGATTTCAAAAGAGTTTTCATAAGGGTTAGAGGCGCTGCAGGACCGGTCCCAATAAAAATAGTCATCCCAGGTCTGATTTTCATTAATGCTTCTTCTGGAGAAACCAGATTTTTTTTCCAGCCAAGTTTTTTGGATCGCGGCATTTATTAGACCCCCCTCATTGCTTCGTCCCTCAGAACACGGCGCAGGACTTTACCGATATTGGGGTAAAAAAGAGGGTGGTCCATGCAGAAGACCATTTTTGATTCTGAATCCTTGAGCTGGAGATTCAGCTCTGCCGGGGTGTAGACGGGGTTGCAGTTTACTGCCACGCCCTCCGGCCAGAAGGCTGTTTTCCATGCTTGATCTGTCATGTTGTCTCCTCTCTATGTTTTAAATTAACCGCCATGGGACAGCAGTATGTCATAATTTAAAAGAAAATTTCACGCCACCTTAATTTACTTTAACTAACTATCTTTGCTCCTACTCAAAAGTATTCCGTCTATTGAATTATCAGAATTAAAGCCATAACAAAAGTTGAATATTTCTGCTAAACAAATTCATGAATTAAAAAAGCACCAAAAGCAGAGAAAAAGATGATGGTGGGAAATGCCTGGAAAAGTTTTATCCCTGCCTCTTGGGTCATAAGTGGATTTAAAAATAAAAAAGGATTCAGTATGCTTTCAAGCAGGCCATCATTTTCTGTTTTAATCACAGATCTCTTTCACCCGTCCCACTTGACCATTAGTAAGACGAACTTTAATTCCGTGAGGATGTTTTGGGGAATTTGTAAGAATGTCTTTCACTTCGCCTTCTGTAAGTCTTCCACTTCGCTGGTCCTGTTTTAATACTATTTTAACTGATGATCCAATTTTAATATTTGATCGTGTTCTTCCGCCCACTTTAAACTCCTCAAAATTCGGTTTAACTTGAAAATGCACCTGCCCCCCTTTTACCCGAACCATGGGATAAAATTGTACAAATTCCATGTCCTTAAGCTCGAGCCCCGCGTTCAGGGCCAAGGCATATCCATCTCCAGTGAGACCCGGTGCGTTGTCGTTCTGGGAATAGATGGCACCGGCACCGGCCGATGTGCCAGTCAGAGGTGTGGAGGATGTTCACGCATTTCTCCAGACCAGCAGGCTTTCTCGAAGATGGATCGGGGCGAGGCAGAACCGCTTGTTTGTCTCCTGGGTGATCCAGCTCCTCCTGATCTTCAGGTTCGGGGACCGCCCATCTTCACACGGCAGGATCTGGACATTATCCTTCATTCCCCGGATGGATACCCGCCGGTAGGAATCAAAAATATAGACCCATTCCTCATCCATATCAAGAATTAGGACATAATGCTCTTCTTTGGGGGTCAGGAACATATTGCACAGGACGATTCCCTTATCCTGGAGACAGGTATGAATCCGGCTGCCGGCTATCAGGCTGACCTCATATTTTTCAAGGAACTCCGTATAGACTGAAAATTTTTTCATTTTATAGGAATTGAGCCAGTTTCCAAGCAGGCGGGCCGCATACTTGCTGGTCCCCCCGATACCGAACATGGCGTTTCTTCCCACGGTATCCAGGCTGTACAGGTAGATATGGCTGATCACCATGGGTGGAATTTCATTTCTCTCAAACAGATAGGTGACGGCATTAATAAATGCTGTCGGGACACAATCATATTCTGAAACCTGGTAATGAAGCGGGACATACATTTTGATTCTCCAGACGACCTATTGCCTTTTCTTGTTTTTTTTATCAAGGCGAATAGTATAATATATTTTTGAGGCCCTGTCCCCTTAAAATCCACAACAGCTTATTTTCATTTAGCTCAGGAACCAATTGTTTTCAGCAATAGTTTATCCAGGTTTGCAGCAAACAGGTTCCGAGTTAATCTGCCTGGTTAGGTGCTATCTCCGATTTTTCTTTTGCTTCATTACACTTTTAATTAACTTTCCAAACTGTTTGTCTTTTTGTTTTTTCTCTAAATATGACATTTCATTATAAATTGATTCTTTTTTCATTTTTAAATAATTTTGATATCTTTTTTCCGGCACTTGCCCAGTTTTCACTGCGTTAATAACGGCACATCCGCTTTCATTAGTATGGGTACAATCATTAAATTGACATTTTTCTGATAGCGCTGCAATTTCAGTGAATGTTTCATTAATACCTGTTTCTACAGAAAAACTACCGAGTTCTCTCATCCCTGGAGTGTCTATCAGCATTGCTCCGCAGTCTAACTTTATCAGTTGCCGGTGCGTTGTGGCATGCCTGCCTTTGCTGTCCTTTTTTCTAACGGTCTTTGTTGTATATATAGAGTCGCCAACCAGATTGTTTAATAAGGTTGTTTTGCCAACACCGGAAGATCCCAACAAACAATATGTTTGCCGAGGATACAAAAGGTCTTTAACGTTTTTCAAACTAGCTTCATCTTCATTGCTAAATGGCTGAACCTGCAAAAAGGGCATTATTTTATGGATTTCTGTTACCCTGTTTTCGATATCTTTTTTATCGAGAAGATCACTTTTGCTCAACAATACAATTGGCTCGATATTGCTATCCCTGACCATCACCAAATATCGCTCAAGTCTCCTGATGTTAAAATTGGTATCCAGAGATTGGACAATGAGTGCAACATCGATATTGGCGGCAATTAATTGAAAATCAATTCTTTTTCCAGGCGTTTTCCGTTTAAGTAGTGATTTTCTGGATAATACATTATGAATTATTGAAAAGGTATTTTCATCATAGAAAGTTGCGTAGACCCAATCTCCTACAGCAGGATAATCAAGCGGAGAAGCCGCACTAAAAACCATTTTCCCAATCAGCTCAGCAAAAACATCATTCTCCCCCTTATTTATTGTGTAGCTGTCTTTATGAACAGCAGTCACTCTTGCAATATCAAACCCATTCAAACCCGCAGGATCAACTCTATCCTGGAACCATTTTCCAAAACCAAGTGCTTCTATGCCATATGAAATCATATTCATGTGTTAAAAGAATACCCTGCTTGCAGTAACGCCTTTTCGGCAACAGGCAACTTTTTTGATTTTACCAGTATGTAATCTGTATCAAAGGTTGATATTGCAAAAATGCTGACGTCGGCTTTGGCTAAAATTGTTGAGAGATCAGCCAAAATACCAGTTAAGGCGAAGTCCAAAGGCCCCATAACTTTAATACAAGACCAATCAGTTTCTGAGTTTTCTGAAACCTCAAGTACAGATGAACTGCAGACTATTGACAGTTCATCCTCAGTTTTAGTGATACTATAAAATTGACCCTCATAGATCTGTTTTGGGATTTCATGATCTTGTGAAAACCGGTGAACTGTGAAAAGCCCTTCGAGAATGCTTATTTTTAAATTCATTTTTTATTCCCCGCTCTGTCAACTAATGTTTGCCTAACATAAGAACTAAATCCCCCCGCTGTGTATTAGATAGTCTTGCTATCATCTCACACTTGATTCTCAGGATAAAGAATATCTTTCCGGTAGCCGTATCAAGCAATGTTTCAAAGTTGCCTTGTCCTTTGGAAATAATCAAATCTGATTTATCGAAGAGTTTTCTAAATTCATACGAAGTTTCATCAAGAATCGTTCCAGGATAAATACTTCCAGAAGAAATAACTGTCGCCACCCGGTCAAGTCCAACGTAAAGGGCATCATTTAGCACAGCGTCGTTGATAATCGGTCTTTCTCTCATTGCGCAGGTAATATCTAATGAGGGAAAAGCCTTTTTTATTTCCTCTATGAAAATCTTGTCTAAAACAATCTCTCCCTCCCGAATTGTCACAGATATATAATAGAACGCTTGCAGATGAAAGGCGTTTGTAAAATTCATCATAGTGATAAATTCCAAATCCACGTTGATCAATCGAGCCAAGCTCTTTTTCAATGTCAAGATCAACATGATTCTTAGCTCCAAAATCAATAATATTGCCGGCAGCTGCGATTTTCAAGGCTGTTTGAAGAGGCGCCCTGGATTCTTTGATCTTTGTTTTAAACATTTGGTAATGTTCCAAAGCAATATCGTTGGAGTAAGTCTTTATTGTTTTATATGGATCAAAGTCGCTTGGCTTGTTCATCATGTCAATTACTGTATCGGTAGCTTTCCTTATAATGTGTTGAACAACAATACCATTACCATGAGTTTCCAGAAGATATTGCATAGACTTTTCCAAGAGGCTTTTTTTCCCCGCCTCATCCATCTTCATAAGTGTTGCGATAGATACAAGTTGCTGAAATATACATGGATAACATTCGGTTGAAATATGTTTGTTTTTGGCTTTCATATCTTAAGATACCTTAATCAAATTTTTAATTTTATATCCAGCACCGGAGTCCCGCTGATGGCATCCAGTCCTTTGACAAACAATGTGTTGCCCTTGATATCCAGGAGCCTTACATCCTGGATACCGATCCTTGAGAGCCTGTCTGGGGTCCGGGAGGCGAATACCCCGACCTGTTTGCCGTCAAGTCCCCGCTTAAAGATGGTTTTAACCGAACGGGATTTATGCAGATGGGAATCGGAACAAGACCGGCTCACAATGTATCAAGGTGTGGACCCCATTGCTATACATCCGACTACTGGTTGGTCAGCGCGTCGACGGCTGCCGTGCAGATCGCCACCGATGATTGCGGATCATCGGCTGAAAATTTCTCGCCATCCTTGAGGAAAATCGCACGCCACTGGGTTTCGTTCATGCTTTTGGGGCAGAGGTCTTTCAGTTGAAAGGAATATCCTTTGGCTTCAAGAATTTCGGACAGTTTCAGAGCTGCGTGAATGTCATAGGCGGCGTGAGTAGGAACTGCCTCGCCGAGGTGGTATTTGAGTTGTTTTTCCAATCTTTCGGGTATAGATTCAGATATTATGGTCTCCAATATGATGGTTTTGTGTACGCACACGAAGTCAACTTCCCTATACGTGGGGGACATTCAGCTAACTTTTCAAAAATGATTTCCCACAGCCGACGCTTGCGGCGGATATCGATACCCGCACAGAAGGCCGGGCCTTTTCCTGCAACAATAATTGCCCGGATATCAGGATCATTGTTTAAGGATTCGAAAACAGCGGGTGCTTCTTTCCATGCCGGAGGGTTCATGGCATTCTTTTTGTCCGGTCTGACCCTATTCTCACATGCTATTCATAAAAAAGCGTATAAAATTTGTCATAGACCCAGCGGAAAAATATTGATATTTGAGTGAAATGGGAGAATAATCCATTTAACCGAGGCTCAGTTCCAACAATGAGTCCTTGCAATTGAAAACAAGAAGTAAGAATGACTGATATTGATACCCTGATTGTGGGCGGGGGCCTGAGCGGCGTCTATGCGGCCTGGCTTTTGTCCAGGGAAAATAAATCCTTTATATTGCTGGAAGCCCGGGACCGGATCGGTGGCCGGATCCAATGCCCCAAACATGACAATTTCTCCACAGACCTTGGCCCGTCCTGGTTCTGGCCAGCCTTTAACCCGAGAATTTCCCGACTGGTCAAAGAGATGGGCCTTGATGCCTATCCTCAGTATTAATCCGGACTAGGCAGATTTCAGCTGCCAGACGGCACCCCCAGGACTATTTCAGGCTACCCCATGGAGCCTGAGGGATGGAGGATTTCAGGGGGTATGATCGCCTTGGTGGACCATTTTTTTAATAACCTTCCCCGGGATGCTGTCCGCCTGAACCACCCGGTCTGTGAAATCCAAAAGCGGGAAACCGGCATTCGGGTTGGGGTGGGCGAGTTGGAACAGGAAAAACGGACCTGGTTCAAGGCCCGAAAAGTTATCCTGGCCCTTCCCCCAAGGCTGGCTGCAGCCAGTATCCTGTTTACCCCGGACTTGTCTCCGGTCCTGACCCAGGCCATGCTGAAAACCAAAACATGGATGGCAGGACACGCCAAATTTTTTGCTCTATATCCCTCTCCCCACTGGCGGCAGGCTGGCCTTTCCGGTCAGGCCTTCAGCCAATATGGTCCTCTGGGTGAAATCCACGACGGTTCCAACCGGGAACCCAACGCCCCATACGGCCTCACCGGATTCGTCAGTGTTCCGGCGGCCCAGCGAAGGGAGCCGAAAGCCCTTAAACAGGCCATCCTTGCTCAGCTCGACCTGATGTTCGGATCTCCGGCCGGCCACCCCCAGGTTTTTTATTTAAAGGATTGGGCTCAGGAACGGTTCACGGCCACTGAATTTGACCAAAGAGGTCCCCATGAGCATCCCCTGTTCAATCCGCCGGACGGGAAAAATAGTATCTGGGACAACCAGGTTCTGCTGGCCGGCACAGAAACCGATGACCAGCTGGGCGGTTATCTGGAAGGCGCTCTGGCCAGTGCCGAACGGGCCGTTAAAGAGGGGATACAGTGTTTCAACAGGATTTAAAAAAACGGCAACTGCCATATTTTTTATATCATGTGAGATTTTCCAGCCATCATCAGATTGGAATGGTTCTTGTGCCCAGACCACTTGGACAGATCATCCAAAATGTCGATGACCCGCGTGCCATAGAAAATATGGCAGGTTGGTTTGAGTGAATCCGGAACCTCAGCACAATGCCCGAAATCAAACAACGTGGGAAAGGCAAGCCACATCCTACGCCCTTCATCGGCAATGGGTGTACCACACCTTCCGCAGCTGATCTTGCAAGGCAAAAGGCGTTCGTGGCAGCTTTGTTCGCTATTAAAAAAATGCAGGTGATTGAATCCTGCAGTAAGCCTCACATGGCGCTTGTGAAATATGGCAGCCCACTGCATGGGAGCACCGTGCAGTTTCTGACAAGTCAGGCAATGGCAAATTTTTGCATCCACGGGATCGGCGCTAACCTCGTATCGAACAGCCCCACAAAAGCAAGAGGCTCTGTATTTGGGAATAAACGCCGTGTCGTTCAAGGACGCATATTCGGTTCCTAATCGGTTTTCCATGGAGAAACCTTTGATTAATTCATCGTTTCAGTTAAATGATTCCGCTTTATTTTTTTCTTTATCAGTCATTCACATTCCTTGAAGGAACTCGTAAAAGGCCCATTTTATCAGAAATCTCTTTCTGTAAGTTAGGGACTGTTATTTGATATTTTTTATTTAGAATTCCATTGGCTGCAACCTGTCGTTTCCCTTTTCCCAAGTCAATATTTTTTATATCCAATTTCTGCAACCAGGGCATGTTATATGTGTCCGCAAAATAGTGGCATTTATTTTTTCAATTTCTTAACATTATTTGGTTGAGTCACATTGATTGTTTCAAGCTCTTTTTGATGCCACACGGCCATCGCCTTACTTCGATTGTTCTTGGGAGAGAACCTTTGTTGTTGTCCTTTTTTAGGTGTGTCTCCTGCTGATCTTTTCTTTTTCTTCTTTATTCATCTTTAGATTCATAGGCTATTAGTTTGGAACTATATTATTCCAATCCCTGTTGATTCAGGATGATCACATACCTGCTGGTAACGCCCAGTATACCTTTTTTCTGCATTGCAAAAACAACTCCTGCACTGAAGCGCTGGGTCGATGGGGGCCTGGATGATATGCGTATGATACCATCCCGTCTTTTTCAGCCACCTGGGCAACGGTAAAACCACGGGATAACCTGAAGGTCACACGTAAATCGCCATTTAGGGAATTTGCCAATACTGGCATTTTCCCTAAATGGTAATGAATTGTTTTTTGATCTAACCCCAATCTCTTTGCCATCCTGTCCTGGGGGATGCCCAGGCGGTTCATGCGGAATATATCAGCCTTGTCAGGAACCAACTCCACCTCAATGGGATCAAACCTGAAACTGTCCCTGATGTTTTCGGCAAATATACCCACACGCCTGTGATCAATGCCCTTTCTCGGATAAATATCTTCATCAAGGATAATTGAGGAAATCGGAATTCTTGTTATCTTTTGAGTCATGATTTCCCGCGTCATATTTGAAATAATCCTGTTTCTTGTTGAATCTTTTCTTTAGGATTCAAAAACAGTTATCTGTATAATATCTTTTCCAGTTTATCAGCAGCCTGCCGACGCTTGTCTGGATTCATCCGTGCCAGATTCAGCAGCTTCCATTGGATGGCTGGTAACATCTCCACTTCTGGCAACTGAAATTTTTTCCAATCCTGATTTCCCTGCTTGAGGTCCAGCAAAAAACGCCTGTCATCATCGCTCAAAGCACCATGGATTTTGTTAACCAGCTGTGGCAGAGTATCCTGCAATCGTTCAACATCGATAGCCTCAAATGTCATTCCCTCAAACTCTGTTCGATACAGTGGTGAAATATCCTGAGATTTGGGTGCCAAAAGTTCAGCCATGGGCCGGTTATGGCTCATCAGATATACCAGAAAAGCGTCCTTCAAACGTTCATTAATACCTTCGTTTTGTAACAGCCAATATGTATCATATAGATCCCGTGGATGCTGCCGATCTAATGTTGCACATATTTTTCCGGCAAACAGATCCTCAAAGCTCAGCAGTGTCGCACTGGCAAATCCAAATGCCTGCTCGGCATTTTCTGATATCCGGCGTTTCTCTACAGGGTAGACACTGCCCCGTAGTACGGGTGTTACTTCGACTTTGACATTCGTACTGCCTTGCTGCACCAATAATTTATAACGTTTACCAGCACCTTTTAGCACCAAAGCTTTTACCTGTGCACGCGGGATTCGTTTTTCAATATCCTCAATAATTTCCTCAAGAGCATTATCAATGCCAGTCAAGCTGGTGTCTCGATCTTCTATCGGAAGATAGGCTAAATCAATATCCACGGATAAACGCGGCATATTCCTCAAGAACAGGTTTATGGCAGTACCACCTTTCAAGGCAAAACATGTTTGTTTTTCTACAATTGGCAATAAGTTCACCAGCAATCGCACTTGATCAGTATAGGGAGTGTTCATTTTTTTCAGCCATATCCCTGGGAATCGTTATCAGATAGTCGGCATCATATGCCCCCCCTTTGACCAACATGCGTTTACCTCGGCCTAAATTAACCCCCTCAAGTTCCAGTGCTTGACGCCAGGAATGGTCATGGCGATCGCTGAACCATAAAAAAAGTCGTTTGGCCTTCACCTGATTACAGGCCATCAGCACATCACGAACAATGCGCGGCCTTAAATTAACAGCCCCTTCAAAAAATTTATCAGCCATTGAAAAATCAGCAGTTTCCCGAACTATAGCCAATAGTTCAACCAGGGCCAACTCTGGTGTACTATGGAAAATCGGCCAATCCCAGGCGCCAAATGGTCTGGTGAATACTGCTGTCTCCGGTATCTCTTTAAATAGTCGTCTGGTATGGATTTCAAATTTGAAAGAATCTGAAACGCTGAACGTCCAGGCGGGTATATTCTCAGTGCTGTACAGGTCTACACGCTGAATACCACCCAGCGGAAGATAGTGGGCGAAGCCCTGCAATTCAAGGGCACTCCGACCTCCCACATGAACCGAATACCCCATCTCATTCAAGGAGTAGACCACATGCTCCCACTTGAGTGGCGGCCCCGGCCGCCGGTAAACACCCTGGCTCAAAGCTTCCAGCTTGCCTGCCCGCAATGCGTAATCCACTCTGTAGCGATTAAAGCCACGCTTCTTGAGCCAGGTGCGGTTCACCAATTGCCCTTCGGATAGGCTCTGTTCAAGATTTTTTGATTCTATAGATACCATGTTTAAGAATACCTCCTAATGCATAGTTTATATATGCAATAATAGGATTTTTCAAACCATTTGTTTAAAAATCAGTTAATTTGCATGAATTTTAGCTGCAAATTAGAGAATATGTAAACCTGTAAGTTTTTTAATCGTGGTCCCATTTTTGTTATGGTTTCAGCCGCTTTAACGCAAAGCTAACCAGCCGCCGAAAGATGTTTGCGAAGAACCGCTCACGTTCTGGCAGTCTGGTTTAGCGAGTTGTGTACGCCCGGTATGGGCGTGAACTAATGGGGTGAAAGTCCCCTATACGTGAATCCTGTTGATGCATATAGCATTAACACAAGTATTAGCCGAAAACAAGGGAGGGACCCCGCAGGTGAGAGTGACCAAAGGGAACATCAAACGAAAAGGAGGTATCCATCCTGTCGAACCACCGAGGAATCCTCGGTAGTTGCTGATTTTTCTAATTCATCAGAGTTATAAATTTTTTTTTAAATCCATCGTCTTACTTTTGATGAATAAGCCAAATATTCTTCTCCAAATTTTTGTGACAGATAGCTCTCTTCAGGTTTCACAGCTTTGAATAAAAAAAGAATATAGAGAATCGGTAAGGTGAAGAGTAGCCAGAGAGAGACAATTAAAACTGAAATTCCAAATAATAGAAGCAATAGTGATAGATACAATGGATTTCGTGAAAAACGATATGGACCTTCTTGTACTATCTTAACTGTGGATTTTGCAGTGTCAAATGGAGTCCTATTCTTGATTAGTACAACAAATCCACTCAATGCAAAATAAATGGAAATAAGTATAAATGTTCCGCCGACAAGAACCCGAGTGATTAATGAAATACTGACCAGATGAATGGGTGAAAGGTATTCCAACAAAAGACCAATTCCCAAACATGCAAAGAAAAATAACGGCGGTGGTATACGAATAGCTGCATTATCATTCGGTTCATTTCCCAT